>NZ_JBEXET010000117.1:0-1121 GCF_040606415.1 Streptomyces sp. NPDC005423 | reverse complement strand
GGGCCTCGATCTGCCAGTGACCACGGATCAAGGCCGCGAGCTGGGCGGGGCCAGCCTGCTCGGCGGTGAGGCTGGTGACGGCGTAGACGGTCTTGACGGTGGTCTTGCCGGTCTTCAGATCGGTGCGGCGGCGTTTGATCTGGACGGCCTGCCGGGCCCCGGGGAACAGGAGGTTGCTGACCGTGGCCACCTTGATGCGTCGGATCTCCGAGCGTCCGTGACCGGCACCCGTGGTGCGGCCCTGGAGCGGAATGTCCTTCCAGGGAAGGTACTTGAGCTGCTTGCGGAGCTTCTTCTGGTTCCCCTTGACGATCACGATGTAGTGGGCTTGTCGGCCCAGGAGGTAGTCGGCGTGCTCGCGCTGGGTGTGCAGGGCGTCGCTGGTCACCACGACTCCTGCCAGGTCGGCCACGGTGTCCAGCAGCGGCTGGAAGCAGGTGATCTCGTTCGTCTTCTCACCGACGTCCAGCTGGGCCAGGACCAGGCCCGTGGTGTGGTCCAGGGCGGCGAGCAGGTGGATCTTCCGCCCCTTCGCCCTGGCGGCTCCGCGAAGGCTCTTCCCGTCGACCGCCAGGCCGCGCAGTCGGCCCTTCACGGGCTTGCGTCGGTCGGCGAGCCAGCGGCCGACCGACCGGTCCAGTGCGTCGCCGTCGATCCGGGCCAACAGTCGCCGGACCGTCGTTTCCGCAGGCAGGGACCTTCTGGGGCACAGCGGGTCGAGCCGTAGGCCGACGCGTTCCAGCACGTGGGGCGGAGCATCGGCGATCCACTCGCCGACCGCCACCAGCGACGTCGCGCCGGCCAGCACCGCGCAGGCAGCCAGGGCGAGGACGACGACGAGCGGGTGGCGGACCCCACGAGGATCGCGCGGATCGGGCACCAGAGCGAGGCGCTCCAGCAGCCCGGGCACCTCCTCCGGAGCGACCACGCGATGCTGGCGGAGCTGGTCAAGGGCAGGCGGAATCAGCGATGATGCGTCGGCAGGCACGGTCTTCCAGGCAGGTCACGGGGCGTCGAGAACTCCATGATCTTGGAAGCCGTGCCTGTGCCGCTTCCCGAGCCAGATCAACCTGTCAGACCGTCACGAACCGGATGGCCTCCGACTTCGCCGACACCCTGCC
>NZ_JBEXET010000116.1:0-1131 GCF_040606415.1 Streptomyces sp. NPDC005423 | reverse complement strand
CTTACAACAAGAAAAATTGTTGCCTACGGAACTTTATGAAACAGATGAACATATTCGTACCATGTTACAAAAAATCTTTAATCGGAGAAGTGTGGTCAAAAAGTTCAAGGTACAGAATGGTTTTCCTACGATGTCAGCCATTCTTACCACTCACTCGATTGCCCAAGCCAAACATATTTACCGGATTTTAAAGGAAATGAAAGATAATGGGACACTCTTGAATGGGCGACAATTTGATGAACGTCATCAACTGATTGATAAAGATTTCCCAAGAGTAGCTATTACCTTCTCAACCAATCCGGATCAATTAGAAAAAAATGAACAAGACGATGAATTAGTAGAGATCATGAAAGAGTATGCGAAACAGTTTGATGCTTCTCCTTATCAAGATGAGAAACTCTACAATCAAAATATTAATAAACGGTTGGCCCGTAAGGAAAAGCAATATCAATCGGATGGTCAGTGGCTAGATTTTGTCATTGTTGTCGATCGTTTATTGACAGGCTTTGATTCTCCAACGATTCAAACCTTATATATTGATCGAGAAATGAACTATCAAAAGCTCCTTCAAGCGTTCTCAAGAACGAATCGTATTTATACAGGAAAAGATTCTGGGTTGATTGTCTCTTTTAGAAAGCCCTTCACCATGAAAGAAAATGTGCAAAACACGTTTCGTCTATTCTCAAATGAAAATCAAAACTTTGATCAACTGATTCCAAGAGAATATGAAGAAGTCAAAAAAGAATTTATCGAATGTTCAACACTTTATAAACAAAGCGAAGCCGACCTATCGGATAAACCCAATGATCTTAAAACGATGATTGCGCAAGTGAGTGCTTATCAAAAGCTAGAAAAGAGTTATAAAGCGCTCCGAAGCTATGATCAATACGAAGAGGACTTTGAAGCATTTTCAGAAGTAGTGGAGCAGATGCCACAATATCAAGGTAAAACGGAAAATGTTAAAACAAAGATTAAAGAAATGATCGAGGATGAGGAGCATCCTGAGGAAGACTTCGAGAAGCTTTTACAAGAGATTGCTTTTTCTTCGCAGCTCAATGCGACACATAAAGACATCGTGGATAGTTTTTATATTAATCAACTTTTGAAAGCGATTCAATTAAACGAAGCAGG
>NZ_JBEXET010000115.1:0-1172 GCF_040606415.1 Streptomyces sp. NPDC005423 | reverse complement strand
GGCCATACCGGCAGGCGGATCCGGAACGTCGTCAACATCGGTATCGGCGGCTCGGATCTGGGTCCGGCGATGGCGTACGAGGCGCTGCGGGCGTTCGCGGACCGTTCGCTGACGCTGCGGTTCGTCTCCAACGTGGACGGCGCGGACCTGCACGAGGCGGTGCGCGACCTGGACCCGGCCGAGACGCTGTTCATCGTGGCCTCCAAGACGTTCACCACGATCGAGACGATCACCAACGCCACCTCCGCGCGGTCCTGGCTGCTGGCCGGTCTCGACGGTGACGAGAAGGCGGTGGCCCGGCACTTCGTGGCGCTGTCGACGAACTCGGGGAAGGTGACGGGGTTCGGTATCGACCCGGAGAACATGTTCGAGTTCTGGGACTGGGTGGGGGGACGCTACTCCTACGACTCCGCGATCGGGCTCTCCCTGATGATCGCGATCGGCCCGGAGCGTTTCCGGGAGATGCTCGACGGCTTCCACCTCGTCGACGAGCACTTCCGCACCGCGCCCCCCGAGGCCAACGCGCCTTTGCTGCTGGGGTTGTTGGGGATCTGGTACGGCAACTTCCACGACGCCCAGTCGCACGCGGTGCTGCCCTACAGCCACTACCTGTCGAAGTTCACCGCCTACCTCCAGCAGCTCGACATGGAGTCCAACGGCAAGTCGGTGGACCGCCAGGGTGAGCCGGTGCGGTGGCAGACGGGGCCGGTGGTGTGGGGCACGCCCGGCACCAACGGCCAGCACGCCTACTACCAGCTCATCCACCAGGGCACGAAGCTGATCCCGGCCGACTTCATCGGCTTCGCCAACCCCGTCGCGGAGCTGAGCGGGGAGCTCAAGGCCCAGCACGACCTGCTGATGGCCAACTTCTTCGCCCAGACCCAGGCCCTGGCGTTCGGCAAGACCCCGGAGGAGGTACGCGCGGAAGGGGTGGCCGAGGAACTGGTCGCGCACAAGACGTTCCGCGGCAACCACCCCACCACCACCATCCTCGCCCGCGAACTCACCCCCGCCGTCCTGGGCCAGCTCATCGCCCTCTACGAACACAAGGTCTTCGTCCAGGGCGCCGTCTGGAACATCGACTCCTTCGACCAGTGGGGCGTCGAACTCGGCAAGGTCCTCGCCAAACGCGTCGAACCCGCCCTCACCGACGGCACGGACGTACCCGGCCT
>NZ_JBEXET010000114.1:0-1291 GCF_040606415.1 Streptomyces sp. NPDC005423 | reverse complement strand
TGAGGGGCCTCGCGTTTTCCGGACAGGCATCTGACTGTCTATTTCACGCGGCGATTCGCAACTTCTCGTGCTCGGCGTGGACTTCGCGCGGAGGGCGGTAACCCACTGCCGAGTGGAGGCGTTTGCGATTGTACCAGAATTCGATGTAGCGAGTGATGTCCTGCCGGGCTGCCTCGCGGGTCAGGTAAGTCACCCTTGATGCGCGCTCGTTCTTCAGGGCACCGAAGAACGATTCGGCCATGGCGTTGTCGAAACAGATCCCGGTGCGGCCGGCAGATCTGCGGAGCCCGAAGCGGTCCAGTGTCTTCCCGAACTCGGCTGACATGTAGTTACTTCCGCGATCCGAGTGAAATATCGCGTCGGCCGAGAGGTTCCTGTTCCGTGCCGCGTTGCGGATCGCTCTGGATATCAGTGGGGTTTGGTAGTGGTCGTCCATCGCGTAACCGATGACTTCCTTCGTGCAGCAGTCGATGACCGTTGCGAGGTACAGCCAGCCTTCCCCGGTCGCGATATAGGTAATGTCGCCGACGAGCTTCTCGCCGGGCGCATCCGCGGTGAAGTCGCGGCCGACGAGGTCCGGCACCTGGCCGGCCGCAGCCTGAGTGAGGTTGAACCTCTTCGGCCGTGGCTGGCAGGGAATCAGGCCCAGTTCGCGCATGAGGCGGCGGACCAGCTCCACGCCTGCGGTGACGCCCCAGCGGTGCAGCTGGGCCTGGATGCGCCGGTGCCCGTAGGTGCTGTCGGACATGTCGAAGGCTTTCTCGATGAGCAATTTCAGTTCTTCGCGCCGCTGGGCGGTCGCGGATTCCGGGCGGGATCGCCAGTCGTAGTAGCCGGATCTGGAGACGCCGAGTCGGTCGCACATGAACTCGACGCTGTATGCGTACTTCTCGGTGTCGAGCCGCATCTCGTCGATGAACTCGTACTTGCTTGCTACCGGGGATCCTTCGCGAAGTACGCTGCGGCTTTTTTCAGGAAGGTAACTTCCATCTCCAGCTCGCGGTTGCGTCGTTCGAGTTCCTTCAGGCGCGCCCGCTCGTTCACCGTCAGTTCCGCATCGGGGGTTGGTTCCTGCTGCTTCTGGTACTTCTTCACCCAGCCGCGCAGAGTCTCCGAGTTCAGCTCAAGCTCCCGGGCGACTTCGGAGATCGTCTTGCTTGACCTCAACGCGATCTGGACGGCTTCCTCGCGGAACTCCGGCGAGTACTTACTGGGTGGCGCCACTTCTTCCTCGTTTCCTTGTTCAGGACAACCCTATTGGATGCCTGTCCGGAAACTTCGTGGCCCCTCA
>NZ_JBEXET010000113.1:0-1388 GCF_040606415.1 Streptomyces sp. NPDC005423 | reverse complement strand
GAAAATGCGAAGAAAAAATAGAAAATTTTTTGTTTCTATTTTTAGTCAGCATCAAAATTTATTTTTTTTATCACTTTTTATTGGTGCAAACTGAATTATTATAGATTTTTATTTTTTACGCAAATTGTAAAATGAAGTTAGCCACCTTGAGTCAAGCAAAAAACATCTGAATCTCTTATACTAGAAGTTCGACCAAATAGTATAAAAAGGAAATTCAGATGCAAGACTATTCTATCACAAGCCAGAGCAAAGGGAAACACCTGACCAATCAAGACCGTTTAAACATTGAACGTTGGCACAATAAAGAAGGACTGAGCAACCGTGAGATTGCGCGCTTATTGAATAAAGCTCATGGGACGATTGACAGAGAGATGAAGCGAGGGGAAATCCAGCTCAAGCGGAAGGTAAAATACTCTGCTAAAAAGGCTCAAGAAAATTATGAAGGATTGAGGGCTCACAGTGTTCGTCCGAGTAAACTCACGACTGAGATTGATTGTTATGTGAGTACACGTCTTAAAGAAGACAAGGACTCTTTGGAAGTCATTCATCAGGCTCCAAAAGGAGTTTCTCTGAGCAGCCTCTACAATTGGGTCAACTGGGGCTGGTTAGAAGCCAAGCGTCATCATCTTTTCTATCCGCAGTATAAGGCGGCAAAGAAAATCAAACCTCGTGCGCCAAAGCATCCTTTTGGTAAGTCTATTGAAGAACGGCCTGAGTTCATTAACAATCGCTTAGAAGTGGGGCATTACGAGATTGACACGGTCATTCTTACGAGAGCTAAGAACAAGGTGCTTTTGACGCTCACAGAGCGAAAATACCGCACGGAGATCATTCGCTTGATTGATGGGAAAACAGCACAGGCGGTCAATGATGAGCTGGTGGAACTTCAAAAAAGTTATGACTTCAAATCCATTACCCCTGACAATGGCCATGAATTTGCAAGGCTCTCTGAGGTCGTAAGCTGTCCAGTTTACTATGCACACGCCTACGCGAGCTTTGAGCGAGGGACGAATGAAAACCATAACCGAATGATTCGTAGGCATCTGCCAAAAGGCACAACAAAGACGACCCCTGAAGAAGTCGCCGCTATCGAGTATTGGATGAACCATTATCCAAGAAAAATGTTCAACTATAAGAGTTCATATGAGATGAGCTTGGCTGGCTAACTTGGACTTGCAATTTGCGTTCTAATTATAACATTTCCTGAAAGTTTTTTGTGCGCTTTCTACTGTAAATAATTACTATCAAAAAAGCACCAAATCATTGATGCTCTTATGCAATATTTATTTTAATGTTTTCTATATTTCTAAAAAGTTTTTTTCACTTTCAGAGAGAATAGAATTTTTTTGATAGGCATAATTAATATGAAAGAATTGTTTATCTTCTTC
>NZ_JBEXET010000112.1:0-1492 GCF_040606415.1 Streptomyces sp. NPDC005423 | reverse complement strand
ACGGTGGTCGTCGTGGTGACCGGATTGACCGTGACGGTCCTGGTGCCGGTCGACGCCGCGAAGCAACCGGCGCCGTTGTACGTCGCGGTCACCGTGCCCGAGACCGAGGCCGTGCTGGTCGCACACGCCTTGCCGGTGGCGTCGAGCGGCACCGTCTGGTTGAGGCCGCCGGGACCGGTGAACGTCACCGTGCCCGTCGGGACACCTGAACCCGGCGGGTTCACGGCCACCGTCGCGCAGAGCGTGACGGACTGGCCGCACACGGACGGGTTCGGGGTGGCGGTCACGGTGGTGGTCGTGGCTGCCGTGTTGACCGTGACGGTCCTGGTGCCGGTCGACGCCGCGAAGCAACCGGCGCCGTTGTACCTCGCGGTCACCGTCCCGGAGGCCAGCGAGGTGGTGGCCACGCACGCCTTGCCGGTGCCGTCGAGCGGCACCGTCTGATTCAGCCCGCCCGGACCGGTGAACGTCACCGTGCCCGTCGGAACACCCGAACCCGGCGGGTTCGTCGTCACCGTCGCGCAGACCGTCACCGACTGGCCGCACGCCGACGGATCCGGAGTGGCGGTCACGGTGGTCGTCGTGTCGGCCGGGTTGACCACCAGGGTCGCAGTGCCGGTGGAGGAGGCGAAGCAGGGGCCCTCACCGTTGTACGTCGCGGTGAGCATGCCGCCGGCCGCTGTCGTGGTGGCCAGGCACGCCTTGCCGGTGACGTCCAGTACCACCGTGACGTTCAGGCCGCCGCCACCGGTGAATGTCACCGTCCCCGTGGGTGTGCCCGAACCTGGCGCGTTCGTGGTCACCGTCGCGCACACCGTCACCAGTTGACCGCAGACCGACGGGTTCGGAGTGACGGTGACCGTTGTCGTGGTGGACGCCTCGCCGACCGTGACGCCGCTCGTGCCGGTGGAGGCGTTGAAGCAGGCCGCGCCGTTGTAGGTCGCCGTCACGGTGCCGGTGGCCAGAACTGTGGTGGTCAGGCAGGCCTTGCCGTTGGGGTCCAGTACCACCGTCTGGTTCAGCCCACCCGGACCGGTGAACGTCACCGTGCCCGTCGGAACACCCGAACCCGGCGGGTTCACGGCCACCGTCGCACACACCGTCACCAGCTCACCGCAGACCGACGGATCCGGAGCCACCGTCACCGTGGTCGTCGTATCGGCCGGGTTCACGGTCACGCCAACCGTGTCCGAGGACACCTCGAAGCAGGCCGCACCGTTGTACTGCGCGCTGACCGTACCGGAGGCCAGAACCGTGGTGGTCAGGCAGGCCTTGCCGTTGGCGTCCAGTACCACCGTCTGGTTGAGCCCGCCAGGTCCGGTGAACGTCACCGTGCCCGTCGGAACACCCGAACCCGGAGCGTCCGTCGTCACCGTCGCGCACACCGTCACCGACTGACCGCAGACCGACGGATCCGGAGCCACCGTCACCGTGGTCGTCGTATCGGCCGCGTTGACCGAAACGTTCACGGTGTCCGACGAGCCCGCGAAGC
>NZ_JBEXET010000111.1:0-1547 GCF_040606415.1 Streptomyces sp. NPDC005423 | reverse complement strand
CCGCCGCACACACCGTCACCAACTCACCGCACACCGACGGATCCGGAGCCACCGTCACCGTGGTCGTCGTGCCGGCCGGGCTCACCGTGACCGACCCAGTTCCGACAGAGCCCGCGAAGCACGGCCCCTCACCGTTGTACGTCGCGATCACCGTGCCGGAGGCCAGGGTCGTGGTGGTCAGGCAGGCCTTGCCGTTGGCATCCAGTACCACCGTCTGGTTGAGGCCACCAGGTCCGGTGAACGTCACCGTGCCCGTCGGAACACCCGAACCCGGAGCGTCCGTCGTCACCGTCGCGCACACCGTCACCAACTCACCGCACACCGACGGATCCGGAACCACCGTCACCGTGGTCGTCGTATCGGCCGGGTCCACAGTCACGCCAACCGTGTCCGAGGACACCTCGAAGCAGGCCGCACCGTTGTAGGTCGCCGTCACGGTGCCGGTGGCCAGAACCGTGGTGGTCAGGCAGGCCTTGCCGTTGGCATCCAGTACCACCGTCTGATTCAGCCCACCCGGACCGGTGAACGTCACCGTGCCCGTCGGCGTACCCGAACCCGGCGGAAGCGTCGTCACCGCCGCACACACCGTCACCAGCTCACCGCAGACCGACGGATCCGGAGCCACCGTCACCGTGGTCGTCGTATCGGCCGCGCCCACGGTCACGCCAACCGTGTCCGAGGACACCTCGAAGCAGGCCGCACCGTTGTACTGCGCGGTGACCGTACCGGAGGCCAGCGAGGTCGTCGTCACACACGCCTCACCGGAACCGTCCAGCCCCACCGTCTGGTTCAGCCCACCCGGACCCGTGAACGTCACCGTGCCCGTCGGAACACCCGAACCCGGCGCATCCGTCGTCACCGCCGCACACACCGTCACCAACTCACCGCAGACCGACGGATCCGGAGAGACGATCACCGTGGTCGTCGTGCCGGCCGGGCTCACCGTGACCGACCCGGTTCCGACAGAGCCCGCGAAGCACGGCCCCTCACCGTTGTACGTCGCGATCACCGTGCCGGTGGCCAGGGTCGTGGTGGTCAGGCAGGCCTTGCCGTTGGCGTCCAGTACCACCGTCTGATTCAGCCCGCCGGGACCGGTGAACGTCACCGTGCCCGTCGGAACACCCGAACCCGGCGCATCCGTCGTCACCGCCGCACACACCGTCACCAACTCACCGCACACCGACGGATCCGGAGAGACGATCACCGTGGTCGTCGTATCGGCCGGGTTCACGGTCACGCCAACCGTGTCCGAGGACACCTCGAAGCAGGCCGCACCGTTGTAGGTCGCCGTCACGGTGCCGGTGGCCAGAACTGTGGTGGTCAGGCAGGCCTTGCCGTTGGCGTCCAGTACCACCGTCTGATTCAGCCCGCCGGGACCGGTGAACGTCACCGTGCCCGTCGGAACACCCGAACCCGGCGCGTCCGTCGTCACCGTCGCACACACCGTCACCGACTCACCGCACACCGACGGATCCGGAGCCACCGTCACCGTGGTCGTCGTGCCGGCCGGGCTCACCGTGACCGACACGGTTCCGACAGAGCCCGCG
>NZ_JBEXET010000110.1:0-1589 GCF_040606415.1 Streptomyces sp. NPDC005423 | reverse complement strand
CACGGCGGGATCACGGCCGTGGCCAGGCTGGCGGAGGTTTCGGAGTCGACTGTCGCACGAGGGCGCGAGGAACTCGCGGGCGGAGCAGAGGCGTTGGGGCGGGTGCGCAGACCGGGCGGCGGGCGCAAGTGCGCTGCCGAACGCGACCCTGGTCTGGTGGCGGCTCTCGAGTTGTTGATCGAGCCGCGTACAGTGGGTGATCCGGTGTCCCCGCTGCGCTGGACCACTGCCTCACTGCGGGACTTGTCCCGGGAGCTGACCGATGCCGGGCATCCGGTCAGCGCCCCGGTGGTCGGCAGCCTCTTGCGTGCCATGGGCTTCAGTCTGCAGGGCATGTCCAAGACCCGGGCCGGCAGCCAGGTGCCCGACCGGGACGCCCAGTTCCGGCACATCAACACCGCCGCCGAACGCTTCCTGGCGCGGGGCCTGCCCGTGGTGAGCGTGGACACGAAGGCGAAGGAGCCGATCGGTGACTTCGCCCGGCCCGGCCGTACCTACCGGCCCAAAGGCAAGCCGATCACTGCCCCGGACCACGACTTCATCGACCCAGATACCCCGTTCGCCATCCCATATGGCATCTACGATCTGGGACGCGACAGCGGCTGGGTCAACGTGGGAACCGACCGGAACACCGCCGCCTTCGCGGTGGAGTCCCTGCGCCGTTGGTGGAAGATCCAAGGGCACCTCGACTACCCCGGTGTGGACCGCTTGCTGGTCACCGCAGACTCCGGAGGAGCCAACTCGGCCGACTCCCGTCTGTTCAAGATGGGCCTGGCCGATTTCGCCGACGAGTGTGGACTGAGCATCACCATCATGCATTTCCCGCCAGGTACTTCAAAATGGAACAAAGTGGAACACCGGCTGTTCTCCCGAATCACCCACAGCCTGCGTGGGCAGCCTCTGACCAGCTACGAAGTGCTGCTGGAGACCATCTCTGCCACCCGCACCAGCGCCGGACTGACGGTCCATGCCGCACTGGACGAGAACGCGTACCCCACCGGACACGTGCTCACCCGGGCCGAGCGCAAGAACGTCGACCGGCGGGTCAAACGCGACGAGTTCCACGGCGAGTGGAACTACACCATCGCCCCGCAGGACCCCGACCAGCAGGTTCCGGAAGACCCACTCGACGAGTCGGGACCTCCGGTCCCGGCCGAGGCCACCTTCCTCCTCACCCACCCCGCACTCACCGGCATGCCCCGTGAACAGTTCGAACAACTCGTGCTCCAGCTCGAACCCTGCCAACAGATTCTCACCGAAGCCGAACGACAGCGTGAAGGCAGGGACGGTCGCGGTCGCAACCCCGGCTTCGGCGTTCTCGATCACCGCCACCGCGTCCTGGCCGCCGTGCTCCGCAGCCGCAACACCGTCACCTTGACCCTCGCGGCCGAGCTGATGGGACGCACGCGCAACGTGCTGAGCTACCACGCCGGGAAGTCCAAGCCAATGCTGGCCTTCGCCGGGCCCGAACTCGCCAGAGTCCTCGTCTTCCGCCGGACCCACCCTCCCCGCACACTCGAAGCCCTGAAGCGCCTAACCGAGCACCACGACAGCGAGATCAACTCCGGCAGTAGTTAAATTACGGGTCC
>NZ_JBEXET010000109.1:0-1688 GCF_040606415.1 Streptomyces sp. NPDC005423 | reverse complement strand
AGAAGCCGTCCTCTTACCGGTCTTGGAGTGTGTCGGTCGGACGGGCTTTCGAGGTCGGCGTCCGGATCGGGTGATCTTCGTTTGATGCAGGCATGAAGACAGGGCCTTCTGGTAGTTCGGGGTTGCGAAACGAACCGAACTGTCCCAGGAGGCCCTGTTGTCACAGTTGTACGTCGCCGTGTCCGGTGAGTTCAACTCGGCCGTCGTGTCGTGCGATTGCCTCGCTCACCGGTTCGGGAATGCCTCTGATCAGCCCGAACGGGTGCCCGCCTACAACTCGGACATGACGGACGCCGAGTGGGCCGTGGTACGGGAGATGCTGCCGGTGCCCGGCTGGATGCGGGGCAAGGGTGGTCAGCCCGAGGGCTACTGCCACCGGCAGATACTCGATGCGATTCGCTATCTGGTCGACAACGGCATCAAGTGGCGCTCGATGCCGGTGGACTTCCCCTGCTGGAAGCGGGTGTACGCGTTCTTCGCCCGCTGGCGCGACATCCAGCTGGTCAAGGAGTTCCACGACCGGCTGCGCGCCAGGACCCGGGAGGCGGCCGGGCGGGACGCCGAACCGTCGGCGGGGATCATCGACGCACAGTCGGTGAAGGCGGCCGCGAACGTCCCCGCGGCGAGCCGGGGGTTCGACGGTGGGAAACTGATCAACGGGCGTCGCCGGCACCTGGTCACCGATTGCATCGGTCTGGTCCTGGACGTGCTGGTCACCCCGGCGAGTACCGGGGAGCGGGATGCAGCCCGGATCCTGCTGCCCCGGCTGCGGGCCCGGTTCTCCCGGCTGAAGCTGATCTGGGCCGACGGCGGTTACACCGGGTCGCTGGTCACCTGGGCCGCCACCGTGCTGAACCTGGTGCTGCAGGTCGTCAAGCGCACCGACGACATCAAGGGGTTCGTAGTGCTCCCGCGACGTTGGGTGGTGGAGCGCACGCTGGGATGGCTGATGCGCTCACGCCGGCTGGCTCGCGACTACGAAACCCGCGCGGACAGCGCCGAGGCGATGATCCTGTTCTCGATGACCATGGTCATGAGCCGTCGCCTCGCACGCCGTCGGCGAGCCGGAACCGTCCCCGCACGTCCTTGACCAGCCAGCCCCGCGCCACCAGGCGGTTCGCCTTCGAACGCACACCCTCGACCTTCGCCGCCGTCTCGTCGAGGCCCAGCACACCGGCGATCTCCTTGCAGACCAACGCCTCGTCCTCGCCGTTGCGTTCCCGGTCGGACAGAACCGTCATGATCCGCTGGTAGTCCACCGACAACGCCGGGACGCCCAGTCCCTCACGCCAGACCGGCACCACCGAACCAGCCACCACCGGGCCGGCCGCGGGCCCCGGCACCACCACCTGCCCGCCGGAAGGCTCCGGCACCTCGGGCTCGCCAGGCGGGGCGAGCACCTCCTCCAGCGTCTCCCGCGTGATCACGAAGCGTTCCCACGCGAGCTCCGCGTCCCGCAGCGCGGCCAGCACCCGATCCGCCTCCTCCCGCAGCGATTCCACCCGCTGCCGGGCCCCCAGCTCCCGCTCCTCCAGCAACCCCATCACCGACGGCACCCGACACCTCCGCAACCACGACGACCACGACGACCATGACGACCATGACGCACCGAGCCTTCCGCAGAATCCCGGAGACCATGCCTGACCAGCGGAAAGTCAGCGATCAAGTTCGGTAAGGGGACGGCTTCT
>NZ_JBEXET010000108.1:0-1946 GCF_040606415.1 Streptomyces sp. NPDC005423 | reverse complement strand
AACTCGACGATCTCCGCCTTGAACTCCGGCGTGAACGAACGACGAGGCCGAGGCTTCTTCTTCCCCATGCTCTCCATGATGGACATCCTCCCGGGGCAAAACCCCTGATCTCGAATGTCCGTCAAAGCGGATCAAGCCCAGAGATCGCGCGCTTCGGCACCCTTGCCGCGTAGATGGCCGCGGCGAGCGTCGGCGGGTGCGAGGCCCGGTACTCCCCTCCGCCTGCGAGGGGAGCGACTCTGAAGGGTGATCGATGGCTGTCTGTGTCGGTGAAGGATGACCACTTGCTGATTCGTGTCAGCCAAGGACAACCGTTGGTGGCTCTGTTGTCTCGCAATGGCAGGCCTCGTTAGGATCTCCTGATCATGGACGTGATGATGGGGAACGAGATGATCGCCATCCCGCCGGGGCAGGTGACGCTGTCGGACCGGCGGACACAGCGCAGTTGGTCGGTCGAGCTTGCGCCCTACCAGCTCGCGGCATTCCCGGTCACCCAAGCGTTGTACGCACAGATCACAGGCCAGCGGCCGAGTACCGCCCCTGGGGACCAGCTACCCGTCGAGTGCGTCTCCTGGTGGGACGCGGCGCGGTTCTGCAACGCCCTGTCCCAGTGCACCGGCCTCACGCCCGCGTACCACTTCCGTGCCGAGGCCGAAGACATCGAGTGGGACGCGTCCGCCGACGGGTATCGACTGCCGACCGAAGCCGAGTGGGAGCACGCCTGCCGCGCCGGGACGACCGGGCCGCGCTACGGGGATCTCGACGAGATCGGCTGGTACCGCGGTAACTCGCACGAGCGCATCCACGAGGTGGGCGGCAAACGCCCCAACTCGTGGGGGCTTTACGACATGCTCGGCAACGTCTGGGACTGGTGCTGGGATGTCTACGACGCCGAAGTCTATGGCGCCTACCGGGTGCTCCGTGGCGGTGGTTGGTTTGATGAGCACTGGAGTTGCCGGGCCTCCGCGCGGCGCCGCAGCCACCCGACTTTCCAGGTCGACGACGTGGGATTCCGCGTCGCGCGTTCCGTCGTGAGCTGATCCACGTCGTGTGCAGCCCGGCCCGCGCGGGGTCGATCGGGCGATAGCGTGATCCTCATGACGGCTGAAGACGAGGCGCTGACCGGCGGCATGGCGAACGCGGGGGCAGTCTTCCGCCGGGGGGGAGCGACCGGCACCGGGCAACGCGGGCGCCCTCCATCCCTATCTCCTTGCGCTGAAGGAGCACGGCTTCGACGCGGCGCCGACCCCTGTCGGTCTCACCTCGGATCGCCATGAGCAGCTGACTTGCGTCCCTGGCGACGTGGCTCTGCCGCCGTTCCCGGACTGGGCGATGACCAAGTTTTGCCCTCGAATCGGTGGGGAACCTGCTGCGGCGTCTGCATGAGACCAGCGCGGCCGTCGCGGCCGACACCCGCGCCGAGTGGCTTCCGGACCTCGCCGACCCGGAGGAGGGAACGATGTTGTGCCACAACGATGTCTGCCCGGAGAACGTCGTCTTCCGCGACGGTCGTGCCGCAGCCCTGATCGATTTCAACTTGGCGGCCCCGGGCCGTGCCGCAACCTCAGCGGGCATGCACACTGCTGCTGCACCGGCGTCTGGCCCGTGAGTACGACCACCGGTCCGTCACCTCCGTCTCGCGCGTCTTCTGGGCCTCCACCGCGAACATGACCCGCCGCCTCACCACACCGAGTCCCACCTGGCGCGACACCCTCGGGCTGGCCGCGTGAACGTCACCGAACTCCTCGCCGGCCTCCAGGCCCAGCACGACGAAGTCACCGCCCGAGCCGCAGAACTACGAGGTCAGATCGAGCACTTGACCTCTGCCCTGGCCGAGACCCAGGCGCGACTACACTGTGGCGCCAGCCCTCCGGCGTCGCGAGCAGGACGATGCCCTTCGGCATGCCGAAGGGAGGTCGCCTCTTCTTCTCCCGCTTCCGTCTCAC
>NZ_JBEXET010000107.1:0-2364 GCF_040606415.1 Streptomyces sp. NPDC005423 | reverse complement strand
CGTCCTCATGCTGGTCTGCGACGGGCTGAAGGGGCTGCCCGACGCGGTCGGCGAGGTCTGGCCGCGAACTGTGGTGCAAACGTGTGTGGTTCACCGAAGCCGTCAAAGAACAACACGTTGCTTTGCGGGATCGATGTCGTTGGTGTGGTGTGCGAATATCCGACCATGTGTGGGGCCAGCTGGCGCGACGGTTCGAGGTCCTGCTCCCGCATTTGAACGAGCGTCAGCAGCGGCTGGCGTTGGCGACCGAGGCCCGGCTGCTTGGCCACGGGGGCGTGCGCTTGGTCGCGCGGGCGGCCGGGGTCAGCGAGACGACCGTCCGCAAGGGCGTCTTCGAGCTCGAAGCCGGGGTCGAGCCGCTGCCCGAGGGACGCGCCAGGCGCCCCGGTGGTGGGCGGATGCGGGCCGAGGCCGTTGACCGAGGTCTGGTTCCGGCGCTGATGGCGTTGGTCGAACCGGATGAGCGCGGTGATCCGATGTCGCCGTTGCGCTGGACGACGAAGTCTCTTCGGCACTTGGCTGCCGAGCTGTCCCGGCAGGGGCATCGCGTGACTGCGCCCACGGTGGGCCGGCTGTTGAAGGAGCACGGGTTCAGCCTGCAGGGCACCGCCAAGACCCTGGAAGGTGATCAGCATCCCGACCGGGACGCTCAGTTCCGTTACATCAACGAGCAGGTCAAAGAGCACCAGGCCGCGGGCGAGCCGGTGATCAGCGTGGACGCGAAGAAGAAGGAACAGCTGGGGCAGCTGCCCATGGCCGGCCAGGAGTGGCGGCCGGCCGGCCATCCCGTCGAGGTCGAGGACCACAGTTTTTTCGCCGGCCCACGGGTGGAGACGGTGATCCCGTACGGGATCTACGACATGACCGCGAACACCGGCTGGGTGAACGTCGGCGTCGACCACGACACGGCCGCGTTCGCGGTCGCCTCGATCCATCGCTGGTGGCAGGCTCGCGGCCGCCACGACTACCCCGCGGCGTCCCGGCTACTGATTACCGCGGACGCCGGCGGATCCAACAGCTACCGCTACCGGTTATGGAAGGCCGAACTGGCCGCGTTCGCCGCCGAGACCGGCCTGACGGTAACAGTCTGTCACTTTCCACCAGGTACTTCAAAATGGAACAAAGTTGAGCATCGGTTGTTCTCCCACATCACCATGAACTGGCGCGGCAGGCCGCTGACCAGCCACGAAGTCGTCCTCAATACAATCGCCGCGACCACGACCCGGACCGGGCTGCGTGTCGAGGCCGTCCTGGACCACGGCTCCTATCCGACCGGCATTGCGATCAGCCGCGACCAGCTGCTGGCCCTGCCG
This sequence comes from Streptomyces sp. NPDC005423, assembly GCF_040606415.1. NCBI lineage: Bacteria > Bacillati > Actinomycetota > Actinomycetes > Kitasatosporales > Streptomycetaceae > Streptomyces > Streptomyces sp. NPDC005423. The sequence goes on along the minus strand of NZ_JBEXET010000107.1, from coordinate 1,051 downwards.
ATCACCGCGCATACCGACCACAGCCGGTGGAATTACAGCATCGCCCCGGCCGGTGGCACGGACGCCGCACCGCGAGCCGACGAGCGCACCGCGACCCGCGAGCGAACCCTGCAGATGCTCGCCGATCCCCGCCTGACCGGCATGGACGCCAGCGAACTGAGTTCGCTGGAAGCTCAGTTGGCTGCGGCCCAGGTAGCCCGGGCCGAACAGCGCCGCTACGTGCTCCGCGGAGGCCGGCGCGTTGCCACGACCGGCCGTAGTCGATCGCTGCTGTCGGATGCGGACGAGGTCCTGATCACCGTCGTCTACCTTCGTCAGGTCTGCCCGCAGAAGGTGCTGTGCGATCTGCTGGGGATCAACCCGGTCACCATCGGCCAAGCCATCAAGGCAACCCGGCAGTTACTGGACGAGCAGAAGATCAGCATCACGCCGACCGTCGTGCGCTACTTCACCCGCGCCGAGGACCTCCGGGCATGGGCCACCGGCATCGCTCCGGCCGAGCACCCTTCAGCAATTACGACCCACCAGGCCCTCACCCACCCGGCATTGACCGGCATGAGCCGCGAGGCACTGCACGCCCTGCTCGAGGAGCTGATCGTGCCTTACGCCGCCGCGATCGAACAGCGCCGTCACCGCCAGCGCGGCGGCGACCGACGCCCGGGCAGCCGCGGCGGCGTTTTCCGGCAGAAGATGACCGACGGCGACCGGATCCTCGCCACGATCCTCTACCGGCGTCGCGTCTGCGGCCTGGACTCCCTCGCCGAGCTGTTCGACGTCTGCCGCAGCACGCTGTGGAACGCAATCAAGGACGTCCTGCCGATCCTCGACGCCCATCGCATCGACGTCACCCCCGCCGAGCACCGGCACACCACAGCAGCCGACCTGCTCGCCTTGGTCAACGAGCCGCAGACGGAGGACCATGGAGACGGACGCGGATAATCAACGTGTTGTTCTTTGACGGCTTCACCTGCTGCGGGCGTCATTTCGATACGCGGCCCGACAGGACTGGGACAAGATCGCCAAGGCGCTCAAGCCCGTCTACACCGCGCCG
>NZ_JBEXET010000106.1:0-2478 GCF_040606415.1 Streptomyces sp. NPDC005423 | reverse complement strand
GTTCAACGTCGTACGGCAGCTGCTCCAGCCGGCCCTCGTCTCCCTGATGCCGGAGCCGGCGCCGGGGACGGAAACGGAGACTTCAGGCCGGACCAGGCGGCTCAGTGCCGGGGCCGGGCGGCTACGGAGTGGGCCCCGGGACTCGGCGCGGGTACGGAATCCGGTCCCGGGGTCCGGCCCGACGGCTGTGCCGAACGCTGTCAGCTGATCGGCGGCCCGGGCTCAGGACTCGGCACCGGCTCAGGACCCGGCGGCACCGGGGACGGCAACGGAGGCTCCGGAGCCGGACCGGGCGGCTGCGGACCCGGACCGGGCGGCTGCGGAGTGGGCACGGGGTCCGGGCCGGGCTCGGGACCCGGAGCGGGAACGGGGTCCGGTCCCGGAGTCGGGCCGGGCGGTACGGGGTCGGGGAACGGCAGGGTCATCGTCTCCTCCAGCCAGTCGGTACGTCGGCTCTCGATCAATGTCCCCCGCCTACCCGGTGTCTCGACGGCCACTCACCCAAGTGGGCCCGCGCGAGCCGCACGGCGGCCGCCAGACCGGGGCGGGGACTGGCACACCCCCGCGCTCACTCACCCGAGTGGGCCCGCGCGAGCCGCACGGCGGCCGCCAGACCGGGGCGGGGACTGGAGCGCCGCCAACGGTCACTCACCCAAGTGGGCCCGCGCGAGCCGCGCGGCGGCGGCCAGACCTGCCCGGGGACTGGACAGCACCGGAAGAGCGGTGGTCGTCAGTCGCTGGGCCGGCGCCATCGATGCCTGGGCCAGGACGATCGCGTCGGCGCCGGTGACCGCGTCAGCTCCGGCCGCCACCAGCCGGGCACAGCCCCCGGCGTCACCGGCCTCGAAACACGCCCAGGCCCCGTCGACGAGCACCGTACGGACGTCGACCGGACGCCCGGCCCGGCGGCCCTCCTCCTCGACGAGCGCCGCCGTCGGCCCCAGGGTGCTCTCCACCGTGGCGAGTACGACCACGCGCGGACCGGCGGCCACGGCCGCCGCGGCCATCGGCCGGTCCACGCGCAGCACGGGCGGACCGCCCCGGGCACCGGCCGCAAGCAGCTCCCCTACCGCGTCGGCCACCGCCCCGGGCCCCTCCCTCCGGGCCCGCGCCAACAGTCCCTCGTCGACGAAGTGCCGTAGTTCCAGGCCCAGATGGTCCTCGTCGCGCAGGGCGTCGAAGACCGGGACGTGAACGGGCGAGGTGTGCAGGAGGGCGAGCATGGGGGCCGGGGTCACCTCTTTGCTCAGAACCGGCCGGGGTGCGCCACCAGCCATCCCTTCGCCGCGGTGAGCAGCTCGGGGGCGGCGGCCAGGGCCTCGTCGGGGTGCCGCTCGGCCCACTTGACGACGTACGGGCAGAGGGGGGCGACCGCGATGCCCTCGCGGGCGGCGATGGCGTAGAGCTCGCGGGCGAGGGAGCCGGCGATGCCCTTCCCCTCGTGGGCCGGTTCGACGAGGGTGTGCACGGGGACGAGGGCGCGCGCCGGGGCTTCGAGCACGAAGTACTCGATGTGGCCGACCACTTCGCCTCCGGCGACGGCCTCCAGGCGGCCGGCGGCCCGGTCGTCGCGGATCTCGGTGTCGCTCATGGGCATCTCCTGCTGCGGTGGTCAGGCCGTGACGGCGTGCGGGCTGCGGGCCTGGTCGGTGCCCGGCGCTGGCTCGGCCGGGTCGGCACCCAGGGCCACGATCCGGTTGGCGCCGTCCACGTGCACGACGCGCGGCTCGAACGCCCTCGCCTCGGCGTCGGTCAGCTGAGCGTAGCTGATGATGATCACCAGGTCGCCGGGGTGGACCAGATGGGCCGCCGCACCATTGATCCCGACGACACCCGAACCGCGCTCCCCCTCGATGACGTACGTCTCCAGACGCGCACCGTTGGTGATGTCCACGATGTGCACCAGCTCACCGGCCAACAGATCGGCGGCGTCGAGCAGTTCGGCATCGATCGTCACGGATCCCACGTAGTGCAGGTCGGCCTGGGTGACGGTGGCTCGGTGGATCTTGGACTTGAACATGGTACGCAACATCGGGGCACTCCCGCAAGTAGGCTCCCTGCCTGCACTTTTACAGGTCAAGGGCTGGTCGACACCCTAACAACGAGTCGCAAATTCGGGCAGCTTGACCCAGGTTATTCAGGACTCATGCTGACCACTTGCCGACTTTCCTGACGCTCCGTCAGGCGACTGGAGGAGGGCTTCGCCCACTCTCGCGGACCTCACCGTGGCGACGGCCCAAGCCTATGCAGCGCCCCCCGAAGGACGTCCGTGATCACCGCCACGCGGACGGTCTGGACGCCAGTCAGGAGCGGAGGCGCTCGACCGGAACTCGAACCACGCGCTGCCATGGGTCCTCTGACCGAGGCCCCTCGTACCCCGCGTCAGTGAGCCCTTTCCCACCTCAGGTTGAGGCGTGGTGAAGGACGACGACGGCCTTCACGATGTTGGTGATCCGGTTGGTGCTGCAGCGGAGCTTG
>NZ_JBEXET010000105.1:0-2636 GCF_040606415.1 Streptomyces sp. NPDC005423 | reverse complement strand
CAACGTCCTCTGGGCCATGCTCCGCGACGGAGCGTGCTACCAGCCCCCACCATCAGTCACGCTGGCGGCTTGACATCCCTATTGGGAAGTTCTTTTTCTTCTGGCCTCGAACGGTGTCCCAAACGAGGTCACTCACCTGGGGATTCGCCGGACATGAGGGTGGCCTTCGTCTGATGCTGTGCTCCGTCACGAGGAGAACCAGTCGAAGGCCGATGTCATGAGTGTGGTGTGCCCGGATGTCCGGCGGGAAGCGTTTGCGGAAGCGTCACGCTTCCGAGCAGAGTTCTACGAGTGTCTGACCGCCCGGCGTGACGAAATGTTCGAACTGGCCGACGCGCTGTTGTGCGCCGACGGGCCGGTCACTTCGCCGGTGGACCTGACGATGGTGCCCGAGCACCGGCGTGGGCACGGCGCGTTGTACGGAGCTCTGAACCGGGGCAGGATCGACGTTGAGAGGCTGCGGACCTTGCTCGCCGGGCTGCCGTTGCCCCGGTTCGAGGGCGGGCGCCTGGTGCTGGCGGTCGACGTGTCGCCGTGGCTGCGCTCGGACGCGCCGTGCTCGGCCGACCGGCTGTTCTGCCACGTCTACGGTCGGGCGAAGTCCGCCTCCCAGTTCATCCCGGCTGGCCGTACTCCTTCGTCGCCATCCTCGAACCGGGAGCCACCTCGTGGACATCGATCCTGGACGTGGTCCGGCTCGGACCCGAAGACGATGCGACCGCCGTCACCGCCACCCAACTCCGCGCCGTGGCCGAGCGGCTCATCTCAGCCGGCCAGTGGGCGCCCGGCGACCCGGACATCACGATCGTCATGGACGCGGGTTACGACGTCACCCGCCTGGCCTGGGTCCTGCGGGATCTTCCTGTCGAGCTGGTCGGGCGCATCCGCAGTGACCGGGTGATGCGGCTACCGAAGCCCTCGCCCAAGGAGTACGCCCTGGCCTATCCCCAGGGCGGCAGGCCGCCGAAGCACGGCAAGGAGTTCCGCTTCGCCAAACCCGAGACCTGGCCCGAAGCGGTGATCACCACCGTCACCGACACCGCCAACTACGGCAAGGCCGACACCCAAGCGTGGGACCGTGTCCACCCGAGGCTGACCCACCGCTCGGCCTGGCTGGAGCACGACGGTGAACTCCCCGTCGTCGAGGGCACCTTGGTCCGGCTGAAGGTCGAGCACCTCTCCAAGGAACGGGAAGCACCGCCGGTCTGGCTGTGGTCCTCCAAGACAGGCGCCACCCCGGCAGACGTGGACCTGTGGTGGCAGGTGTTCCTCAGAAGATTCGATCTTGAGCACACCTTCAGGTTCGGAAAGCAGATTCTCGGCTGGACCACCCCGAAGGTCCGTACTCCCGAGGCCGCGGACCGGTGGACCTGGCTCGTGGTCGTCGCCCACACCCAGCTCCGCCTCGCCCGGCCGCTGGCCGCCGACCTCCGCCGGCCCTGGGAGAAGCCGGCCAAGCCCGAACGCCTCACCCCGGCCCGGGTCCGCCGAGGGTTCAGGAACATCCGAGCCTAACTGCTCTGCCCGGCCCGTGTTCCCCAACCCCGCGGCACCGGCCCCGGACGCCCACCCGGCACCAAGAACCGGCACCCCGCACCCCGCTACGACGTCGGCAAAACCGTCAAACGCCCCGAGACCCTCAAGGCCATCGGCAGACCCGGCCGATCTTGGTAGATACAGAGCAAGCCAAGTCCCTTCCGTCGCCCAAGCACGCTGCGCCTATGGATGGTCGGAGAACAAGTGGGGCCGATAGTCGGCCGTGACGGGCTGCGGCGGCTGGCCGGTGGCCTGTCAGTGACGCCTGGCACCATGGCCACCCATGAACGCTGAATCGGCCGACCGGTCCTGGCTCCGCGACTTCCACCGCGGCTTCCTGCTTGAGGGCTACACCCTGACGCTGGTTCGCGGGCTCACTCCGCGTGAGTACCTCGACCGCATCGGCGCCCAGCCGCAGGAAGACTGCGACGGTTTCGATGACTTCATCGCCCGGGACCGCGAATTCCAGGACGATCAGGACGACTGGGGCGACCGCATGTTCATCGGCGCTGCCCTGGTCCACGACGAAGACACCGACTGGGTTCTGGCCCTCGAGATCAACGGCGGCATCGAGTTCCACACCGATGCGATGAAGCACGCCACTCGCGGCACCCGCGGTGTCTCGCACTTCCGCAGCCCGAACGCCATGTCCCTGTTCTCCTGGTGGGAGGACGGTGAGCTGCGCACTCGCTTCGAAGGTCCCCTCCATCGAGAAGGCAGCACACCGGACCACCTCCTCGACCTCATGCGCCAGACGGGGTTCGACCTCGAAGCCGGCGCCTGCGACCTGGAGAATTACGTCGCACTCGCGGAAAAACTCACCGGCGTCCACCTGACCGCGAACATGCTCGAAGACGGCACCTACTCCACGGGCACCGTCGAGATCCCCACCGAGCACTGGACCGGTGTCAGCATCGACGTCACCGATACGCACGAAACCCGCACCTACACCAAGCTCCCCAACCCCACACACGATCAGCGTTAAATCGGCTGCAAGGCCATGCGGGTAGATAAAGAACTTCCCAATAGGGATGTCAAGCCGCCAGCGTGACTGATGGTGGGGGCTGGTAGCACGCTCCGTCGCGGAGCATGGCCCAGAG
>NZ_JBEXET010000104.1:0-3113 GCF_040606415.1 Streptomyces sp. NPDC005423 | reverse complement strand
CTTCACCACCAAGCCGACCGAACCCGAACCGCAGATCACTCCACAACCGGAACCGAAACAGCTGCCGTGACTACACCACCCCGCGGGACATGACCCGGTGTGAGGGTCAAGAAGCTACTTGGCGGCCGGGGGACAGCGAAAACTCGGGGCTACACTCGTCCACGCTTTTGCGGACCGTCGTCTCGCTGGCCTGGGCCGCCTGCGCGACCGCCCGGATACCACCGTGCCCCAGGATGCGGGCCTCGGCCCCCATCAACCCGCCGCTGCCGCTCGCTCAGATGCGGGAACAACACCCCGAACTTCACAGCGAGTTGACTACGAACCTCATCGAAGATGCCCATACCAGACCAACGAGCCGAAGCACGCGAAGCAACACCTTGATTCTCTGCGAGCCCTAAAGCTGCCCGCTATATGGAGCACCTCACACCACGTCAAGATGATCTCCGCCTATGAAACCTTGCCGGAACCACACGCACGTGTACGCCGACAGCTGGGACGGCCGGACCGGGGCCGAGTACGGCCTCCAGTCGCGGGCCAACCGTCTGAGCGGCACTGCGCGTGCCGTCCACGCCCGTTCGATCTGCACAAACACAGGATCAAGAGGCTCGGTGCCGGGCGTCGGGACGACAGGGGACGCGTAGGCACTGTGCTCTGTATCGGAGGGCAATAAATGGGGCATCACATGCCTCACGGGTGGGGCGATGCGCCAAAATTTGCTAAGCAACCTCGTGACGTGGTGGTTCCCCACCTGCCGTCAACGCAGCAGCATATGAAAGGTCAACATCGCTGGGCGCCAGACCGTACAGCTTGAGCTGGCGCCAACTTTCGCGTGACCGAACGTCCTCCGCTATTCGATTGATAGGGGGCAGCCGGTTCAGTACAGACTGAGGGAATTTCAGTTGTGAACAGACTGCTTTAATGGCTGATTCCATCATTAGTATGCGGGGCCCGTCCTGCCTGTAGCCAAAAGTGTCATTCCCCTTCACGCATGGATAGTTCCTGCGGTAGGCGACGCGAATGGCTCGCGACCGCGCCACGTCGCGCGCACCGTCCACGCCACCCTGATCTGCACCAAAACAGAATGAAAGAGACTTAGCGGCTCTGGCAGTTCCAAGCCACTTTAATATGATCGATCCCCATCTCGTGAGACTGAGTTGAACCGGCCGCCACGAGACTGCGGTGTACCACGATGGCCGTCACATTGTTCGGACGGCAGCATCTCACGATGAGGTGTATAGATTTATGCACCTCCGCCACTAAAGAACCGCGCCTGCATCGGCAATGAAATCTGCAATTTGGCCGACGAATCCCTCATTCCGAAGATCGCCACGAAGGTAGCTCTGCACTATGCGCACCAAGCTTGATGCCGTGTCTATTGTCGCCGTATTGGTAACAGTCGCGGCATTTTCTGCAACTGCGCCATTGACGGCGTATGCCAGTGGCTCGGTGTTCGTGCTTGCGCTGGGCCGTAACGCATTAGGGCTCATTACACTAGGTCCCGTTGTTTTGCTGATCCGTCGACGCGAGTTCATCAAGGTTTTCCGTGGGGAGCGATTTCTGGTACGTAGGGAGCAGCGCCGCGCTGTCTTGCTAGGGTCTCTCGCCGGCACGGCGCTGGCTACTCATTTCGCCACATTCATGTCCAGTACACGGATGACCAGTGTGGCTATGGCGACTGCCCTAGTGGCTACGCAACCTGTCTGGCAGGCGCTCATCGCGACCATGCTGGGCGGTAGGCTACCGCGTGCGACGCGGGCGGGCCTCGCCATCTCAGTTGCGGGCGCGGTGATCGCTAGTGGTATGGACCTAGGAGCTGGGAGCAAGGCGGTCCTCGGAGACCTACTCGCTCTCGCAGGCGCAGTCGCGCTTGCCGGCTATACCGCCCTCAGTGAACAGGCCCGTCCCGATGTCAGCACGTCGGTGTACTCGGTATTGTGTTCTTTCATATGCACGGTGGAGTTGCTGATCCTCTGCCTTGTTTCCGGAACCCCCATGTTCGCGCTCACTGGTAACACCTTGATCGCTTTGCTGGGCCTGCTAATCCTTCCTCAGCTGCTCGGCCTTTTTTCGCTGAATTTCGCCCTTGGTCGGGCACCAGCCACAGCGGTGAGCGTGATGTTGCTGCTGGAGGCACCTGTGGCAGCGATTGTCGCCTGGTTGTGGCTTGGCCAGACGCCCGACGGGAGTACATGGCCGGGACTATTCATGATCATGTTGGGCGTTGTTGTGGTTGTGGTGGCAGATGTGCGACGTGCGGATCCGGTAACAGAAAATCTGGGAGATGGATGGGTTACAACCATGTCTCCGCAGCATGCCCTCTCGATCGTCAACGATATTCCAGCTAGGGGTGACATATACGCATCTTTGTGGCGCCATGCGCACGCTGGACGGTTCGCTGAAGTCGAGGCCGAAATACGGAGATTGGAGAATCAGTCCATCCGCGCCCATGGAGCCAAGTCTTGCGAGGCTGCCCACTGGATTGAAGTACGCGCCATCGTTGCCCGTATCGCCGGAGACCACAGCCTGTCCGCTCAACTCTGGTCGGCCGCCGCTCGTTTCCACTCTTCCACACCGTGTCCAGATGCCCACTCTGGCTATCGCCTCAACTACTCGTACCAAGAATGGCGAAGCGCCAGCGGCGAGGAGGGCACCATTGACAACGCACCTTCTCCAGTATTCTGAGCGGCACACGAACGAGATTTAGGGAAAATGCTGGTGACTTAAGTTCTGTCCTGCCGAGTGATGGTGACGGTGTCCGGTGCGGGTGGTGTCCGGTTGCCGTGCTCGGCACGTTTGAGTGGCCAGTTGGACATCTTGCGTTTGATCACTCGGGGGCGGGTCCGGTGGCGGCGTGCAGACAACAGGCGTTCGGCGATCCCAGCCGGGGTGCGGGCCAATGCCCGGGCGAGTCGGCCGGGGGAAAACGCCGCCTGGGCCGGGACCTGGCGGCGCACGATCCGCAGAGACCGGGTGAAGGACAGGCGGTCGGGGTCATGACCGCCATGCAGACGCACTTGAGGGCGGCCTGCTCCGTGGGGAAGTGCCCGCGGGCGCGGACGGCCTTGCGGATGCGCGCGTTGACGCTCTCGATGCTGTTGGTTGTGCACACAATG
>NZ_JBEXET010000103.1:0-3325 GCF_040606415.1 Streptomyces sp. NPDC005423 | reverse complement strand
CTAGTGTCCTGCGCCAGTAGTTGATCGTTAGTAGTGGTATGACTTCTGCTGCTGGTGCGTCAGTTCCTCGTCGGGGCCCGAGGCTGGAGCCGTTGCTGCTGTCTGCTGACGAGCGGGCGGAGTTGGAGCGGTGGACGCGTCGGGCGACATCGGCACAGGCCCTGGCCCTGCGGGCCCGGATTGTGCTGGCGTGTGCGGGCCCTGAAGTACCGCCGATCGTTGCGGTCGCACGGGAGATTCGGGTGACCGCGGACACCGTCCGCAAGTGGCGGCGGCGCTTCCTCGCCGAGCGGCTGGACGGACTGACCGACGAGCCGAGGCCGGGCCGGCCGCCCACCATCAGCGTCGACCAGGTGGAAGCGGTGGTGGTCACCACGCTGGAACAGCTCCCGAAGAACGCCACCCACTGGTCGCGGAAATCGATGGCACAGCACAGCGGCCTGTCGAAGTCGACCGTGGGCCGGATCTGGCGGCAGTTCCAGCTCAAGCCGCATCTGGCAGACACCTTCAAGCTGTCGACGGACCCGTTGTTCGTGGAGAAGGTCTACGACGTCGTCGGCCTGTACTTCAACCCGCCCGAGGGTGCGGTCGTGCTGTCGGTGGACGAGTCGGGTCGGACCGAGGCGCGGTGACACCATTTCTGGTGTTCCGTTTCCCCGGCCCGCCCGCCGAACCGGACGTGCCCGTCTCCGAGCATCCGGCTCTCCACATGATCTTGCCTCTGGTCAGCCGACGGCTGCCGGTATTGGCGTCCATGGTGTCGGTATGTTCCGCCCCCGATATCGGTAGCGGACCACCGGAACCTTTTGGGGTTGGAACAGCGAGATACCGTCCTCGGTCGGCCGTTTCCCCGGGAGGAAACGCCGGAACAAGGATGCCCACGGGACACGAGGATGTCGTTTACGCAGCCAGCGGGTCACCCGATGCCAGGAATACTCATCGAGATAGCCGAAGGTGGCCGCCGACACACCATGCCTGAAGTAGGCACACCAGCCCCGCAGCACAGAATTCAACTGACGCAGCAGGTCGGACAGATGCCGGTGTTTCGATCTGCCGGTAATCGCCCGGACCTTGTCCACGATGGAGGCCAGCGCCTTCTTCGAGGGATAGGTATAAACGACGTTCCGGTCTGTGCCTCGTTTCCGCCGGCGCTGGATGTGCCAGCCCAGAAAATCGAAGCCCTCGTCGATGTGAACCACCTGTGTCTTGGCCTCCGACAGGCGCAAGCCCATTGGCGCCAGGACTGCTGCGGCCTCGGCCCGCAGCGCTTCGGCGTGCTGACGCGTCCCCGAAACCATGACCACCCAGTCATCCGCATAGCGGATGAGACGGCACATGGGCAGGCCGCGTCTGCGACGCGCGGTGCGCTGGTAGTCCGATCCATAGCTCTGCCAAGTCTCGGCGAAGTGCTCGTCGAGCTCGGACAGGGCGATGTTGGCCAGCAGCGGGGACAGGATTCCCCCCTGGGGAGTTCCGGTGATCGAAGCGCCCTCAGTGCCATCGGTATGCACGATTCCAGCCTTGAGGAACGCCTTGACCAGGGCCAGGACCCGCTTGTCTCCGATTCGCGCACGCACTCGGTCCATCAGGGCCGGGTGCGCGATCTCGTCGAAGCACGCCTGAATGTCCGCTTCCAGAACCCATTCGTAAGAGCGGGATCCAAAGAAGTGGATCTCGGCGATCGCATCCTGGGCCCGCCGTTTGGGACGGAACCCGTAGCTACACGGGAGGAAATCCGCCTCAAATATCGGCTCCAGCACCAGTTTCAGAGCCGCTTGCACAACTCTGTCGCCCACAGGAGGGATGCCCAGCCGACGGAGCTTTCCACTTCCGCCCTTGGGAATCATCACCTCCCGCACCGGGAGGGGGGTGAACGTCTGCGTCTTAAGATCTCGACGGAGACGGTCCAGGAAGAGATCTTCCCGTCCTGATAGCCGCACGGCATGAGCGGAAATTCCGTCCACACCTGCGGTTCGGGCACCCCGATTGGTCCGCACCCGCTCCCATGCAACCAGCAGGAATGCGGGGTCACATACAAGGTTGAACAGATCGTTGAACCGGCGACCGGTGTCATCGGTCGCCCATTGGTGCAGTTTGGTCTGGATCCCCAGTACCCGCCGCTCGGCCCAGAACACGGCGTCCGACGGATCGTCAATATTCATTAACGGACTCCTGGCCTTCCAGAACCATCACTGCGAACATGCTGCCGCTCTTCGCCATGCGGACGGCTTTCCCGTCCTCGGACTACTACAGCGGCTCCGCCCCGACCGGATGCTGCCGGTGGACGATGCACCTGCCCGCCACCGGCCTGGATGGCCGACGGAAAGGGAGGCATCCGGACGGTTCCCACGTTCACTGCCGGATCGATCGACGGATGAGGTGCCCGACTTTGCCCCTGCGGCCTCGCCACGCCTACGCCGCAGGCATTCAACGTGGCCTCCCGACCGACGACTTCAACCGGCCCAGGAGTCACCCCACTCCCCACCTCGGGGAGCGAAATGTGCACCGCAATCCAGCCCACATCCGCCAGGTTCGAGCTGGTGGATCTCTTAAGGGGCTTTACACGCCGGTTCCTCACGTGCACCTTTCCGTCTCGCTTGCCGGACCCGCGCCGTCTGGCAGTGCCAGCGCGTCCCGTCGTTGTCGGGGCTGCTTTCCGCCCTTACCGGCATCTCCCGGTTCGAACTGCCCCCAGCTTCGCCATGCTGCTGCGACAGCACGGCGGCGGAGTCCTTTCACCTCCGCTCGATCCCACAGCGCCTCGTGGCGCACGAAGTCGCAGATCCAGGCACTGGACCGGTCCCAGCCCGTACTGCCGATAATGCCGGGCATGCCCGAGCGGCGCACCCACGACTACGTCCGCAACGGCCTGACCACCCTGTTCGCCGCCTTCGACGTCGCCACCGGTGAAGTCATCACCGCCCTGCACCGCCGCCACCGGGCAGTGGAGTTCAAAAAGTTCCTGATCAGGATCGACAAGACGGTGCCCGCTCACCTGCAGATCCACCTGATCGTGGACAACTACGGCACCCACAAGACTCCCGCGATCAAGGCATGGCTGGCCAGACACCCGCGGTTCGAGCTGCACTTCACCCCGACCGGCTCCTCCTGGATCAACCAGGTCGAGCGATGGTTCGGCTACCTGGCCCACCAGATGATCCGCCGCGGCGCACACAAGAACATCCAGGCCCTCGAAGCCGACATCCGCGCCTGGGTCAAGGACTGGAACGAAGACCCCAAGCCGTTCATCTGGACCAAGACAGCCGAAGAAATCCTCGACTCCCTCGCCCGCCTCTGCCGACGGATCTCTGGCGCAGGACACTAG
>NZ_JBEXET010000102.1:0-3555 GCF_040606415.1 Streptomyces sp. NPDC005423 | reverse complement strand
AAGCGGCGACAAGCTCACAGCCATACCCGCAACCCCTGGGCTTCCCCGATCCTACGAATGATCAGATCCGACCCGCTTGAAAGGTAGGACAAGCTCAGCTCGTCTGACCTCCGGAATCACTGCTGCAGGCCAGCCTCGGCCGCCCGGCGGAAGACGTCCCCACACGTGAGTAACCGTATCGGCGCCCGTTCGGCGAGGACGAGCAGTGCATGGCGCATTTCCGTGCTCAGCTGGGTGAGCCGGTGGCCGTACTCGCCGCCCCTGTAGACGTGCAGGCGGAAGACGTTGACGGCGTGTCCGTCACGGTCGTCGGCGAAGGTTGTCGGGAGCCCGGCGAGCAGTTCGTAGTCGCGCTTGCCAGTCGCCGCTTCGGCTACGGCCTTGAGGGGCAGATCATCTAATTCTGCTGCGGATAATGAAGTGTCGACCGCGACAGCATGGGTCGCCAGGGCCGCGAAGATCTCCATCAGTCGTTCGCCTGCCGTCGTGTCGATGCCCCAGGCCTGCAGGTTCTCGCGGCGACGACCCTGCCGCCATGGCTCCTGGTCCACCAACGGCAGCAGGACATGACCCAGATGAGCGCAACGAGGCCACAGCATGTCGGGGTCGGGGGTCACGGTCGATCCTCTCGACGGCGCGTGGAAGGCCTGGGGCAGAGGACCAAGTCGGCACGACCACCAGGCCCTCCAATGAAGAGGCGGCTGACGGCGGGGAGCGCGCCTGGTCGTACGGGCGGGGTGTCCCCGACGGGTCGGGGACGTGTGAAAGGCCCCGGCTGGACGGGGGAGACCAGCCGGGACCGTAGGTGGTGGCGCGCGGAGGGCGGTCGCCTCTCGGCGAGGTGCTCCATGGGGCTTCAGCCGGACGATCGTCCCCATGGGCTATAGGTGAGGCCCGGGGACACGCCCCCTCCGCTAGCCACGTAGCCATCAACTCCCCACCCTGCCAACGTGTTCCTGCGCATCGCCTTCACCGCGGTGAGGTGCAGCACACCCGGGAAGGGGCGATCTGCAGTCGTTCGTCAATAGTCGCCTCCGGGCCTCATCTCGCCGGCACCGGGATGAGGCCCAGGCTGTGTCCACAAGCCGGTTATCGGGAGATGCCGAGGCGGTGGCGCCGGGCGGTGACCAGGGCACGCCATCGCTCACGGGTGGGGGATTCGCCATCGAGCCACTGGGGGGTCTGTACGCTCACCGGCCCTGTCTCACATTCGGTGGTGACAGAACGTAATCGCTGGAGTGCCTGGCCCGAGCTCCGGTGAGAGCAGCCGCAGAGGCGTCGTCGAGCGGCGCGTGCACAATGGCGAGGTCGCTTCACCCCCATGCTGTTCTGGGGGTGTTACTGCCAGCCACGGTAGCTACTTACCGTTACCACCGAATGTGAGACAGGGCCGCTCGCTTTACAGACCCTCGCCACGTCAGGATGCACGTGGAACCAGCGTCCGCTAGGTTTCGGCCCGTCGGGCGTCACCGCGTCCCGCCGAGGTGGATATCGCCTGTATCGCGGCTGGGCGGCCAGTCCGAGGCTTTGTCGGCCGGGACGGGTCAAGGAAGTGGCGATTCGGCAGGCACCGATCGGTCGGGCCGGTCACCCGTGACCGCGGATTCGTCCGCGTACAGGTGCAACTGATCGCTCTCCAGCCGCACGAACGGATTGGTCCATGTCTCCGAGGCATCCGGGACCAATACGCGTGTCGTCCTCCGCCAGGCGTCGTGGATCACAAGCGAGAGAATCCTGCAGCCGAGCAGGCCGAGGGCGATTTGCTGATCGGGATGGTCTTCCGGGCCCGCTGCCTGCAGCACGTAAAACCGATCGCCCACCCAGTACCCGGACTGATCCAGCCAGGCGTCCACCATCAGCCGAACGCCGTCCACCCACACGCCGACCTCGCCCGAGCGGTTCCGGTCGCTCATGTGCACGGCCCGGTGGCGGTCGTCGGCGGAGAATTCCACATGCAGTTCCAAATCGCTCCAGCAGTCCACGAAGGAACCGCAGGCACCTGGCACCGGACCCACACGATACGGAGCGGCACTGGCGGCGGAGAGACCGATGGGATCCTGGCCGCAGGTCTCCGGCTCCCGGCACGACCGGTCGATACGGAGACTGCAGCCCAGGCCCATCGCCGCGCAGTCCCGAGGCGAGGCCCGGGACAGCAGGTCGACAAGGCGCTCGCGGTACGGCATGTCGCCGATACGACTGCGTATGTCGCCGCCATCCCACCACACGACCAGGTCGACCCCGACCCGCGAACGCCGCAACCACTCGCGCCAGCGCTCATCCCGGACATCCCACGGATGTGAGACAGCTTGCGAAGAGAACACATCCTCATGCGGTCCATCCCCGTCCCGGCGACGGCCTGCCTTCCTGCCAGGTCTCCAACGCACACTCGGCCTCCTTACGTCTTCCGGCACCATCCGACAACGGCAGGCCGAAGGGCTGGGGTGTGGGGTAGAGCCCCACGGGCCATGACTCCGAATCCTGGACACGGGTTATGCGGCTGGTGTCAGCGTAGTTGATGTTGTTTCGGACGCTGTCTCGTAAGTGATTGGGCTGCGTTGTCCGAGGTGGGAGTGACGGCGTCGGGTGTTGTAACGGTTAACAGGCCATTTCATTTGGGGAGTCTGCGGTAACAGATGAGGGCAGCCGCCAGCGCGGTGAAAGCCAGAAAATGGTCGGACTTGCGGTGCGACTCCCAGGGGGGCAGTTCCAATCGCATCAAGGCTGCGCTGCGCGACGACCCGCCACCCTGCGCCGCGCGGGCTCGCACCGGTTTCCCCGGCCTGGAGGTCGACTCCGCACAAGCCGTTACGTCGGTCGCCTCTCGAGCAGCTCGTTGAGGATCGACATCTTGTCGGGCCGTGCCTCCAGCAGGATGAGGCCGAGCACGGCAACCGGGTCGAGCGCGGGATCGCTGCGGGTGACGTATGTGTGGACAGTGCGGTCGGGCCGGGACGTCTCCCTGACATCAAGGATGGTTCGTTCTTCGGATGTTACGGAGAAGTGCAGCTTTCTCCGGAATCGAGCACGGCGGATGCGGTACTCCGCTTCCCACAGCAGCACGGTGTTCCCATGACGCTCTCCCACCGGCTGTCCATGTGCCGACAGCAGGGGCTGCCCCTCATTGAAGTCGACGAGCAGACGCGGGTCGTGGCCGACTCGGTCCGTGCTGCCCAGCACATGCTGACGACCAGGCCCGGCCTGCGCCGCGAACGCTCCGACGGGTTCGCCGTCCAGTTGGAAGAACGAACTGAACGTCCACATCATCGACTGGCCCGGTTGAAGCCCACCGCGCGTCGTCACCGGCGCCTCACCCATTTACCGAAAAAGCACATCGTCGTATCGCACATGGTCGCTGAGCCCCCATCGGCTGCTGGGACATGACATTCACCAACGGAGACGTGAGCATTCCCGACGCGGTTCTTGATGTCGCTGCTGTGCCTCCCGTCGTGGCTGACGCGTGCGGGTCTGTACGCTCACCGGTGTAATTGATGATCATGGAAGAGACATCAAGTGACTGACACCGTGACCGAGTTCGTGGCCCCAGACGCTCAGGCG
>NZ_JBEXET010000101.1:0-3663 GCF_040606415.1 Streptomyces sp. NPDC005423 | reverse complement strand
CGTCCGAGGCGCGGACCAGGAAGATCCACGCCTTGCCCTGCCAGAGGTCGACGCCGGTCACCGGGGTGAGGGCGCTGGGCGCGCCGAGCGCCTCGCCTCCACGAGCGGCCCGCAACGCACCCTCTCCACTCCCCCGCAGCGGCATCCGGGACCCGTCACTTCCCCGCTCCGAGGACCGTCCCGAACCGGATGTCGTACGACTCCCCCGCGTGCAGCACCTCCAGCATCCGCGCCCCCTCGCCGGCCACCGCCTCCCGCTGGGCCCCGCTCAGCCGGCCGAAGGGTTCCACGACGAGCTCCCGGCCGTCCAGCTTCCAGACACCGGCGAGGAAACCGTCGACGAGGAGGGTGCGGTGGGCGACGTTGCCCTGCGAGGCGCGGCCCCGGTACGCGGGCGGTACGACCCGGGTGCGGTCGGCGTGCGAGAGGAGCAGGTTGTCGAACTCGGGCAGGAAGCGCGGCGGGGCCGGGGTGTCGGCGGCGGGACGCGGCGCGTCGGGGAGGTCGAAGAGTTCGGTGCCGTTCGGGTCGCGGAAGGTGACCAGTTCCGGCCGGAGGCGTTCGAAGACCTCGCGCAGCCTGGTCAGACCGGCCCAGGTCTGCATGTCCCGCACGGAGGCCGGCCCGAACGCTGCCAGGTAGCGCAGCACGGTCGCGTCGGGAGCGGGCACCGGTTCGGCGGGGCGGCCGAGCCAGTGCTCGGCCGTGGTGAGCGCGACCTGCCCGCCGCGGCCCCACAGCCCGCGCGGAGTGACCTGCACGAGCGGCAGCCGGCAGCGGGCGGCGACCCCGAGGGCCTGCGGATCGGCGTCGGGCCACTCGACGAGCAGCGCCTCGCGCAGTTCCTTCATGGTGCGCGGCTCCTCCTCGACGAGCGCGCGGGCCGTCTCCGCCAGCCGGTCGAGGTCGACACCGGCCAGCCCCTTGCGGAAGATCGTCAGCTCACGCTCGCGGGCGCCCTGCACCAGCGGGCGCAGCGTGAGGCAGTCGGCCGCCGTGTGGGTGTGGATCGTCGACCGCATGGTGACGATCCGGACGACCGCGCGCTCCTCCATCAGCCCGGACAGCTCCCCCGGCGCGAACCCGTCGAGACGGGCGGCGAGCGCGTAGTACGGCGGCTTCACGTTCTGCGCCTGCAACCCGAGGAGATGCCCTACGGCGGCCTCGGCGGCGAGCGGTGCGCGGCGCAGCAGGAGCTGACGGTCGAGGGTGGCACGGTTGAGTGCCACGACATCGAGCACGGGGCCGTCACCGACCGCTCCCGTCCTCGCTCCCGTCCTCGCCGTCGAACTCGCCGCCGCCGGGGCCGTCTTCCTCGTCCTGGTCATGCTCCGCACGCTAACTCAGCGCGGGGACACCCACTGTCCGCGACCACAGGCTCCGCCGCCCCGCCGTCCTACGCCCTCCCCCGCCGTCCCTCCCGGCCTCCCCTCGCCTCCCCCGGCCCGCGGGCCGCACCGAGTTCGTCCCCCGTATATCCTGCCCGTGATCACGCAGTCCCCGGCTCGATCGAGAGGCACCGCGATGCCCCAGCGACGCGCCCGCTCCGCCCCGAAGAACGCCAGGAAGTCCGTCTGGCGCCGCACCCCCGCCACACCGGCACCGCCCCCGAAGCGGCCACCGGCCCCCGCCGCCGACGTACCGCCCCCTGAACAGTCCGACGCGGGCAGCGTGGTCCAGGCGGCGCTGTACCGGGACGGGCTGCGGGTCTCCGCCCCCGCCTCCCTCGCCGAGACCTTCCGCGAACTGCGCGAGGACCCGTCCGGCATGGCGTGGATCGGGCTCGCCCGCCCCACGGAGAGCGAACTCCTCACCCTGGCCGAGGAGTTCGACCTGCACCCGCTGGCCGTCGAGGACGCGCTGGAGGCCCACCAGCGCCCCAAACTGGAGCGCTACGGCGACACCCTCTTCGTGGTGCTGAGCGCCGCCCGCTACCTGGACACACCGGAGGAGGTCGACTTCGGCGAGCTGCACGTGTTCGTCGGCCCCGACTTCGTGATCACGGTCCGGCACGGCGCGGCACCCGACCTGTCGGCGGTACGCCGCCGCATGGAGGAGTCGCCCGAACTGCTGCGACTGGGCCCGGAGGCGGTGCTCTACGCCATCCTCGACGCCGTGGTCGACGGCTACGCCCCCGTGGTCTCCGGCGTCCAGACGGACATCGACGAGATCGAGACGGAGGTCTTCCGCGGCGACCCCGCCGTCTCCCGTCGTATCTACGAACTCTCCCGCGAAATGGTGGAGTTCCAGCGCGCCACCCGCCCCCTCGTCGGCATGCTGCACGCCCTCATGGCCGGCTTCGCGAAGTACGGCACGGACGAGGAACTCCAGACCTACCTCCGCGACGTGGCCGACCACGTCACCCACACCAGCGAACAGGTCGACGGCTTCCGCCAGGCCCTCCAGGACATCCTCACCGTGAACGCCACCCTCGTCACCCAGCAACAGAACGCGGAAATGCGGGCGTTGGCGGAGGCGGGCTTCGAACAGAACGAGGAGATCAAGAAGATCTCCTCCTGGGCGGCGATCCTGTTCGCGCCGACGTTGGTCGGGACGATCTACGGAATGAACTTCGACCGCATGCCGGAGTTGCACTGGGTACTCGGGTACCCGTTCGCCATCCTATTGATGGCAGTTGTATGTACCAGTTTGTACGTCGTCTTCAAGCGGAAGGACTGGCTCTGAGCAACCGGCCCGGGAGGCGCTCCCGGGAGGGGCTGTGGCCCGGATCGCGGGCTCCGACGACGCTTCCGAGGCTCCTGGGGAGAATCCGGGGAGAATGAGCCGCGCTCCGATGCGGGCGGTCTCCTGCTATCGAGTGCGTCGACCTGCGGAAGCCTCGCCGCTGAAGCCCAGGCTGGGAGCACTGATCGGCACGGAGAGTACCCCATTCCCCTTGCGGAACGCCGAAACGGGTTGGCACAGCAGGTCGCTGCGTCAACCCGTTTTCGTGGGTCGTGTGGAGCGGACGTCTACGCGGCCAGTGCAGGCTGGCCGAGTGTTCACGGACCCAGGACTGCAGGGCCTCCAGCCGGTACATGACGCGGCCGTGTTGGCCCATCCGGAAGCTCGGCGGTCCCTGCCGGCGGTGGCGCCAGACGTAGAGGGTGTGCGGCGAGAGGCCGAGATACTCGGCGGCTCCTTTGACATTGACCGGTAAGGCAGCGCCGGCCAGTTCGCCGTCACCCCGGACCACTCGGCCCCGCACCACGCAGGAACGCCCGCCTTGAGCCAGGCCACCAGTGCGGCTTCACGGAGGCTGGTGACCTGCTCCCCCGGGCGAGCCTCCAACTCCTCCGGGCGTAGCACGGCTTCACGCGCCTGCCGCCATACCCGCTGATATGCCGCAGACGTCAGTCGCTCACCAAGCTTGCCGGGGAACAGCAGATCGTCCGGCTCCAGGCGGACCGGCTGATCCAGCCCCGCAACAGGTCAGCGAGCTCCCGAGTGACTGGCGCCTCCCTGCTCCTGCGCCCACGGATCCACAATTCCCCGAACTCACCTTCCGGGAGGGTCACATCAACCACGCGAAGGGCGAGTGCCTCTCTGGGGACCAAAGCCCCAGTAGGGACCCGTAATTTAACTACTGCCGGAGTTGATCTCGCTGTCGTGGTGCTCGGTTAGGCGCTTCAGGGCTTCGAGTGTGCGGGGAGGGTGGGTCCG
>NZ_JBEXET010000100.1:0-3916 GCF_040606415.1 Streptomyces sp. NPDC005423 | reverse complement strand
AGGGGGTACGGGCCGGGGGCTTCCTTGTGTCCGCAGGGGACGCGGGCGTGACCCTCGCGGGCGGTGAACCGCTTGAGTGCGGCCCAGCTGCGGGTCCAGTCCTGGCGTTCGGTGTCGATCACGTGGAAGGACACCCAATTCGCGACCATCACCGGGTCCCGGGGAGCGGCGAACCCCCCCGGAGCCTCGTCCGCGCGTGTCACTGTGTCCGGTGGCGGTGCAGCCGTCCGTGGTTGCGCCACCACACTACTTTCCCGTCGGGTCCGCGCACGAAGTCGGAGCGGGTGCCGACCGGTCTGCCGTCGGGGGCGAGGTCCAGTGCGAAGTCCTCTCGGTAGAAGGCGACTCCGACCTCGCTGGTCTGGTCCTGGACCGCGTCCTCTTCGTCGGAGGGGACCCCGGCCTTGCCGGCCGGGCCCTGGACCGTTTGGGTACCGCGCAGCCGTCCGTCGTACCGGGTCAGTTCGATGACGGCGTCCTCCACGGCGCCCTCGTCGTTGATCCGCTGGGCGATGTAACGGCCCTCGTGGGGTGCCAGCTCCTGACCGCTCATGGCGGTGGGCCTGGCCGGCAGGTTGGTCACCCCGGCGAACCGGCTGAGGGCCCAGTCGTTGGTGAACAGCTCGTCCCGGAGCCGCGTCCCGCCTTCCGAGTTGGTCAGCAAGGTCAGTGCGAAGCCTCGGCTGGGAACCATCAGGAAGCCCGAGATCTGACCGGGCCAGGTCCCGCCGTGCTGCACGATCCTTGGTCCCTGTGCGGTCGGACGCAGCATCCAGGTGACTCCCATGCCGTCGAGTTCCACGACCAGCGTGCCGCCGGGGCCGGGTTTGGAGTGCATCTGTTCCAGCGATGCCCTGCTCAGCAGTCGTGTGCCGTAGGGAGCCGTACCGTTCCCAAGGTGGAAGCGGGCCCAGCTCAGCTGGTCGCGCACGCTCGAGATCAGGCCGCCGGTCGGCGCGAGGCTTCGTGGCTGGGGCCAGAAGGACGGATCCAGCACGGCCTTTCCGTCGACGACGTTGTGTGACGCCGCGACGTTGAAGCCCACGATCTCATCACTGGAGAAGCGGGTGTGGTCGAGGCCGAGCGGATCGATGACCAGTTCGCGCACCGCCGCCTCGTAGGCCGTGCCGGTCACCACCTCGATGATCCGTCCGGCCACGCACAGCGCCGCGTTGTTGTAAGCGAACACCTCGCCGGGGGCGGTGAGTTGCGGCAATCGGGCCATGGACGCCACGAAGCGGGCCAGCGCGTCGTCGCCAGGGCCGAAGTCCTGGTAGTCGTCGCCCAGCCACCCGGCGCTGTGGTTGAGCAACTGCCTCACGGTGACCTGCGCCGACGCGTACGGGTCGGCGACCGCGAATTCGGTGAGGTAGCGGCGCACCGGGGCATCCAGCTCGACGTCGCCCCGCTCGACCAGCCGCATCATCGTCGTGCCGGTGAAGGTCTTGGTGGTCGAACCGACCCGGAAGACGGTGTCACCGTCGACCGGGACGGGATGGTCGACATTGGTGACCCCGTACCCCTTGACGTACTCCTGGCCGTCCAGGAGCACGCCCACCGCCGCTCCGGGGATCGAGTACGCCCGCATGGCCTCCTCGATCTTGGAGTCCAGGGCGCTGAACGGTGAGTTCTCCGTACCGCCGGTGCCACCGCCGTGAACAGCGGATCGCGGGGACGCGGCCGCCGTCGCTGCCGTCCCCAGCGAGACGCTCGCGCAGCCCACCGCTGCCGCAGCACTCAGAAAGCCGCGGCGAGACCACCGCGCGAGGCCGGGAACCCCGGACGGCGTGGAGCCCACGGTGTCGGAGCCCGCCGACAGCAGATCGTCATTCACGGGTTCCGGCTCCCTCACCGTCGGTGACGAACGGCGCCGGCTTCACGGAGCTCACGCACCGGGTGTCCGGGCTCACGGGGTCGTCGAAGAAGGAGGTGATCACCTTTGCCCCGCACGGAGTGTCGAACGTCCCGTGGGCGACACCGGCCAGGGTGACCACCGTGGAGCGGGAAAGCGTCCGGGCCACGTAGCGCCCCCACTGAGCCCCCGTCTGGGCGTCGAAACCTCCGGAGATGGCAAGGGTGGGAATGCTGCTCCGAGTGACCGCACGAACGGAGTCGGGTGCCTTCGGGACGTCCCAGGCCTGACATGCCTGACGGAGGAACGGCAGCTGCGGCGCCTGGGCCAGGACCGAGCGGGGGAGCTCGGGGAAGGCTTGCCGCCCCTTGGCGAGCTGCTCGGCGGGGGTCTCGAACGGAACCCATTCGCTGCACCACACGCTCAGCGAGAACCCGTGGGCGAACATCCCCTGCGAGCCGGGAAGCCAGGCGGCCGCCCACTGCTCGGCGATGCGCTCGGGGCGGCCGTGGGCCAACTCGTCCACGCCCACCGGGAAGGTGTCGGGGGCGTGACTGGCGCGAACCAGCCAGTTCAGCAGCGCCCCGCCGTCGAGGACAACCTTCACCGTCCCGACCTGCGGCACTGTCACGTGTGTGGTGACCGGACGAGCCTCCAATTGACGCACCATGCGCAGGAAGGTGGCACCGATGTCCGGGTGGCGCTGCCGGCACGCGGGCTGGGTCGCGCAGGCTCTCACGATGTTGTCGAACGCCTCCCTCATGCTGCTCCACGTCCAGCCGGGCGTTGCGACCGACGGCGGTACGACGCCGTCGACGGTCACGGAACGGACCCCTTCGGGGAACATGCGCATATAGGTCAGCGCCAGCTGTGTCCCGTAGGAGTGCGACAGGACGTTCCACTGGCGGATTCCCAGGGCCCTGCGCAGATCCGCCACGTCGGCGGCGTTCTCGCTGGTGGTGTAGGCAGCCGGATCGACTCCCTGGGCTGTCAGGCGCTCGCGGCACCGGGCCGCCGCCTGAACGTATCGGTCTCCGGTGGAGGGCGCGTCGTAGAGGAGGCTGACGCGCTCCCCGTAGAACCGGTCGATCTCGGGACAGGTCAGCGGCCGCTGGGACGAGTACGTTCCGCGCTGGGACAGGACGACCAGATCACGGTCGCGGTTCAGCCCGGCCTCGGTGAGTTCCGATATGTTCCCGAGGGCGTCCGCGCCGGGCCCGCCGGTGAAGAACACGATCGGATCGGGGTGCGGCCTCGGTGATGCCGAGCGGACGAGCGCGACGGCCAGGCGAAGGGTCCGCGCAGACGGATGGGCCCGGTTCTCCGGTACGACGAGGAAGCCACAGCGGGTGTCCTTCAGCTCTCCGTAAGTGGTGGGGCAGGGGGCGGGCTCGAAGCGCGACGACGGCTGCTTCAGTGCCGCCGGTGTCTGAGGCAGGGTGAGTACGGTGCCCGGAAAGATCCAGTGGCCCCGGTCACTGGAGGCGTACCCGTGCCGACGGGCCTCATCCTCGATGCTCTGCTGATTGAGGGAGTAGACGCTGTCCCACCGCAGTGCGTTGCCGAGGGCTTGCCGGGCGATATCCGACAACGTGTTCCCGGAGGCGACGGTGTGCGTGCCGGCCGTCGAGCGTGCAGCCAGCGACTCACCGGCCGGCCGTCCCGGTGACAGGCCGGACTGTGGGCGGTTGATGAAGGAGGGGTGGCCCGCCCTCGCCGGGGCCTTGTGGCGGGTGGCGGCCACGCCGGACATGCCGTGGGCCGGAGGCGCGCTCAGCACCGTCATGCCGGCCAGGAACATGGCGGCTGCGGCAGCCGTGCCGCGGTTGCGTATGGGCATGTCGTCCTTCCGTATCGGTGCCGGTGAGCCCACCGGCACCGATCGAACTCGTCTCCGTCTGGGTGGGGATCCTCAGCCGCCATGCTGCGAAGACCACCCGCCCCCCCGCACTCCGGCAGACCCAACAGGGTTACACGCGTGCCCACCGGCAGCGCGTGGACGGCGGTGGGGGCCACGACGAGGCGGCCGAGCGGTGTGGTCGCCTGGTCGAGCAGCCCGTGTAG
>NZ_JBEXET010000099.1:0-3968 GCF_040606415.1 Streptomyces sp. NPDC005423 | reverse complement strand
CTCAGAACTAACACAGTGGACGCGAGCAACTGAGGACAAGCCCTCGGCCTATTAGTACCGGTCAACTCCACCCATTACTGGGCTTCCATATCCGGCCTATCAACCCAGTCGTCTACTGGGAGCCTTACCCCATCAAGTGGGTGGGAGTCCTCATCTCGAAGCAGGCTTCCCGCTTAGATGCTTTCAGCGGTTATCCCTCCCGAACGTAGCCAACCAGCCATGCCCTTGGCAGAACAACTGGCACACCAGAGGTTCGTCCGTCCCGGTCCTCTCGTACTAGGGACAGCCCTTCTCAAGACTCCTGCGCGCGCAGCGGATAGGGACCGAACTGTCTCACGACGTTCTAAACCCAGCTCGCGTACCGCTTTAATGGGCGAACAGCCCAACCCTTGGGACCGACTCCAGCCCCAGGATGCGACGAGCCGACATCGAGGTGCCAAACCATCCCGTCGATATGGACTCTTGGGGAAGATCAGCCTGTTATCCCCGGGGTACCTTTTATCCGTTGAGCGACGGCGCTTCCACAAGCCACCGCCGGGTCACTAGTCCCGACTTTCGTCCCTGCTCGACCCGTCGGTCTCACAGTCAAGCTCCCTTGTGCACTTACACTCAACACCTGATTGCCAACCAGGCTGAGGGAACCTTTGGGCGCCTCCGTTACATTTTAGGAGGCAACCGCCCCAGTTAAACTACCCATCAGACACTGTCCCTGATCCGGATCACGGACCCAGGTTAGACATCCAGCACGACCAGACTGGTATTTCAACGACGACTCCCCCTGAACTGGCGTCCAGAGTTCACAGTCTCCCAGCTATCCTACACAAGCCGAACCGAACACCAATATCAAACTATAGTAAAGGTCCCGGGGTCTTTCCGTCCTGCTGCGCGAAACGAGCATCTTTACTCGTAGTGCAATTTCACCGGGCCTATGGTTGAGACAGTCGAGAAGTCGTTACGCCATTCGTGCAGGTCGGAACTTACCCGACAAGGAATTTCGCTACCTTAGGATGGTTATAGTTACCACCGCCGTTTACTGGCGCTTAAGTTCTCAGCTTCGCCACACCGAAATGTGACTAACCGGTCCCCTTAACGTTCCAGCACCGGGCAGGCGTCAGTCCGTATACATCGCCTTACGGCTTCGCACGGACCTGTGTTTTTAGTAAACAGTCGCTTCTCGCTGGTCTCTGCGGCCACACCCAGCTCAGAGTGCAAGACTCCTCACCAGACATGGCCCCCCTTCTCCCGAAGTTACGGGGGCATTTTGCCGAGTTCCTTAACCATAGTTCACCCGAACGCCTCGGTATTCTCTACCTGACCACCTGAGTCGGTTTAGGGTACGGGCCGCCATGAAACTCGCTAGAGGCTTTTCTCGACAGCATAGGATCATCCACTTCACCACAATCGGCTCGGCATCAGGTCTCAGCCACATGTACGACGGATTTACCTATCGCACGGCCTACACCCTTACCCCGGGACAACCACCGCCCGGGATGGACTACCTTCCTGCGTCACCCCATCACTCACCTACTACCACCTTGGACCGGCGGCTCCACCACTCCCCTCAACTCCGAAGAGATCAGGGCGGCTTCACGGCCTTAGCATTAATGGACTCGATGTTTGACGCTTCACAGCGGGTACCGGAATATCAACCGGTTATCCATCGACTACGCCTGTCGGCCTCGCCTTAGGTCCCGACTTACCCTGGGCAGATCAGCTTGACCCAGGAACCCTTAGTCAATCGGCGCACACGTTTCTCACGTGTGTATCGCTACTCATGCCTGCATTCTCACTCGTGAACCGTCCACCACTGCCTTCCGGCGCGGCTTCACCCGGCACACGACGCTCCCCTACCCATCCCAGCAGGCGTTGGCCCTATATGCTGAAATGACACGACTTCGGCGGTACGCTTGAGCCCCGCTACATTGTCGGCGCGGAATCACTAGACCAGTGAGCTATTACGCACTCTTTCAAGGGTGGCTGCTTCTAAGCCAACCTCCTGGTTGTCTGTGCGACTCCACATCCTTTCCCACTTAGCGTACGCTTAGGGGCCTTAGTCGATGCTCTGGGCTGTTTCCCTCTCGACCATGGAGCTTATCCCCCACAGTCTCACTGCCGCGCTCTCACTTACCGGCATTCGGAGTTTG
This sequence comes from Streptomyces sp. NPDC005423, assembly GCF_040606415.1. NCBI lineage: Bacteria > Bacillati > Actinomycetota > Actinomycetes > Kitasatosporales > Streptomycetaceae > Streptomyces > Streptomyces sp. NPDC005423. The sequence continues at coordinate 1,824 of NZ_JBEXET010000099.1, read as the reverse complement.
GCTAAGGTCAGTAACCCGGTAGGGCCCATCGCCTATCCAGTGCTCTACCTCCGGCAAGAAACACACGACGCTGCACCTAAATGCATTTCGGGGAGAACCAGCTATCACGGAGTTTGATTGGCCTTTCACCCCTAACCACAGGTCATCCCCCAGGTTTTCAACCCTGGTGGGTTCGGTCCTCCACGAAGTCTTACCTCCGCTTCAACCTGCCCATGGCTAGATCACTCCGCTTCGGGTCTTGAGCGCGCTACTAAATCGCCCTATTCGGACTCGCTTTCGCTACGGCTTCCCCACACGGGTTAACCTCGCAACACACCGCAAACTCGCAGGCTCATTCTTCAAAAGGCACGCAGTCACGAGAATGAAGAACAAGTCTCCACTCCGACGCTCCCACGGCTTGTAGGCACACGGTTTCAGGTACTATTTCACTCCGCTCCCGCGGTACTTTTCACCATTCCCTCACGGTACTATCCGCTATCGGTCACCAGGGAATATTTAGGCTTAGCGGGTGGTCCCGCCAGATTCACACGGGATTTCTCGGGCCCCGTGCTACTTGGGTGTCTCTCAAACGAGCCGTTGATGTTTCGACTACGGGGGTCTTACCCTCTACGCCGGACCTTTCGCATGTCCTTCGCCTACACCAACGGTTTCTGACTCGCCTCACAGCCGGCAGACTGTGAAAGAGAGATCCCACAACCCCGCACACGCAACCCCTGCCGGGTCTCACACGTATACGGTTTGGCCTCATCCGGTTTCGCTCGCCACTACTCCCGGAATCACGGTTGTTTTCTCTTCCTGCGGGTACTGAGATGTTTCACTTCCCCGCGTTCCCTCCACACTGCCTATGTGTTCAGCAGCGGGTGACAGCCCATGACGACTGCCGGGTTTCCCCATTCGGAAACCCCCGGATCAAAGCCTGGTTGACGACTCCCCGGGGACTATCGTGGCCTCCCACGTCCTTCATCGGTTCCTGGTACCAAGGCATCCACCGTGCGCCCTTAAAAACTTGGCCACAGATGCTCGCGTCCACTGTGCAGTTCTCAAACAACGACCAACCACCCATCACCCTGCCCATCAAGGACAAGTTCACTGGGGCCGGCAACTGAGGAAAATTTCGTTCCCTCAGACACCCAACAGCGTGCCCGACCAGTCCCCGCCCGAAGATCATGCTTTCCACACCCTCAGAAAGGGTTGTACTCGCAAGCCTCCGGCCCGTGACACCAGCCGAATAATCAACGTTCCACCCATGAGCAACCGTGCGAGACATCTGCTCGCAGTCGGCTATTGCTCCTTAGAAAGGAGGTGATCCAGCCGCACCTTCCGGTACGGCTACCTTGTTACGACTTCGTCCCAATCGCCAGTCCCACCTTCGACAGCTCCCTCCCACAAGGGGTTGGGCCACCGGCTTCGGGTGTTACCGACTTTCGTGACGTGACGGGCGGTGTGTACAAGGCCCGGGAACGTATTCACCGCAGCAATGCTGATCTGCGATTACTAGCAACTCCGACTTCATGGGGTCGAGTTGCAGACCCCAATCCGAACTGAGACCGGCTTTTTGAGATTCGCTCCACCTCACGGTATCGCAGCTCATTGTACCGGCCATTGTAGCACGTGTGCAGCCCAAGACATAAGGGGCATGATGACTTGACGTCGTCCCCACCTTCCTCCGAGTTGACCCCGGCGGTCTCCTGTGAGTCCCCATCACCCCGAAGGGCATGCTGGCAACACAGGACAAGGGTTGCGCTCGTTGCGGGACTTAACCCAACATCTCACGACACGAGCTGACGACAGCCATGCACCACCTGTACACCGACCACAAGGGGG
>NZ_JBEXET010000098.1:0-4234 GCF_040606415.1 Streptomyces sp. NPDC005423 | reverse complement strand
GACGGCTTCACCTGCTGCGGGCGTCATTTCGATACGCGGCCCGACAGGACTGGGACAAGATCGCCAAGGCGCTCAAGCCCGTCTACACCGCGCCGACAGAGGACGCGGCCACGACGCGGTTCCTGGAATTCGCCGAGACCTGGTGCAAGAAGTACCCGGCGATCGTCCGCCTCTGGGAGTCCAGCTGGCCAGAGTTCACACCCTTCCTTCAGTTTGATGCCGAGATACGGCGCATTGTGTGCACAACCAACAGCATCGAGAGCGTCAACGCGCGCATCCGCAAGGCCGTCCGCGCCCGCGGGCACTTCCCCACGGAGCAGGCCGCCCCCAAGTGCGTCTACATGGCGGTCATGAGCCTCGACCCGACCGGCGCCGGCCGCAAACGCTGGACTATGCGCTGGAAAGGCGCCATGAATGCCTTCGACCTGGCCTTCGACGGCCGCCTCACCGCAGGCCAACTCTAGCCACACCAAACCCAGTTACACCGCTAGTTTTACAGACCCGCCCGAAGGGCGTGGCGAGGGGGCCGAGTTCGATATGCCCGCCAGACCGGCCAGCTCTTCGCGGTGCAGTCCGGAGATGCGCCGCTCCCCGCCCAACGTCAGCCCGCTGTCCTGCGGTGACATGCGCTCACGCCAACCGCGCACAGCCATGCCGAAGTGCCATGTCGGCCATGTTATTGGAGGGTCCACGTCTGGTTGTCCCAGGCGTTGCATTCCCACAGGACCACCACCGTGCCGCTCGTGCCCCCGAAAACGGTGACGCACTTCTGTGACTGATTGGCCATCAGTTCCGTACCGGAGAAGTGGAATTGCTGGCTGGAGTCGCCGCTGCACGCGCTCAGTTGGATCTCGGTCCGGTCGTCGCTCGCTCCGTCGGCCACGGTCATGCATTTCCCCAAGGAGCGGAAGGTGTCCCTCGATCCGGTCTGCCAGCGCTGTGCCGCGGAGCCGTCGCAGGCGACATGGACCAGCTGGATTCCCTCGGTCCCGGCGCCGCCGCTCAGGCACTTCTGCGTGGCGGGGACCACCAGGGCATGGCCGACGGCCGGGCCGACCGTTGCACCGGACCCGCTTTCCTCGGATCCGGCATTGCCTCCGGACTCCGGCTCGGAGTCCTCATGCACGGTTGTGGACGTCGGCTTCGAAGCGGTGTGCGGCGTCGGAGATTTGGCGCCGGAACTCGCGGAGCGGGACGCCTTGGGGGAGGAGACCGTGGGTGCGGATGTGTCCGTGGACTGCTGGGTGGGGTTGTCGGCCGCGAGCGGGCCGTCGGACGCGGTGGCGCTGACGCTGCTCTTCCCCGTTGGCAGGTTGGTCAGCAGTACGGCGATCGTGATCAACAGCGCCGTGGCGACGGCCGCGGCGAGCACGACCGGCTTCCTCGAACGGCCTGGGGGCCGGTGCGCCTGTTGGTCGGTCGTATCGGGCTGTGGAGGTTCTACGGGTGGCTCGGCTGCGGAGGCATCGTCGTTTCCGCGGTCCGAGTTGAGCCCCGATGGTGATGGCGATGCGGACTCGGGCACTGGGTTCGCGGCCGGAGCCGGAGTCGGAGTCGGAGCCGGAGCGTCGTCGGCCACGGCCACGGGGTGGGCGGCGGGTGGAACAACAGAGGGCCCCGCTGCGCCTGCCGGTCTTCGCAGCATGCGTTCGGCGTCCTCGGCCGACAGCCGGTCGGCCGGTTTGGCCACGAGCAGGCCCTGGATCAGCGGGGTGAGCGGTCCGGCACCGCGCACTTCGGGGGCCGGTTCCATGGCGATGGCGTACATCGTCTGGGCCACCGTTTCCCGGAGGAACGGTGAGCGGCCCTCGACCGCTTCGAAGAGCGTTGCGCCGAGTGCCCACAGGTCGGCCTCCGGCCCGGGTTTGGCGCCGACGAGGCGTTCGGGGGCCATGAAGTCGACCGACCCCACGAGTTGGCCGGTGCGGGTGAGCGCCGAGGTCTCGACGGCCTGGGCGATGCCGAAGTCGGTGAGGACCACGCGGCCGTCCTCGGCGAGCAGCACGTTGGCCGGTTTCACATCCCGGTGCAGGACCCCTGCCCGGTGCGCGGCCCATAACGCGGCGATCACGCCCCGGCCGATCCGGGCGACCTCGTCGAGCGGGACCGTGCCGTCCGCCTTGATCCGGTCGGCGAGGGTGGTGGAGCGCACGTACTCCATCACGATGGTGGGCCGGCCCTCGTCGTCCACGACGTCGTGGACGACAACGACGTTCGGGTGGCTGATCCGGGCGGCGCTGTGTGCCTCGCGCCGGGCGCGTTCGAAGAGGGTGGCGAGTTCGGCGACGTCGAGTTGGGGCTGGGAGTGGAGCTTCTTCACGGCGACCTGGCGGCCCAGGAGTTCGTCGTGGGCGCGCCAGACGGTGGCCATGCCGCCCCGGCCGATGCGGTCGAGGATGAGGTATCGGCCGGCGATCAGCCGTCCTTCGTCGGACACCGTGGGTTCCTTTTCTCTGCTTCAGACCGATCCGGCCGACGGCGCCACGGGGTTCCTCCGGCCGACCGCACGCCCAACGGCCCTTCGCCTACGACTGGTTGAGGGCATTTTGGCAGCGAAGGGCCCGGAAGCAGCCGCTTTCCACGGCGCGTCGGGCCCGGTTGTCGCGCGCGGGGCGACTTCAGGGCTATTGGTCGGTTCCCTGAGGAGCAGGGCCCGGCCGCGAGCGGGGCGGCGCCGGATCACGTCATGAAGATCCGACGACCGTGGTCGACGAACTCGCCGGGCCCTTCGCGTGTCGATCATCCTCTACGGGGGCGGCAGCGGCCTAGGGGGCAGGGTAGGTACAGCAGTACCACCCACGGCGTTGCTCCAACCAACTCCAAGGGCAGGGCTAGGGCGAAGGCGAGCGTGGTCTTGGCCGCCCCGCTGGATCCGGTCAGCTTGAGCGACATCTGGCCAGGGTGACAGCCCGCAAAGGCTTTCTCGACTGGTTTGCGGGCCCCCACCGGCCCTCGGCTTTCGTCGGATTCCTACAGCCACTCGTCGGTGGCGGCGACCAGTACGGTCGCTTCGTAACGGACGGCAAGCTTGTCGTATCTCGTGGCGACCGCGCGGTGTCTTTTGAGGCGATTGATGCCGCACTCCACCGCGTGGCGTTCTTTGTAGTCGACCGGGTCGAACTTCGGCGGACGGCCGCCGCGAGAACCGCGCTTCCTGCGGTTGGCGATCTGATCGCGCTTCTCCGGAATGGTGCCCCGACGCGTCCGGCGAGGCTCTGCCGTACGGCGCGCCGTAACCCGACCCGGGCGGTCAGGACTCGACTCCGTGTAACAGATCCGTTATGTGGCAACACAAGCTTCGTGTCGTCCGTGGCATCTGGACGACGATGGTCCGCATGGCGACGATGAATCACTTTGGCATGACCCTGCGCGGCTGGCGTGAGCGTATGTCACCGCAGGACATTGGCCTGGAGGCCGGCGGGGAGCGGCGCGTCCCTGGACTGCGTCGTGAAGAACTGGCCCGTCTGGCAGGCATATCGGTCGACTACCTGGTGCTGCTGGAACAGGGCCGCGCTCGCAACCCCTCGGCCCAAGTGGTCACCGCTCTGGCCAGAGCACTGCGCCTCGACCCGTCCGAGCGTGACCATCTGTTCCGCTGCGCCCAACTCGCACCGCCCTCTGCCGGGAACGTCTCCAGGCACATACCCGCGAGCGTGCAGCGACTGGTCCATCAGCTGGGAGCGACTCCCGCCGGGATCTTCGCTGCTGACTGGACCATCATCGGCTGGAACAAGATGTGGACGGCCGCGGCCGGCGATCCCCGCGCGTACGGCTGGGAGGGGCGCAGTCTCATCGCCGGGATGTTCCAGACGAGAGCCAGCCGAGACCGGGACCCGATTGCGGCATGGCCTGTCTGGTCATGGAGAGGCAGCGACGCGGAAGAGGAGGACCTCGTCGCCGACCTGCGTGTGACGGCGGCCGCCCATCCCCAGGATGAACGTCTTGCCTCACTCGTCGAAGGCATGCTTCGACGGGAACCAGCTTTCGCCCGACTGTGGTTCAACGGCACTGCCACCCCCTGGGCCGGCGACCGCAAGACCATCGAACATCCACGGGTGGGTGACATCACCCTCGACGTCGATGTCCTGATGCCTGCCGGCACCGACCTCCGGATCCTCACGTGTGCGGCTGCGGCCGAGTGAGGGGCCACGAAGTTTCCGGACAGGCATCCAATAGGGTTGTCCTGAACAAGGAAACGAGGAAGAAGTGGCGCCACCCAGTAAGTACTCGCCGG
>NZ_JBEXET010000097.1:0-4517 GCF_040606415.1 Streptomyces sp. NPDC005423 | reverse complement strand
AAACACACTTCCCCCACCCGACGCTCTTCCGCTCTGCCCCCGGACCCCGCTGCTGTCAGGCCGGGCGCAGCCAGACCGTCGCCAGGGGCGGCAGGGCCACGCGGATGCTCGCCGGGTGGCCCTGCCAGGGCGCCGGGTCGGGCTTGACCGGGTCGGGGTTGGTGATGCCGCCACCGCCGTAGTGGGCGGCGTCGGTGTTGAGGACCTCGTGCCAGGCGGGGACGGTGTCGGGCACGCCCAGCCGGTACTCGTGGCGGACGACGGGGGAGAAGTTGCTGACCGCGAGGAGGGGCGAGCCCTCGGAGTCCAGGCGGAGGAAGGCGATGACGTTGTCGTCGGCCGCGTCCCCGGTGATCCACTCGAACCCCGCGGGCCGGGTGTCCAGCTCCCACAGGGCCGGCGTCGCGCGGTAGACGGTGTTCAGATCGCGGACGAGGTCGCGCACGCCGCGGTGGTCGGCCTCGGCGCCGTACGCCGGGTCCAGCAGCCACCAGTCCGGGCCGTGCACCTCGGACCATTCGGCGCCCTGGGCGAACTCCTGCCCCATGAAGAGGAGTTGCTTGCCGGGGTGGGCCCACATGAAGGCCAGGTAGGCGCGGTGGTCGGCGCGCTGCCGCCACCAGTCGCCGGGCATCTTGGAGACGAGCGACTTCTTGCCGTGCACGACCTCGTCGTGGGATATCGGCAGGACGTAGTTCTCGCTGTAGGCGTACACCATGGAGAACGTCATCTCCCCGTGGTGGTGCTTGCGGTGGACCGGCTCGTGCGCCATGTAGTCGAGCGAGTCGTGCATCCACCCCATGTTCCACTTCAGTCCGAAGCCCAGACCGCCGAAGCCGCCCGGACCGACGTGGTCCGTGGCCCGGGTGACCCCGTCCCACGCCGTCGACTCCTCGGCGATCGTCATGACCCCGGGCACCCTGCGGTACACGGTCGCGTTCATCTCCTGGAGGAACGCCACGGCGTCCAGGTTCTCCCGGCCGCCGTGCTCGTTCGGCGTCCACTGGCCCGCCTCGCGCGAGTAGTCGAGGTAGAGCATCGAGGCGACGGCGTCCACCCGCAGACCGTCGATGTGGAACTCCTGGCACCAGTAGACGGCGTTCGCCACCAGGAAGTTGCGCACCTCGCGGCGGCCGAAGTCGAACTCCAGGGTGCCCCAGTCGGGATGCGCGGCCCGCAGCGGATCCGAGTGCTCGTAGAGCGGACGTCCGTCGAACTCCGCCAACGCCCAGTCGTCGCGCGGGAAATGGGCGGGGACCCAGTCCATCAGTACGCCGATGCCCGCCCGGTGGAGGGCGTCGACCAGGAACTTGAAGTCGTCGGGGGTGCCCAGCCGGGCGGTCGGCGCGTAGAAGCCGGTGACCTGGTAGCCCCAGGAGCCGCCGAAGGGATGCTCGGCGACGGGCATCAGCTCGACATGGGTGAAGCCCAGGTCGTTCACGTACGCCGGCAGCTGCTCGGCGAGCTGACGGTACGTCAGGCCCGGTCGCCAGGACGCGAGATGCACCTCGTATATGGAGAGCGGCGCCTCGTGGGCCGGCCGCTCCGCACGCCGGGACAGCCACTCCTCGTCCTGCCACTCGTGGTGGGAGGCGGTGATGATCGAGGAGGTGCTCGGCGGGACCTCGGTGCGACGGGCCATCGGGTCGGCGCGCAGGGTGTGCGAGCCGTCCGGCCGGGTGATGTCGAACTTGTACAGCTCGCCCTCGCCGACCCCCGGCACGAAGAGCTCCCACACACCCGTGCCGCCGAGCGAGCGCAGCGGATACGCGGCGCCGTCCCAGAAGTTGAAGGTGCCGGCCACCCGCACGCCCCGGGCGTTCGGCGCCCACACCGTGAACCGGGTCCCGGCCACGCCCTGGTGGGTCATCGGCTCCGCGCCGAGCACCCGCCACAGCTCCTCGTGCCGGCCCTCGCCGATCAGGTGCAGGTCCAGTTCCCCGAGGACGGGCAGGAAGCGGTAGGGGTCCTCGACCTCCTGGGCCGGCCCCTCGTACGCCACCAGCAGCCGGTACTCCGGCGGCACACCCTGGAGCGGCAGCAGTCCGGAGAAGAAGCCGTCCCCGTCGTCGTGCAACTCCGCCCGCAGCGGCCCGGATTCGACGGCCACCGACCGGGCGTACGGCCGGAAGACCCGGAACGCGACCCCGCCGGGCACCCGGTGGGCGCCGAGCACCGAGTGCGGGTCGTGGTGGGTGCCGGAGAGCAGCCGCTCGCGGTCTCCGGCGTCGAGTGCGGGTGAGATGGCGATCTCCTCGTCGATGCCGGTGCCGGCGGTCGGGGCGGTCCCGGTCTCGGCGACCGGCTCGGTGACCGGTTCTGTGACGGTCTCCGCGACTGTCTCCGGGACGGCGGGTTCGGTGGCCGGCTGCTCGGCCGGGGTCTGCTTCTTCGCCATGGCCGCCTTCTTCGACGCCGCCTTCTTCAGGCCGGACTTCTTTGCCGCTGCCTTCTTCGAACCGGACTTCTTTGCCTTCCCCTTCTTCGGGTCGGGAGCGCTGGACGAGGGGCGGGGGGTCACGGGCTGAGCCTCCTGTGCGAAGGAAAAGACTGAGGGGAGGAAGGGGCGGGTGCCGCGGGGTCAGGTCGGGCCGGGGCCGGCCAGGCGGCGGATCGCGGAGAGCGGCACCGGGAGCCAGTCGGGGCGGTTGCGAGCCTCGTAGACGACCTCGTAGATCGCCTTGTCGGTCTCGTACGCCCGCAGCAGTACGGGGTCGGTGCGCGGATCGGCGCCGCCGGACTCCGCGTATCCGGAGCAGTAGGCGGCCCGGCACCGTGCGGCCCAGTCCGGCACCGGCTCCTTCGCCGAGTGGGCCGCGTAGTCGAAGGAGCGGAGCATCCCGGCGATGTCGCGGACCACCGGCTGCGGCATCCGCCGCTCGGCCAGCGGCTTCGACGGCTCGCCCTCGAAGTCGATCAGCGACCACTCGCCGGACGACGACCGCAGGCACTGGCCCAGATGGAGATCGCCGTGGATGCGCTGCGCGGTCCAGGTGCGCCCCTCGGCGGACAGGTCGTCGAGCGCCGTGAACGCGGTCCGCAGCCCCGGCGTGTACGGCCGCAGCGCCGGTACCGCCTGTGCCGCCGCGTCGAGCCGCTCGACCATGCCGTCGACGAGCCCCCGCAACTGGGCGTGGCCCAGCGTCACGGTGGGCAGCGCGCGGGCCAGCGCCCGGTGCACCTCGGCCGTGGCCCGTCCCAGCGCCCGCGCCTCGGCGGTGAAGTCCGCGCCCTTGGCCAGCTCGTCCAGCGCCAGCTCCCAGCCGTCGGCCGCGCCCTGCACGAACGGCTGGAGCACCCCGAGCACGTACGGCTCGTCGCCGAACTCGCCGCGCAGCCACGCCGTCGGCGCCGGCACCCGCGGGCAGCCCTCCCGGGCCAGCGCCAGCGGCAGTTCCAGGTCGGGGTTGGTGCCGGGCACGATCCGGCGCAACAGCTTGAGGATGAACGTATCTCCGTAGACGACCGACGAGTTGGACTGCTCGCCGGTCAGCAGGCGGGGGGTGAGGTCGGCGCGGATCTCCTGGCGCGGGTCCCGCTCGAAACTCAGCCCGCCGATGCGGGCCTGGGTGCGCAACGCGTCCAGGAGCACCTCGGCGGGCCGGGGGTCGTACAGGGCCTCGTACACCGTGCGGCCGGCGAGGGGGCCCTCTTCCACATGTCCGATCAGCGCGGGCGCGAGCCGGGGCGGCAGCGCCTCGCGCGAGCCTATGAGGAGCTGGTAGCAGTCGCCGGGCACGCCGGGCTGATGGGCGCGGACCAGCAGGTGGTGTACGCCCAGTGGCCCGTCGGCGGGCACCAGCTCGACCGCGGCGACCAGCGAGAACCCGGTGACCGGCCGGCCCTTGCCCGCGAACCAGCGCTGCCTGGGCAGCCACTCGCGCAGCAGTGGGTCGAGCGACGCGAGAAGACCGGGACTCGTCGTGGCGCTGCGGGTGACGGCTTCCGACATGGCGTCGCGTCCTTTCCCGGGGGTGGTTACTGTTGGGTGCCCCCGGCGGGGCGGGAGAAACCGCCCCGCCCAGGGCTCAGGCGGCTTCCTTGCGCAGCCGGAACCAGTAGAAACCGTGGCCCGCGAGGGTCAGCAGGTACGGCAGCTGTCCGATGGCGGGGAAGCGCACCCCGCCGAACAGCTCGACGGGATGCCGGCCGCTGAACTCCCGCAGGTCCAGCTCGGTGGGCTGGGCGAACCGCGAGAAGTTGTGCACGCAGAGCACGAGGTCGTCCTCGTACTCGCGCAGGAACGCCAGCACCGCCGGGTTGGAGGACTGCAGCTCCCGGTAGGACCCCAGCCCGAACGCGAGGTTCTGCTTGCGGATCTCGATCATGCGGCGGGTCCAGTGCAGCAGCGAGGAGGGCGACGACATGGACGCCTCGACGTTGGTGACCTGGTAGCCGTAGACGGGGTCCATGATCGTCGGCAGGAAGAGGCGGCCGGGATCGGAGGAGGAGAAGCCGGCGTTGCGGTCGGGGGTCCACTGCATGGGGGTGCGGACGGCGTCGCGGTCGCCGAGCCA
>NZ_JBEXET010000096.1:0-5191 GCF_040606415.1 Streptomyces sp. NPDC005423 | reverse complement strand
CGGCGACAAGCTCACAGCCATACCCGCAACCCCTGGGCTTCCCCGATCCTACGAATGATCAGATCCGACCCGCTTGAAAGGTAGGACAAGCTCAGTAGGTGTTTTTGATCCCCGGAGATCTGATGTCGGTGCTGGGCTTCGGCGAAAGTCGAATTGGGACACTGTCGTAGTCCCACGGGAAATTCCGTGGAGATCCCCTCGGAAAACCACGAGTATGTAGGTGTGCTGAGGGTCGAACGGGTGGTTTGCGAGGACTGGACTGCGCTCAAGGAGCTTCGTTTGGGCGCGCTGGAGGTGGATGCCGACGCGTTCGGCTCCACCTTGGCCGACGAAAGAGCAAGACCTGAAGCGTTCTGGGTCCAGCGAATCTTGGATAGCGGCTGGTTCCTGGCTTGGGCCGCAGAGCAGGCGGTAGGGGTCGTGGCGCTGGTTGTCGGCGACGCTTGAAATATGGTTCTGGATCACTTTCCGTGCCAGAGCCACGGAGGGTCACCGAACCCGCGATCATGAACGGCCGCTCGCGGCGAGGAGGACGCGCTTGCGCAGGAGATCGAAGTTGGCCCGGCCGAACATCTGCCGTTTCAGCATTTTGATCTTGTTGTTGTGGCCTTCGACGGCGCCGGAGCTGTAGCGCAGGCTGAGACCGGCGACGACGGCGTCGAGGTCCTGGCCGAGGCCGTTGACGAAGGAGTGCAGAGCGGGCAGATCATCGGCCTGGACGTCAGCGATCCACTGGCCGAGGTCGCGGCCCTGGCGGTTGTTCATCAGCTCGGCGAAGCTCCGGACGTGCCGGGCCGTGCGGTCGAGTTGGGGACAACGGGTGAGGACGGCTTTGAGCCGCTGGGCCTGGTCGTCGTCGAGCCTGTCGGGGTGACGGGTGATCCAGCTGGTCACGTCGCGCACGGACGGGTGTCTCCTCGGCGGATCAGTATGGGGGAAGACCCCGCGGAGCTTGTGTATGTACGTCTTGACGACGCTCTCGCCGCCCTCATAGCCGCGCTCTTGGAGCTCCTCGAACAGCCGGCGAGCGGTGGTGCAGCCCTCGGACCATCGCTGGTGAAGGAAGGGCTTATAGGGGTCGAGGATGCTGGGGCGGCCGGTCCACTTTCCGACCAGCAGCTCGTCCGCGGTTGTCGCCTGGGCGAAGCGGCGCACGGTGTTGCGGGCCAGCCCGAGCCGGCGCGCGATGGGCCGCAGGCCCACCCCTTGACCGAGTAACTCGTGGACGGCGGCGTGCTGTTCACGCACCCGGTCCGAGAGCCGCCCCGACTGTCGAGGGCCGGCCGTAGCTGTGTGGCCGAGCCCTTTCGCGTCCAGGGGCGGCACGGCCTGAGGCTTGTCCGGTTCGCCGTGGTCGCTCAGCAGGGCGCGATGTTGGATGACGGTCTTCTCCACGGCTTCCGCCAGGTTTTTCCAGATGTGCCACCGGTCCGCGACGTGGATTGCGTCCGGGGCTCCGAGGCGTCCGGCCTCGGCGTATGCGAGAGAGCGGTCTCGGCAGATCACCTCGATGCCGGGGTGGGCGGCGATCCATGCGGCCACCGTCGCCACGGACCGGTCGGGCAGCAGATCGACGGGCTGGCGGGTCTCGATGTCCACCAGGATGGTCGCGTAGACGTGGCCCTTACGCAGGGCGAATTCATCGACCCCGAGTACTTTTGGCGTATCCGCCACTGGATCGGGCAGGGCCCGTACGAGGCGCAGCAGCGTCGACCGGCTCGCGGTGACCGCGAGCGTTGCCGCAAGCCGGGCGCCGGCCCGGCCTGCCAGCATCAGCGCCATACGCTGCAAGACCCGCTGCAGTCCGGCGCTTCGCCGTCCGTAGCGGAACGTCAGCCCGTCGATCTGCTCCACGAAGGTCACCCGAGTGCAAGCAGACCCCTGACAGCGAAACCGCCGGACCCCTAACTCGATGACCACCCCGCGGTGGCCTACCGCACTGTCCGCGAGTCGTCGAACGTACCGGCTGTGAACCCGAGCCGACGCCACACCGCAGCCGGGGCACGTGGCCAGCTCCGCTACCGCACACGCTCGCACGACGACCAACTCGCCCTCGGCCAGCACGTTGTCGATCCGGACATCATCAACCCGGTGGAACCACAGGTCCTGGAGGAGTACATCAGCCACGGCCGTTCATGATCGCGGGTTCGGTGACCCTCCGTGGCTCTGGCACGGAAAGTGATCCAGAACCATTTTTCAGCCGTCGCCGACAGTCAGAGGTCGTTTCTCTCGATGTTTCATCCCGGAATAGATGTTTGATCCTGCGGTGTCGGGTCGCGCCTGAGGCGACCCCTGTGGTGTGGACACTCTGACAGTGGATCTTGCAGATCCGAGGGAAGGTGTCCTGGTGGGACGTAGGTCTCCGTATCCGGTGGAGTTCAGGAATGATGCCGTCGCGCTGTACCGCGCGGCGGGCGGGAAGCGCACGTACGCAGCGGTCGCGGCGGATGTCGGGGTGACCGGCGAGACCCTGCGGAGCTGGGTGCGCCAGGCCGATGAAGACGCGGGCCGCGATCACGGCTGCGGTGAGCAGAGCGCGGAGAGCCGGGACGAGGAACTGGCCCGGCTGCGTGCGGAGAACGGCCGACTGCGCAAGGCAGAGAAGGAATGGGAACTCGAGCGGGAGATCCTGCGCCGGGCAGCCGCCTATTTCGCGAAGGAGATGATCCTGGTGGCTAATTCAGTGGATTGGTGAATGTAAGTCAGGCCGGTGGTGGATTCTGGAGGTTGCGGCAGTCTTGTGGTGTCTGCCTGCAGGATGGAGACGTGGTGTCGGTGCAGCCGCAGCCCTGGCCGGAGCCGAACCCGCAGATCGCTGACGCGATCCGGGCGATGTATGCGGGCCGGCGGGAGGTCCCGCTCGCGGTGAGGGTCCGTGACCGGTTCGGTGAGCTGTTCGCCGACGGTGAGTTCTCGGTAGCGTTCGGGCAGCGTGGCAAGCCGGGTTGGTCGCCAGGGCGGCTCGCGCTGGTCACGGTGCTGCAGAAGGCGGAGAACCTCACCGATCGGCAGGCCGCCGAGCCGGTACGGACGGACCTGGCGTGGAAGTACGCACTCGGGCTGGATCTTCAGGATCCGGGATTCGACCACAGCGTGCTCTCGGAGTTCCGCTCCCGGGCGGTCGCACACGGCCTGGAGGAAAAGGTGTTGGACCTGCTGCTGGCCCGGTTGGTTGAGCAGGGGCTGGTGGGGGCCGGCGGCAAGCAACGTACCGACTCCACCCACGTGATCTCGGCGGTCCGGGATCTGAGCCAGTTGGATCTGGCCGGTGAGACGGTCCGCGCCGCCCTGGAGGCACTGGTCTGTGCGGCTCCGCACTGGGTGGAACAGGTGATCGACGTGCCCTCCTGGACTCGGCGTTACGGCGACCGGGTCCCCGGCTGGCACGCGCCCGCGTCCAAGGTCAAACGCGCCCGGCTCGCTGTCGACTACGGCCAGGACGGCTTCGCCCTGCTCACCGCGGTCCACGCACCCGCGTCCCCGTCGTGGCTACGTGACCTGCCGGCTGTCCAGGTTCTGCGGTGCGTGCTGGTGCAGAGCTACACCCGCACGTTGTCGGGCAGTGGACGGGAGGTGGTCAAGCGGCGGGAGGCGAAGGTGGACGGTCTCCCGCCCGGCCAACGACGTCTGACGTCGCCGTATGACACTGATGCCCGCCGGAGCGTGAAGGGCGACACCCTGTGGAACGGCTTCAAGATCCATATCAGTGAGACGTGCCAGGCCACTGAACCGGCCGTGCGCGGCAACACCGGCGATGCGCGTCCGGGACGGCACCGGGCCACCCGGCCGAACCTGGTCACGAACGTCACGACGACGGACGCCACTGTCGCCGACAACGCCATGCTCGACACCGTCCACCAGGTCCTCCAGCGACGTGGGCTGCTGCCCGGGGAGCACTACCTGGACAGCGGATATGCTTCGGCCGAGCTGATCGTGGGCTCCTTGAAGCGGTTCGGTGTCGTGCTGGTCACCCCGACGCTGAGTGACCAGTCCCGCCAGGGCAGGGCCAAGGAGGGGTTCGCCACCCACGACTTCCGCATCGACTGGCAGGGCCGGGAGGTCCTCTGCCCGGCCGGGCAGACGAGCACCACCTGGAGTCCCTGCCTTCAAGGCGGTGTCGCCAAGACGGTGGTCGTGTTCTCCCCTACAGTCTGCGGGCCCTGCCCACTACGGTCCAAGTGCACCACCTCGAAGCTCGGACGCCGTCAACTCACCCTGCAACCGCAGGAGATGCACGAGGCACTGAAGGGTGCACGTGCCCGGCAGGAGACCGAAGAGTGGAAGCATGACTATGCGTTGCGCGCCGGAGTCGAAGGGACCATCCACCAGGCCACCACCGTGACCGGTCTCCGCCGTGCCCGCTACCACGGCCTGCGGAAAACTCACCTCGACCACGTCTACAGCGCGGTGGCGTTGAACCTGATCCGTCTCGACGCCTGGTGGAACGGCCACCCCCTCGACCACACCCGCACCAGCCACCTCGCCCGACTAAATCTCTCCCTCGTCGCCTGAATTAGCCACCAGGATCGGAGATGGAGATGAAGTGAAGACCCGCCGCTGGGACTTCGTCTCCGCCCACGCAGAGGTCTTCGGCGTCCAGCGGATATGCCGGGTCCTGCAGGTCTCGCGCTCGGGCTACTACGGGTGGCTCGCCGGCGCGAAGGCCCGCCGAGAGCGGCAGGCCGCCGACGACGCCCTGCTCGGGGAGATCCGCGAGATCCATACCGAGCACAAGGGCACCTGCGGAGTCCGGCGCGTCCATGCCGAACTGCGCGGTTTCGGGCACGCCATCAACCGCAAGCGCGTCGAGCGCCTGATGCGCCGGCACGGCATCGAGGGCCGGCACCTACGGCGCCGCAAGCGCACCACGGTCCCCGCCCGGCATGCACCACCGGCCCCGGATCTCGTCCAGCGCAACTTCTCCGCCAGGCAGTTGAACGAGAAGTGGTGCGGCCACATCACATACGTGCAGGTCGGCGGGACGTGGCTGTATCTCGCCTGCGTCATCGACATCTGTTCACGCCGACTGCTCGGCTGGTCAATGGCCACGCACATGCGCACAGAACTGGTCATCGACGCCCTGAATATGGCTGTGACGACCCGCGGCGGCCACGTGGACGGGGTGATCTTCCATGCGGACAGGGGCTCGCAGTACACATCGGCCGCGTTCGCGCAGGTCTGCGACGGTTTC
>NZ_JBEXET010000095.1:0-5381 GCF_040606415.1 Streptomyces sp. NPDC005423 | reverse complement strand
GGCCGGTGCCGTCATCGGCGGCTGCGTAGTGGCCGGGGCGGTGGAACGGGCGTCCCAGTGGTGGGCGTCCTCCGGCCCGACGGCGAAGCCTCCGGCACGAAAAGAGGGGCGGAGAGGGTTTGTGCCTCCGGCACAAATTCGGCTGCTGATTTTTAATTGTGAGAGTGGAAAGTCCGGGTTTGAGTTGGGGTTTAGGTTGAAGATTCGTCATGCGAGGTTTCCTGGGAGGGGTTCAGGGGGAATCTCCGATTCCCTTAAAACCGAGGGGACTTGAAATTGTATTCCGTGAGGGAAAGTAAATCACGGAATACGAAGGAAGGGCAATAGGGCCCCTCCGGGGCCCGATCGCCCGTTGAGCCGTCGAGGGCGGCCTGCCTCCGGCAGACCGCATGCGGTCCGGACGTACCAGCGCCCGAGCGCGGAGGCCCCGCCGACGCGCAACTGAAACCCCTGGCCCCGATCCCCGAGGCCGCCGCGCCGCCCTAGCCCGCCCCCCACCTTTCTTCTCATTCGGGCAGGGAGAGCGGCAGCAGAGGGGATGTCAGCTTTCCCAACCACAGGTAATAGCCCATCTGACCTGGGGTGTTGGAGAGGCCGACCACTGGCCGAGGGCAGGGGATGACGCAAGAGATAGGGCAGGAGATTGCGCATGAGGTGGTGCAACAGATCAAGCATGCTGTATTATGGAACATGTCGGAAGGGGTGGCCCCCTAACCGTCACCGCCGAACGTTCGTCAACAGAAAGGCGTAAGCGTGGAAATCGTCATATGCGGAGGCAAGGTAGCTCCCAGCGCAGTCGAAATCACGACCCCTCAGGCTGCGAAAGCTCGCCGAATCGCCAATTTCCTCCCGCGCCCGGAACTCCTCCGAGACGCCGTCATCGAGCACAACCAGGACGACAACACCACGTCAATTCGGTTTGAGACCACGGCCGGTCCTATCCGAATTCTCCTGCCGGTCGCTCAGGGTTTCGAATTCCACATCATCCACGACAGCGAAACCGGCCCCCGCATTCTCGGGACGTTCCGAGGAACATCCCTTTCGGTGCGAGCCGTCGCATTCCGCATCAGTGAATTCCTCCGGACGCGCGGACTGAAGTAGGAGGAGATTTCGGGGGGCCCGGTTTACCTGGCCCCCCGGAGAGCCACAGCGCTTAAACCACCGGAGGGAAATCACTGTGAGCATGACGAGCATCGAGCCCGCCCACCGCGCCGTTCCGGCGACCGAGGGTGAGCGAGAGCAGATGAAGGCCGCTTTCAAGGCAGTACTGGAACAGCTCCCCGAGAACAGCAGTCTTCCGCACGATGTGCGCGAGTTGGCCCGGCGCCTGTTCGAGGTGGGATGGATCTCTGGCGTACGGACCGGACACACCGGGCCCGCGCTGGCCGACGTGCCGTTGCCGCCCCACACGTTCGGTACGGTCCTGTCCAACCTGTCGGCCGCCGTGCACGCGGACAGCGGCCCAAGCCTCGGACAGTTGGTCAGCTATCACGGGTCGCAGGAGTGCTGCCACGGCCGCTACTGGGTGACGCGCATTGAGCGCGAGCTGGACCGCCGAGAGCGAGAGTCCGTGCTCTACCGCCTCAGCGAGTACACGAACGGCGCATTCGTCACCGCACTGACCGGAGTCCACACGTGGAGCGTCACGGCATTGCCGCAGCACTGGCAGCAGTAGGCCCACGCAAGAAGGCAACTGATCATAAGGCAGAGGATCGTCGGGCAGGAAGAATGACCTGACCCGGCACAAGCCGTCGCAGTCGTATCCGCAGGTCAGCAGGGCACCTCTGAGGGTGGACAGGCCAGGGAAATAAAGGGTTGCTCCACCCCCAGAGTTAGGTATTATGGAACTCGTTCGGAAGGGTTGGCCCCCTGCCGGACACGCCGAAAGTTCGTCACCAGAAGGGAAGCCCCAAGTGGCTCACGAGATCGAGCAGTTCACCGACGGGACCGCCGCTTTCGCCTCCGCCAACACGAGCGCCTGGCACAAACTTGGCACTGTCACCAACGGCGCGATGACTGCCGAGGAGGCCATGCGCATCGCGTCTCTGTCCGGCTGGAACGTGCGACTCCTCCCCCTGACCGCGACCGAGATCACGGCCGACGGAACCACGCCGCTGGAGGTACGGCAGCACTTCGCGACCGCGCGCACGCACCCGAAGACCGGTCGCACTCAAACGCTCGGAGTGGTCGGCAGCGACTACTACCCCGTGCAGAACGAGGAGCACGCCGAATTCCTCGATCTTCTGGCCGACGAGTCCGGCGCGCACTTTGAGACCGCCGGATCGCTCAAAGACGGCCGTCAGGTGTTCCTGACCATGAAGCTGCCACAGGGTCTCACGATCGGCGGGAACGACGACGTTGATCTGTACATCGCAGCGTTCAACAGCCACGACGGAGGCTCAGCGTTCCGCATCGTGGTGACACCGGTCCGGGTGGTGTGCGCGAACACCATGCGCGCGGCCATCCACGGAGCCCGGTCCTCGTTCGTCGTGCGGCACACCGCCGGAGCTAAGGCCCGTATCGCGCAGGCCCGTTCTGCCCTCGGCCTGACATTCCGGTACGCCGAGGAGTTCGAGCAGGCCGCACAGCGCATGATCGAAGCCGAGATGACGCTCAGCGAGCTGAAGTCAGTGGTGGACGAGCTGTGGCCGGTCAAGGACAGCGACCACCCCCGCGCCAAGACCAACCAGCGCCAGCGGTGGGGGGCGATCTCGAACCTGTTCGAGATCGCCGACACCCAGGCCGGTATCCGGGGCACGCGGTGGGCCGGGTACAACGCGCTCACTGAGTACGCCAACCACGTCGCTCCGACCCGGGGCAAGACCGACGCCGAGAAGGCGGACTCCCGCGCAGAGCGGGTCATCAGCGGCGCGGCGAACGACCTGATGGAGAAGGCATTCGCCCTCACCACGGTCTGACCCCCTGACCGCCGGGTGGGCACCCCAACCCCCCACGGGGGTGCCCACCCGGCCCCACCGGCCAGCAGCGGCCGCACCCGGCCCCGAGCGCGGAGCGCTCACCCCGCAGCAGAAGCGCGGAGCGCTGCTCGCCGGCCCCTGCCGCGTAGCGGCACGAGTCGCGTCTGCGGAGCAGACCGCGCGCGCCCAAGAACACGTCCGCCCCTTCCTGTACCTAGGCCGCGCCGACAGACGCCCAGCAGCTCGACGCCCACCGCCCACCCACCGCCCCACGGAAGGCCATCCATGCCTGAGATCGTGCCCGCCCCGCGGCTGTTCATCGGAAGCCGGGTCACCTACGGCGGACCCACCAACGTTCTCCACGGGTGTTCGCTGCTGGTTCTGCCGTGCCGGACGAAGAGCCGCTGTCTGGCCTGCGACGAGTGGGACCAGGACAACAGCGGCCTACAGGCCGACCGAGAACACTTCATGATCCTGGACCTCACCACGGGCACGTACGTGAAGCACGCGGCCCGGGGGGAGTTGACCCCGATTCCGCACGAGTGGCCCTCGGACGCTGTTCCGTTCAACATCAACGGCTACTGGTACGCCGCCGCCTACACCACGGCGGGAGGAAGCGACCGGGCTAGGACGGTGCACTTCTACGCCGCCGAGGACTACATGGGGCGCACCTGGTGCCGCTTCGAAAACCTCACGCCCGACGTGCGCCGCCTGGACGAGCAGGGCCGCCGCCGCCCCGTCATCTGACCGGGTCCCGCGCACCACAGCGCGCGCGTGACTCCCCCGCCCGCCGCGCGCAGCTAGCTCCCCAACCCATCAAAGCCGCCGTGACGGCCGCCCTGGAGGCAGCTGCACCATCCTGGCAACCCTGATCGTGCAGACCGAGCAGGCCCGATGCCCGGTCGTGTGCGGGTGGCGGATGGTTGCACGCCGTGACGAGCACCATCGTGCAGGCCGCCGTAAGGCCGTACGGGAGCAGCTCAGCGCCTGTCCCCCGCGCGTACCCCGCCCCGTTCCTCCCGGACCCGTTTGTCACGGGCTGAAGTCACCGTCCCTATCAACTTCCCATTTCTGTAGGCCCCGTGAGGAGACGTTCTGTGATCACCCTTACCACGCCGTCCGGTGCCGTCCGCGCCGTCCCGTCCGAGGCGGACTCGGCCGGAGCCGTGCGCTACCGCCTCACCGGTGCCGCCAGCGGAACCGTCCATGTGACCGCGACCAGCAGCCCCGCCCGGTGGGACCAGTTCAACGCCGTCCGAGCCACCCTCGGATCCGCCAGCGCGCGGGAGTGGCCCGCCGAGCCGCTGATACGCATCCGTGGCCGCGCCTACCAGGGCAACACCATCCGGGTTCTGGCCTACTCCGCCGACGTGCCCTGGGGGTGGTTGGAACGCGACCTGACCGACACCGACGACCGGCCGGCGCCTCCGCAGGCCGGCCAGACGCTATCCGCCATCCTGCGCGCGTGCGCCGGCCACTACTCCGCGCGCAGCGACTTCCCCAGCCTCCAGCACGCGGCCCGCCTCCATGACACCCCGCAGCTGCTGAGGTGGCTGGACGCGATGATCTCGGACGCCGAACGGGCGCAGGCTCGCTTGCTGGAGGAGGCCGAGGCCCACCGGGTCCAGGCCGCCCGCAGTCTGGCCGCCTGGTGGACTCTGGCCCGCTGGTTCACCGCCCGTCCGCACCCGGTGCTCGCACTCCTACTGGCACCGGCCCGCGAGAGCCTGGCCCACCGTGCCGAATACCTCTCGAAGTGGGCTGAGGTCAGCACGCGCGCAGCCGAGGACGTGGGCCGCCGTCTGACGCTCTTCCGGTCGGAGTACGAGGGGTTGGCCCGGGCCGCCGCCGCGCCGGAGAGCCAGGACCGCCCGTACTTCGTGGTCGGCCAGTGGAAGGGCGGCGGCGACGTCGACATCTGGCACGTCGAGGAGGCCCCCACCGATCCGGGCGAACTGTCCGACCAGTGTGAGCAGCACACCGTGGCCGCCGAAGACGCGTTCGGCAGCGTCGAGATCGTCTACGCCGCCAGCCCGGAAGCCGCAGCCGAGCAGGCCCGCCGGGAGGCGAGCGAGACCAGCGAACGCATCCACCGCGAGCTCACCCGCCCGTAGGCCGATACGGCCGCTCCCCCGGGGTGGCCTACCGCCAGGCCGCCCCGGCCCCGCCCTCGCCCCTGATCACGAGGAGAGACGACCCGTGGCAACGTTCGCGCCCGCCACCCCGGAGCGCTGCGCCCATCTCGGCCGCGCCCTCACCGCCGCCAGCCTTGCCTGGAGCGACAACGGCCGCCAGGACGACCCGCAGTTCCTTACCTACACCGTGACCGACCCGCACGGCCGCGCGTGGCGGGTCAGTCCGGTCACCAACTAGTGTCCTGCGCCAGTAGTTGATCGTTAGTAGTGGTATGACTTCTGCTGCTGGTGCGTCAGTTCCTCGTCGGGGCCCGAGGCTGGAGCCGTT
>NZ_JBEXET010000094.1:0-5916 GCF_040606415.1 Streptomyces sp. NPDC005423 | reverse complement strand
GACACATGCGCGGCGGTGATCTCGCCGATGGAGTGCCCGGCCAGATAGTCGGGGCGCACCCCCCACGACTCCACCAGCCGGTACAACGCGGTTTCTACGGCGAACAGGGCGGGCTGGGTGTAGGCGGTGCTGTTCAGCAGCGCCTCGTCCTCACCCCACATCACCTCATAGAGCGGACGCTCCAGATAGGTGTCCACCGCCGCCACCGCCTCGTCCAGGGCGCGGGCGAACTGCGGGTAGGCGGCGTGCAGTTCACGGCCCATGCCCAGGCGCTGGGCGCCCTGGCCGGTGAACAGGAACGCGGTCCTGCCCTCGCGGATCAGGCCCTGCACGACGTGCGGAGAGGGGGTGGCGCTCTCACCCCGGGCGATCTCGGCGAGGCCGGTGAGGAGTTCCTCGCGGGTGGCGGCGACGACGGCCGCGCGGTGTTCGTGCGGGGTGCGGGTGACGGCCGTGGAGTGGGCGAGGTCGGTCAGGGAGGCGTCGTAGCTCTCCAGGTGGGTGTGCAGACGGGCGGCCTGCTCGGTCAGCGCCTTCGGGGAGCGGCCCGACAACACCACCGGGACGACGGGCAGTTCACGGTGGACCGCCTCCTCGGCCGGCTCCTCGGCGGGGGCCTCCTCGACGATGATGTGCGCGTTGGTGCCGCTGAGGCCGAAGGAGGAGACACCCGCGCGGCGCGGGCGGTCCCCGGCCGGCCACTGCACCGCCTCGGTCAGCAGGCGGACATGGCCCGCCTCCCAGTCGACGTGCGGGGTGGGCTCGTCCAGGTGGAGGGTCTTGGGCAGCACGCCGTGGCGCAGCGCCATCACCATCTTGATGATGCCGCCGACGCCGGCCGCGGCCTGGGTGTGGGCGAGGTTGGACTTCAGCGAGCCCAGGTAGAGCGGCTCGGTGTCGGGCTTGCGCCGTCCGTAGGTGGCCAGGACCGCCTGGGCCTCGATGGGGTCGCCGAGCTTGGTGCCGGTGCCGTGCGCCTCGACGGCGTCGACGTCCGCGATGGTCAGGCCTGCGTTGTCCAGCGCGGCGCGGATCACGCGCTGCTGGGAGGGCCCGTTGGGGGCGGTCATGCTGGAGGAGGCGCCGTCCTGGTTGACGGCCGAGCCGCGGATCAGCGCGAGGACGGGGTGGCCGTTGCGGCGCGCGTCGACGAGCCGTTCCAGGACGATCACGCCGACGCCCTCCGAGCAGCCGGTGCCGTCGGCGGAGGCGGCGAAGGACTTGCAGCGGCCGTCGGCCGCCATGCCCCGCTGGTGGCTGAAGTAGAGGAACATGTCCGGCTCGGTCATCACCGTCACCCCGCCCGCCAGGGCGAGCGTCGACTCGCCCGAACGCAGCGACTGCGCGGCCAGGTGGACGGCGACCAGGGAGGAGGAGCAGGCGGTGTCGATGGTCAGGGCCGGGCCCTCAAGTCCCAGACTGTAGGCGACCCGGCCGGTGACCAGGCTGCCGTCGCTGGTGCCCGGCCCGTAGTCGTGGTACATCACCCCGCCGAACACCCCCGTCCTGCTTTTGCGCAGGGTGTGCGGGGCGATGCCGGCGCGTTCGATCGCCTCGTGGGCGGTCTCCAGCAGCAGACGTTGCTGGGGGTCGAGGCCGAGGGCCTCGCGCGGGGAGATGCCGAACAGGCCGGCGTCGAAGTCGCCCGCGTCGTAGAGGAATCCGCCCTCGGTGGTGATGGTGCGGTTGAGTTTTCCCGGCTCGGGGTCGTAGAGGGCGTCGGTGGCCCAGCCGCGGTCGGCGGGGAACTGCGAGACCCCGTCGCGGCCCTCGGCCAGCAGCTGCCACAGCTCCTCGGGGGAGGAGACCCCGCCGGGGTAGCGGCAGGCCATGCCGACCACGGCGACCGGCTCGCTCGCGCGGGCGGTCTGCTCGGACAGTTCGCTGTTGTGCCGGCGCAGCCGCTCGTTGTCCAGCATCGACTGCCGCAGCGCGGAGACGAGTTGTTCGACTGATGCTTCCACGATGATCTCAGCCCTCGGTCGAGTTCGGTTCGGCGGACGCCAGCGCGGCCCGCACCAGATCGTCGATGTCCATGCTCTTGATCTCCTCGCTGCGGTCCGCGGGCTGCGCCGTCTCCTCCTGTGCGGGGCCGGCCAGGGCGAGCAGCGTCTCCAGCAGGCCCGCCTCGCGCAGCGCGGCGACCGGGATCCGCTCCAGCGCCTGGCGCACGGAGTCCTCGTCCTGCTCGCCCGCCGCCGCGGCGGGAGCGTCCGGGCCGGCGTGGGACTCCTCCAACTCCTCGATGTCGGGCAGGAGTTCCTCCAGCAGGAACTCCGCCATCTCCACCGGGCTGGGATAGTCGAACATCATCGTCGCGGGCAGCCGCATCCCGGTCGCCGTCTGCAGCCGGTTGCGCAGGTCGATCGCGGCCAGCGAGTCCAGTCCCAGGTCGGTGAAGCCCTTGTTGACGTCCAGGCTCTCGGGATCGCTGTGGCTGACGGCCGCGACCTGGGACCGGATCAGGTCCAGGACGGCCGCCTCCCGGCCGGCCGGCCGCATCCGGGCCAGCCGCTCGTCCAGTGCCTGTGCGCCCGCACCGGCCGCCGCCGCGGCGGTCACCGAGGGGGCCCGCACCTCCTGGCGCTGGGCGGCCGCCTGCTCCTGCTTCAGCACCTCCCGCAGCAGCACCGGCGGCTCGCCCGGAGCGGTACCGCGCGCGGCACCGTCCACCCGGATCGGGGCGATCATCGCCTCGTCCAGGCTCAGCGCCTCGTCGAACAGCTCCAGGCCCTCCGCGGTGGGCAGCGCCGGCAGCCCCAGCGACCGCATCCGCCCCAGGTCGGCGTCGTTGACGCCGCCGCCCAGGCCGGTCTTGGTCTCCCACAGGCCGAACGCCAGCGCGGTGGCGGGCAGCCCCCGCGAGCGGCGGTACGCGGAGAGGCCGTCCAGGAAGCGGTTGGCCGCCGCGTAGTTGCCCTGCCCGGCGCCCACGACCAGCCCGGCGCACGAGGAGAACAGCACGAACGCCGACAGCTCCAGCTCCGCGGTCGCCTCGTGCAGATACCAGGCGGCGTCCGCCTTCGGGCCCAGCACCGTGTCCAGCTGGCCGGGTGTGAGCTGGGAGGTCAGCGCGTTGTCCATCACCGCCGCCGCGTGCACCACCGCCGTCAGCGGCTGGTCCCGCGGCACGGCCGCGACCAGGGCCGCCACCGCCTCCCGGTCCGACACATCACACGCGGCGACCGTGACCTGCGCCCCCAACTCACCCAGCTCCGCGACCAGTTCGGCCGCGCCGGGCGCCTGCGCGCCGCGCCGGCTGGTCAGCAGCAGATGCCGTACGCCGTGCTCGGCGGCCAGGTGCCGGGCCACGATGGCGCCCAGTCCGCTGGTACCGCCGGTGATCAGCACCGTGCCCTGCGGCTGCCACGGCAGGGTGGAGGCGACCTGTCCCGCGGGCACCCGGGCCAGCCGGGCCACCTTGACCTCGCTGCCCCGCACCGCCGCCTCCGGCTCGCCACCGGCCACGATCGCGGGCAGCACCGCCCGGGCGGCGGCCGAACCGTCGGTGTCCACCAGCACGAACCGGCCCGGGTTCTCCTCCTGCGCCGAGCGCAGCAGACCCCACACCGGTGCCTGCGAGAGATCGACGGTGTCCTCCTCCCGGGCGGCGACCGCCCCCTGGGTGAGGACCACCAGCCGCGAGCGGGAGAACCGGTCCTCGGCCAGCCACGTCTGCAACGCCGCCAGCACGCCGCCGCTCACCTCCCGTACGGCGTCGGGGACTTCGCCCCCGGCCGGGGCCACCGGCACCACCACCACCTGCGGCACCGCCGCTCCGGCGTCGATCGCGCCGGCCAGCGCGGCCAGGTCCGGGTAGAGGTCGGCGCCCTCGAACTCGCCGTGCGCGGCGCCGCTTTCGCCGATGACGGCCCAGCCCTCCGCGACGGCCGAGGCGCTGGCGCCCAACGGCAGCTGGTTCCACACCAGATGGAACATCGAGGTGCGCTCGCCGCGTCCGGCGGAGGCCGCGGCGTTCACCCGCTCGGCCGTCACGGGACGTACCACCAGCGACTCGATGGTCGCCACCGGCGTGCCGTGCAGGTCCGACAGTTCCAGGCGGACCGCGTCCGAGCCCTGTGAGCGGTGGCCCTCCACCGCGGTGATCCGGCCCCGCAGCTGCGAGGCACCGGCCGCGTGCAGGGTCACCCCAGAGAAGGCGAACGGCAGCTGGGTGCCGCCGACGTCCTGCGGGCTGCGCCCGTCCATGAAGTCCGTCGCGCTGAGCGAACCGTCCAGGATCGAGGGGTGGATGCGGTACTCGCCGCCCACCGCGAGGTTGTCCTCCGGCAGCGACACCTCCACGAACGTCTCCCGCCCGCGCGTCCAGATCCCGCGCAGGCAGCGGAACATGGGCCCGTATCCGTAGCCCTGGCCGGTGAGGTAGTCGTAGACGCCGGAGATGTCGACCTCCTGGGCGCCCGGCGGCGGCCACGCCCCGGTGCCCGAACCGAACGACTCCGCCGGCGGCGCCGGCTGGGCGCCCGGCGCCAGCACACCACTGGCGTGCCGGGTCCAAGGAGTGTCCGGCGAGGCGTCGTCGGGCCGCGAGTACACATACAGCGAACGCCGCTGGGTGGCGTCGGCCGCCTCCACGACGACCTGCACGGCCAGCCCGCCACCGTCCTCCCGCATCGGCATCAGGGCCTCGATGGTCAGTTCCTCGACCACGTCGCAGCCGACTTCCTCACCCGCCCTGATCGCCAGCTCGATGTAGCCGGTACCGGGCAACAGCACCGTGCCCAGCACATCGTGGTCGGCCAGCCACGGGTGGGTGCGCACCGACAGATTGCTCGTCAGCACCACCCCGCCTGCCTCCGGCGAGACCACCACCGCGCTCAGCAGCGGGTGCTGTGCCGCCCGCTGTCCCATGCTCGTCACGTCCCCGGCGGGCGCGGCCGACCCCTCCAGCCAGTAGGCGCGCCGCTCGAAGGCGTACGTGGGCAGCTCCACCCGGGCGGCCCCCGCGTACAGCGCCGGCCAGTCGACCTCCGTGCCGGTGGTGAAGAGCCGGGCCAGGGCGGCGAGCAGGGTACGGGTCTCGGGCCGGTTCCTGCGTACGGCGGCCTCGACCACCGTCTCCGGCGCGTCCAGGGTCGCCTGGGTGAGCGCGGACAGGATCGCGTCCGGCCCCAGCTCCAGGAACCGGCTCACTCCCCGCCCTCGCAGATGCGTGACGGTGTCGGCGAAGCGGACGGCTTCGCGCAGGTGGCGGGTCCAGTACTCCGGGGTGCCCCACTCGTCGGTGATCTCGCCGTGGACTCCGGCGACGACCGGGATGCGCGGCTGCTGGTGGGTGACGCTCTGGGCGACCAGATGGAACTCGGCCAGCGCCGGTTCCATCAGCGGGGAGTGGAAGGCGTGCGAGACGCGCAGGCGGGTCGTCTTACGGCCCTGCTGCGTGAACTCCGCGACCAGCGCGTCGACTTCAGACTCTTCGCCTGAGATGACGACGGAGGTGGGGCTGTTGATCGCAGCGATCCCCACCGCGTCGCTCACGAACGGCAGGAGTTCTTCCTCGGTGGCCTGGATCGCGGCCATCGCACCACCGGCCGGGAGTGCCTGCATGAGGCGCCCGCGCGCGGTGACCAGCCGGGCCGCGTCCTCCAGGCCGATCGCACCGGAGACGTGCGCGGCGGTGATCTCGCCGATGGAGTGCCCGGCCAGGTAGTCGGGGCGCACCCCCCACGACTCAACGAGGCGGTACAGGGCTGTTTCCACGGCGAACAGGGCGGGCTGGGTGTAGGCGGTGCTGTTCAGCAGCGCCTCGTCCTCACCCCACATCACCTCATACAGCGGGCGCTCAAGGAACGCGTCGATGGCCGCCACGACCTCGTCCAGGGCGCGGGCGAACTCGGGGTAGGCGGCGTGCAGTTCACGGCCCATCCCCAGGCGCTGGGCACCCTGGCCGGTGAA
>NZ_JBEXET010000093.1:0-6140 GCF_040606415.1 Streptomyces sp. NPDC005423 | reverse complement strand
AGGGTCATGGGACACCGCGACCAGTTGTGGCTCGACTCCGGTGTCCGCGACGACGACCAGGGTGGCGGCCGTGAGCAGGTCGAGGCGCTCGTGGATGCCTTCGTCGACATGCTCGCGCGCGGTGCGGCGATGCCGTCCGGCGCTCTGATCCGGTTCGGTTCCGACGAGGACGACTCGGGATGGGTGCTGTCGTCTCTGGGATAGCGGCGAAGCCGATCCGGCGCCTGCTCACCCCGTGGTCCGGGGCGAGCCCGGGCCGCGACCCGGCCTGTGCCGCGGCGGGGCCGGCCGGGGGGCGGAAAAAGTGCAGAGATGCGCACTGACAGCGGCACACGCCAGGCGGCATCCTGGCCCCCGCACAGGACAACCGGCTTTCGCGGCAGGGCAGTTGCGGTTACCGGCCGGTTCGCCTGCGTGCCGTGACCGGTATGACGTTGTGTGGAGTACGTGATCATCGACAGCAGTCAGGACGGCTTACCGGCCGTCGCGGCCGGGCGGGCCGGGTGCCGGAACCGGGTGCGGTGGAGGCGGAGTTCGCCGGGGCGGACGGCACACGCGTGCAGCGCCGCTGGGTCGAGGCCGCCGTGGCCGTCCGGTTCGAGCAGCTTGCGCCGGTGGCGGCGTTCCCGGTTGTGCCGGGCGCAGGTGGGGGCCGGGCTGGTGGTGGTCGGCCACCACGGCCGGGCATGTGATGCACGGGTCGCAGGCGATGTGCATGCAGTTGATGCTGCTGGACCGTGACGTGCAGGTGGCGGCGCGGCCGGTGCGGCTGATCTGGCGGGACCACGGCAGCGGGCGGGTCCTGACGTGGGTGCCGCAAGTGTTCGCCCGCTACGCCGACGGTCGTGCTCTGCTGGCCGACTGTCCCGCCACGTCCGAGCCGGCCGGGCAGCGTGCGGCGCGCGCGGCCGCGGTACTTGGGCCGGCGTGTGCGGCGGTGGGGTTCACCTACCGGCGCCTGGTGCCGCCGGAGAAGGTGGTGGCGGCGAACGTGCGGTGGCTGGCCGGCTACCGCCATCCCTGCTATCGCGACGCGGGCGGGCTGGAGCAGGCGGTGCTGGCGGCGTTCGCCGCCCCCCGGCCGTTGATGGCCGGGGCTACGGCGGCGGGCGAGGTCCTCAGCGCGCTGCCGGTGCTCTCTACCACGCACTGTGGAGCGGGCGGCTGAGCGCCGACCTGACCGGGCCGCTGGGCGAACACACCCTCGTGGCGCCCGGCCCGGCCGCCGGCGACGCGGCACAGGAGCGGGAGCGGGAGCAGCAGGCGAGTTGAGCAGGCGGAGAGCTGGCAGCGGTGGGCTGGGCGAGGGTCTAGCCGGCCCACGGTGCAGCGGATGCGGCTGGCCTACCACCGCCAGGGGCTGGTGGGGCTGGTGCACGGCGGGCTCGGCGATTTCAAGGCGGGCCATCTGTTTGGCTACGGCCTTCTTAGCGAGGTCGGCGTCGCGATCGGCGAAACTGCGCAGGCACTTGGCCATGCGGTCGGCGAACCTCTCCGGTTTGATCTTGATCGCGGGGTCTTCGACCGCCAGAACGGCGAACTTGGCGGCGGCCTCGAGCACCTTGAACCTGGCACTGGGGCGGACCCGGTCGAAGAAGGTGTGGGTGAGGTACTCGGTGTCGTAGACGAACCCCGGGTCCACCACGTGCTTGAGGAAGCTGTCTACGATCTTGCGGCCCTGGCTGGGGGGATGGATGAGCACTGCTTCCAGCGCTGCCGCGAGGTGGGCGCGGGCGTACTCCATCGTTGGCTCGTAGAGCTCACCGAACGGCCGGAGGGAGGGGTGGGCACACAAGTGCCGGTCGTCGCGGATGCGCTCCAGCTGTTTGCGCTGGGTGAAGTCGATCAGCTCGAGCTTCTCCGCAGTCTCGAGCAGGGTCCTCTCCAGGGCGAGCATGATCGGAATCGCTTCAGACTCCACGCTGCCTCGGGCTCGCTCGACGTCGGCGACCAGGTCCCGGGCTTGAGTCTCGCCCTCCTCGTGAAGGATCTGGGCTTGGCGATGAGGTCGGCACAGACAGCCGTCCACGTCAGGACGATCGCGCCGCGAGCGGATCCGGAGGCGTAGCAGCGGTACGCCTCCCGAACGAGGGGACGCAAGTCCGGGTTGAACACGCGATTCACGCGCTCTTCAAGGTCGATCATGTTGCCCTCCCGGCTCGCCCCCCGTCGGCGGGGCCCGAGTCCATGATCCCACCCCGTCTAACTCTCACCGTGTCAGGCCGTGGTGTCGCCCGCCGCCAAGGACCGTCAGCGACGCCGCACGGCGTGTCCGTCCACCGGTTTGCTAGCCGTGGATACCAGCATGTAGCTAAGGTGGTGAGTATGGCAAAGCAGACGAATATCCGATTGGACGAAGCCGTCAAGGCGGCAGCCGAGGAGCGGGCCAAGCGCCGCGGTCTGACCCTGCAGGGGTACGTGGCTGACTTGATCGAGGCCGATGTGAATCAGGCACGTGCCGCCTTTATGGCCGGCGCCGCGACGTTCCTGGCCCAGTACGCGGACGCGTTCGAAGCAGAGGTCGGTGAAGACCGGTACCCCGGCCTTCCGGAAGGGCTGGCCGAGAGCGCGCCGAGGGACGCCGCGTGAATCTCCGCATCGATCTCGCCTGGATCTTGGCCGTGGCGCAGCAGATCCCGGGGGACCCCCAGGTCGTCGACTACGGCGTGCCGGTAGCAGCCGAGGCACGTCATCGGGCGGAGGTCCTGGACCACGAGGTCTATCCCGAGCCCCATCACAAGGCCGCGGCGCTGCTGTGTGAACTGGCGAGGAACCCCAGCCTTGAGGTGCGCAACCTCTTGTTCGCGGCCACGGTGACGGCGGCCTACCTGTCGGCATGCGGCCTCCCGGTGAGCCCTGGGCTGGACACCGTTCTTCCCTTGGCCCGCGCCGCCCGGGACGGGCTCCCGGTGCGTGAGGTCGCCGCTCAGATCAAGACCTGGACGAGCTGATCCAGCAGGCTCTTCCCGCAGTGCCGTAGAGGGGCATGATTCCGGGTCGTCATCCAGGGTCGGACGGCCATCCGTAGCGGTGAGGCGTTCCGCCAGCCCCAGCATCTTCCCGGAGATCGTCCCTGCGGTCGCGAACGAACTGGTAGATCTGTACACCGGCCTGCAGATCCATCGGTCTTCTCCTTACCAGCGCCGCGAGCTTGGACCTCTCCGTTCTCCTCTACGCCTCGGATCGCTCGATTCAACTGCCGTTCGCTGTGTCCGGATTCGCCACGGGCAACGGGCAGCGGCTGTCTCTGGCCGCGTCGACCGCCGGACCCTGCGGGAGCTGCACGTCCCGGGCCCGTGATGGCTGCTCGTTGCCGGTCCAGGTCCTCTGACGCCTGGAGGTCGGGGATGGTGTGGGTCATGGCGTGGTCGGTCAGGGGCGAGGCCTCGGGTGAGCGGGGCCGGTGCCGTGGCGGCTGCGTGCGGGGTCAGCGGGTGGTGAGGTCGCGGACGAAGACGGGCTTGAGGTGCCTCTCGGGCAGTGCGGAAGGCAGGTCTTCCCAGTCGAGGACGTGGGAGACGACCCGGGCGGGGTCGACCGTGCCGGAGCTGGCGAGGGCGAGGGCGTCGGGGATGTGGGCGCGGACGTTGTCGCGGGCGATACGCAGGGTGACGCCGGTGAGGTACATGTCGAGCAGCGGCAGCTCACCGGGGCGGAAGTGGTTGCCGGCCGATTCGCAGAAACCTTCCGGCGCGAGGGACTTGACGGCGAGGGCGAGTTGGTCGACGCGGCCGGTGGCCTCCACCGCGAGGTCGAAGCCGTGGCGGATCGGTTCGATCGCCTCGGCGGTGCGCGCCCCGTAGGTCTCGGCGAGCGCGCGGTGGGCCGGGTCGGGGTCGACGTACAGGATGTCGCCGGCGCCGAGGGCGCGGGCGATGTCGCACACGTACAGGCCGATGCTGCCGCGCGCGATGACCAGGACGCGGGCGCCGGGGCGCATCTTCAGGTGCGGGGCGACCAGTCGCCAGGCCAGGGACCAGTTGTCGCTGGCGGAGGCCATGGCGACCGGGTCGAGACCGGACGGCAGCGGGACGAGCATCGCGTCGGCGTAGGGGACGCGGACCAGCTCGGAGAAGAGCCCGCCCCAACTGCCGCCGATCGGCGCGCCGTACATGGCCATGTACGGCACCGACGCGCAGTGCGCTGTCAGCCCGGCCCGGCACTGGTCGCAGGTGCCGCAGCTGATCGACCATGGCACGACTACCAGGTCGCCGGGGGCCACGGTCGTGAGCGTGTCACCGACCTCCACGACCCGGGCGACGCATTCGTGACCGAGGGCGAACGGCGGATCGAGGAAGCCGTGGCCGGCCAGGATCGAGGAGTCGACGTCACAGGAGGTGGCGGCGACCGGCGCGACGATCGCCTCCCGCCCGGACCCGAGCACCGGGTCCGGGGCCTCACGCCACTCCACGGTGTTGCGGGCGACGTAGGTCAGTTCACGCACCGGTCGCCGCCTCCTTCTTGGCGAGGGTCACCAGGTCGGCGTACCGCACGACGGACCCGCCCGCGCCCCAGGTGCCGTCGGGCTGCTCGTGGACCAGCACCCACACACGCAGCGCCTCGCCCCGGGGAAGACCGGTAGCGTTCAGCACCGTCCGGGTCGCGTCCTCGACCAGGCCAGCCTTGCGGCGCTCGGACAGGGCGCCCTGGGGCACCGTGACCTCCACCAGGAAGCGCGGCGCGTCGTCCTCCGCGGTGACCTGCGCCCCGTGCGGCAGCTCGGTCAGGTAGCTCCACGCCTGGGCGCGGAAGAACGCGGTGTCGGGCGCGCCCTCCCAGCGCAGCAGCACGGAGGCGAGCTCGCGCTGGACACTCGCGCGGCCCTCCTCGGTGAGGGCGCCGGTCGGTGCGGTCAGCCGGATCATCGGCACGGTGGCTCTCCCTGCGGGTGCGCGCCGCCATCGGATTATGACGGTCGTTATAGACGGTGGCCACGCTAGACTATGACGAGCGTTATAACCAGAGGGGAGCAGGCACGTGCCCAAAACGAACCCGCGGGCGCGGGAACGGATCGTCGCCGGCGCCGCCGACATGATCAGCCGTCGGGGCCTGAGCGCCACGAGCATCCGCGAGATGGCCAAGCACGCCAAGGCGCCGCTCGGCTCCACCTACCACTACTTCCCCGAGGGCAAGCAGCAGCTGGCCACGGAGGCCGTCCGGTATACGGGCGAGTGGGTCGCCCGCAGCCTGCGCAAGGAACTGGAGAGGGGTCCCGCCGCCGGACTCCAGGCGTTCCTGGCACTGTGGCGCAAGATCGTCCTGGACACCGACTTCAAGGCCGGGTGCCCAGTGCTGGCCGTGGCCATCGAGGAACCGCCGACCGACGAGATCCCGCCCGCCCTGGCCGCCGCAGCCGAGGTCTTCGACCAGTGGGAGTCCCTGCTGGCCGACTCCCTGCGGACTCACGGCGCCGAGGCCGACCAGGCCGCGCAGCTCGCCACCCTCATCGTGTCCTCCGTCGAGGGCACCGTGGCCATGTGCCGAGCCAAGCGCACCATCGAGCCCCTCGACCGGGTCGCCACCCAGCTCCAGGGGCTCATCGACCACGCCACCGGGACCTGAGCCAAGCCCTGCCCCACCGCCGCACAACGCCCCAACGCCGCCTGGCGCCCCGCCCGAAAGCAGGACGCCGGCCGGGACACCCGATCAGGCGTCGAGGGCGGCGCGGATCGCCTTGGCCTTCTCCTCGGTGATTACACCGCTCTCCAGGAGGGAGAGCACGGACAGCACGCCGCCTCGCGAGCCCCAACGGAGATCTCCGGCTCCGTTCGGATCGGGTGATGCGGCGTCCGACACCCTCCCGCAAGGGGTTCGGTCTGGCCAACCCCAAGGGCGGCCGGCTGCCCAAACACGGCGGTGAGTTCGTCTTCGGCGATCCCGCGACCTGGGGTGCCGAGCAGGCTGTGACGGTCACGGACACCCGGCTCTACGGGAAGGCGACCGCGCAGGCGTGGGACCGGCTGCACCAGCGGCTGACCCGCCGGGCCGCATGGCTCGACCACGACGGACCGCTGCCGCTCATCGAGGGGACCGTCATCCGTCTGGTCGTGGAGAAGCTGCCCAGCGGCGGAGTCAACAAGCCGGTCTGGCTGTGGTGGTCGGGCACCGGCGCCACCGCAGTGGACGTCGACCGCTGCTGG
>NZ_JBEXET010000092.1:0-7534 GCF_040606415.1 Streptomyces sp. NPDC005423 | reverse complement strand
GGCCATCGAGGCGTACTCGATGGTGCTCAACTCGGCGGCGGCGCCCGGCACTTCGGCGCGCAGCAGTCGGGCGGCGGCCGGGGCGGGTGTAGCCGCCGACCCCCCACGTCTAGGAACCGCCGAGGGATGCCGTTCAGCTCAGCACATCGTGACAGTGGCCGTCGCATCCGCGATGTGAGCGGTCTCGAACCCGGGCCTCGCTTCGAGTTGCCCGTCCCTGCCTACCCGCACGAGTGTTGCTTGGACACCGCTGGTGCGGAAGGTGTACTCACCGGGGCCCTGGCAGTAGAAGCGGAAGGGCACGGAGGTCACCGCACCGTTCATGGGGACGTCAAGGCCGAACTGATCCGCCTTGATGACTTCATTCCCCTTGCGGATCTCGAACTGACCGGAGATCAGGCACCGGCTCTCGTTCCAGCCGATTGTCTGACCGGCGTAGCACTTCACGTCGGCGGAGCCGTTGGCCCCGCCGTAATCGCCGAGGCAGATCTTCCAGTCCGCAGCAGTCCAATTGTTGGAACTGCGGTTGTCGGTCTTGCTGGAGCATCCCTCGACTGAGAGACGGGAACCGGCGGCCTGGGCGGCAGCGGCGCCTGGCGAGGGTACGAAGAGACCTGCCAGCAGAACGCCGGCCACAGCGGTCGAAAGCCGCTGTCCTGAGAGGAGTTTCATGCCTCATAGGTAGTGGCTGACGTTGCCTCAACGGGACCCAGCCAGGACGACGTCACTCATACGAGCCGCCCACACCACCTCCGGGTGTGAAACCGCAGCTCACCGCCACGAGGCGCGCGCTGGCGCGCGCCCCAAGGGCTCACCCTCAGAGATCACCACCGTTTGCGGGTGATGACAGCGTTCTTAGGGTCAGTGGCTGCGAGGGGCGTACATGATCACGGCCATGCCCGCGAGGCAGACAAGGGCGCCGATGACGTCGTAGCGGTCGGGCCGGTAGCCGTCGGCGACCATGCCCCAGGCGATCGACCCGGCCACGAAGATCCCGCCGTACGCGGCGAGGATGCGGCCGAAGTTGTCGTCGGACTGAAAGGTGCCACCACCCCGTACAGGCCCAGGGCGATGACGCCAGCGCCGATCCAGACCCAACCCTTGTGCTCGCGGATGCCCTGCCAGACCAGCCAGGCGCCGCCGATCTCGAACAGAGCGGCGACAACGAACAGGGCAATGGAACGAGCGACAGTCATACCGGCGGACCCTACCGGCGGTCCGCGCTCGTGATCTTCAGCGGGTCTCCCGGCGCCTTGCAGCCACACCCGCCCTCACCAGCGGTTTTGACCGTGCAGGAGCAGGGGCGCTGGCGCTGGCCAAGCCACCAGGTTCCGGCGGCGAGCACAGCCAGAACGAGGGCGACGGCAGGCAGCCACCCGACAACTGCTCCGGCGCCGGCGCCGACGACGCCCGCCGTGATCAGAACGGGCAGCGCGCAGCATGCCACGCAGGCCAGGGCGGCCAGGCCCCCGAGCGCCCTGGGGGCGCGTCGGGGGCGGGGGTCAGCAGCAGGGTCCGGCATAGCGGCTCTCCTCGGCGAGGTCGGTGAAGGGGATGGGGCAGCAGGCACTTGACGCGCAGACGGTCAGGTCGTCGCAGCCCGCCTCGACGGCGGCGGCCAGGGCGGTGCGGATGATGGTGAGGTCGGCGATCTTCGCGTCGACCTCGGACAGCTTGGCCGCGGCCCGCTCCTGGAGCCCCGCCACGGGGCGGCCGTGCCGGTGGCGGCCGGCCTCCAGGAGCTCGGCAACCTCCTCCAGCGTGAACCCGAGGCGCTGGGCGGCTTTGATCACCCGCAGCGCGGTCACGGCCTCCTCGCCGTACTGGCGGTGGCCTCCGTTGGTGCGTTCCGGCTCGGCCAGCAGGCCGCGCCGCTCGTAGTAGCGCAGGGTCTGGATGTTCACCCCGGCCGCCTCGGCGACCTGTCCGCTGCGCAGCCCCGCGCTCACTGCTGCTCCCCGGCGGCAGCGGCCCGCGCGGCGAGGGCGTCCAGGACCGTCTCGTGCGCCTGGTCGACCGCGATGTCCAGACCGACCAGGTCTTCGCCGGGGGTGGTGGTGAAGGTGAAGAACGAGCAGCAGCCGCTCTCACGCGCCACCAGATCCCGGATCCGCTCCTCGGTACCCGGGCCGCCGACCAGGCCGAGACGCAGCCGCAGCGGCTCGGGCCTCAACAGGGAAGCCAGCCGCTCGGAGAACAGCGCATCCCAATCAGCGACCCGCAGGGGTCTCTCCTCGGTGGGCAGCGTGCAGGACTGCGGCACCCACGCCAGATCGCTCATCGCACTCACTCCTGTCGTCACGTCCCGCAGGGCGGGTACACCTCCGACGGTAAACCTGTACCTGGGTACCGGTTGCAAGCCCGGCGGGGCTTGGGTGGGGAGATCCACTGAACAGGTGGGGGTCACCCCGAGCAGAGGTGGCCGTTTTCCAGGAGCGCCATCAGCGCGCCCTGGTCGGGCTCAGCAGCGAGTGCCTGTTTCTGAACCCGTCCGTGCAGGTGAGCAGGGATGAAATGAAGTACAGGTGGGTGGCGCCCGTTCGCGGAACGGTCACTGTGACGGTTCCGCGAACGGAACGCCTGGGACGCCTGGTGCCAGAGCAATTGGCGTCAGGTGGAAAACCCTGGCCATAGGGCGCTGTTGATGGCCGCGACTGCGGCCTGGAGGACCCTGTGTCCGAGGGTCCCCAGATCCGAGGCGGGATCTCTCAGTCCTCGATCCTCTCCCTCCCCTCCTCGCTCATGACAGCGAAGCCGGGCTGGGTTTCCCCGACGGGACCCAGCGCACCCGCAGCGGGACTGGGGAGGTCGGCGAAGGTGTGCAGAATCCTCTTTTGGCGGTGCTGGCGGGTGGGGTTGCTCTTCAGCGGCCCGGAGACGGTGACCTGGTGCTCGCGGGCGGCTTGTTCCAGGTGAGGCAGAGAGGTGTAGCCGGCGTCGACCAGGTGCTCGGCGGGGAGCAGTCCCCGGCGGGCGAGGCGGGTGTGGATGCCGGGCAGGACCTGGCTGTCGTGGGTGGTGGCTGCGGTGGTAGCAACGTCCGTGATCACGTTGGGGCGGTCGGGGGCACAGGTCTCGGTCAGATGGGCGGTGAACCCCTTCCAGCTGATGATGTGTCCGTGGCGTGCATAGCGGGCCGACGTGTCGTA
The DNA here is from genome assembly GCF_040606415.1 of Streptomyces sp. NPDC005423. Classification (NCBI taxonomy): domain Bacteria; kingdom Bacillati; phylum Actinomycetota; class Actinomycetes; order Kitasatosporales; family Streptomycetaceae; genus Streptomyces; species Streptomyces sp. NPDC005423. The sequence goes on along the minus strand of NZ_JBEXET010000092.1, from coordinate 4,385 downwards.
GGGAGAGATGATCGCCTGGGAGGAGGGCGGCAGTCCGGGCCCGCCTTCCTTCTCGGCGGTGCGCCAGCACAGGCGGCCCGCGGCGTCGCGGTGGTAGTTCTGCACCGTGATCTGGCGCAGGGCCTGGACACGAGAGCCCGACGCACGGTCTGCTCCGTGCCGGTGGAGGTGTTCCAGGAGCTGGACGGCGTCGTTTCCGGTGGCGAGGATTCTGGTCTTGGGCTTGGTGGGGTTCTTGCCCAGGCGGACCGGTCGGCCGTAGCGGCGGCCCCAGTCCTCATCGACCAGCCCGTCCAGCAGGTGAGGAGAGATGCCGGCGACTTCTTCGAGTGCCGCGCGGACCGCCTCGGTGACCAGCTCCAGGCGCGTCAGGTCCCGCACCGCGGCCAGGACGTGGGTGGAATCGGTGCGCTGCGTGGTGCGCTCGCTCACCAGCCCGGCTTCCTTCAGGCGGGCCAGCGCCAGGTCGAGAAGGCGGTCGGCCCGGCCGTCCTCGGTGAGGCGGTCCCGGAAGTCGGCCAGCACGCTGTGATGGAAGCCAGGGTCGTCCAGCTCCATGGCCAGCGCGTATTTGAAATCGATGCGGCAGCGTACCGCCTCGGGGGCCTGCCGGTCCGACAGACCGAGTACGAATTGCAGCACACAGACCGTGGCCAGCTGAGCAGGCGAGAGACCCGGACGCCCGTCGCGCGGGTACCAGTCAATGAAGTCCTCGTCGCACCACAGGCCATCCAGCCGGTCACGCACCCATATCGCCGTCGTACCAGCCGGGTTGCTCGCCCGCGCGATCTGCACAGTCAGAGGCGGGACTTGCTCACCGGGACGGGGGCGGAGCGACAACGGGCACCTCGACAGCTGCATCGGGCATCGGAACTACCCGAGCATGCCCGTTGACCATGCTGCCGCACCGGGAAACTCCAAGATCCCCGACAGAGTCTAGCTGACGTGCGCCCACACCCGTGGTCTTGAGCATCTTCTTCCGCGAGTCGCCCTCCGGGACCTCCTGTTTGCACTCCAGGTACTTTCCCTCACCGTTCGCAAGGAGAAGCTGCAGCTCCGGGCCGTGCTGCTCCCAGACGACCGAGGCGTCGCGGGTGCGCCCGTAGGTGGGGGCGGGGAAGTGGCGCTTCCTCGATCCAGGACGCGACCGCGGGGACACGGCCGTGTCGCTGGAGTGCGCCGGCGACGTTGTGCAGGGACTGCAGCAGCCGGTCGGAGCGCACTTCGGGGAGGAACGCGAGGACCCGGCCCGCGGCTTCGGCGGCTGCCTCCGGCTCGGGACGGTCCCTCACCGCATGTTGGATGGCGACGTCGGCCGTGTACAAGGCCCTGTTCCTGGCGAAGGCGTTGCCGTGCAGGAGAACGGCCTGTTCAGCGCCGGAGGCGGCGCGTTGGTGCTGGCCGAGGTCGGCGCGGGCAAGGCATTCCAGGCCCGCGAGTTCGCCGGGTGCGTAGAAGTCGAGCCAGGGCGGATCGGTGTCGGCGGGGCCTTGGGCGTAGAGGGTGTGGGCGCGGACGATCGCTTTGTCGGTGGCGCCTGCCTCGCGCATGTTGAACAGAGAGAGACCCAGCACCACCACCGACCAGCTGCTTCGGATCCGACTACCCTGCCGGCTCTGACTCCATACGCTCGGCCAGGAGCAACGCCGCGCCCGCGAAGAACAGCACAGCGCCAATCAGGGTGCCGAGGTTCGACACCGGCGCGCTCAGCAGATCGGTCGTTCCCGGCTCGACGAACGCGGCCACGGCCGACACGCCGAATGCGATCGAGCCCGTCAGGTTCACAGCGGTGATCCACCAGCCGACCGAGCGGCTACGCCAGGCCGCCCAGCCGTGGCAGACCTCGAACCAGGCGAGCACGCTCGCGACCAGAAAGCACACGGACCCGACGGCGTCGGGCCGCCAGACGTGGCGGCGGTACTGCGTGGAACTGATCGCCGCTCCAACCGCCACCGCGGTGCTGACGTTGAACGCCAGCGTGCCGACGAACTGCCACGCCGTCGCCCACCAGTCGATTTGATGCGGCAGGTACACCAGCACGCGGTGCCCGCGGTGCCCGCGGGGCCGCGCGGCGGCGGGCGCGGCGTCGACCGCCTCCCGGTACTGCAGGAAACCGGCCGCAGTGAAGAAGATCGAACCGATGAAGAACGACAGCCCGTCGGCCCGTACACCCATGGCGGCGGCGTAGGCCGGTACCACGCCGAGAGCGAAGAGCAAGGAGCCGATCGCGAACAGGACCCCGATCCACCACCCGCGCTCGCGCGGAGCCCACCAGACATTGCGGCCGGACGGCCGAGGCGCGAGGTGCTTGCGATGCCAGCGCGACTCCCAGTGCTCCAAGCTCCCGTCGGAGCGGCCCCTCTCACGCAACGTCACGAAGCGCCGGAACCCGGCCTCTCGTTCGGGGCCGACACGCTCGCCAGGCACCCTTGCCTCCCGCTGCTGTGCTCCGACTTGGCTCTGGGTGATCAGGCTAAGACTCCGACGTGCTGTTCAGGCGTCGACACCCTGATCAAGCCGCGTTGCTCATACGCGCGACCTGCCCCATATGGAGCCCTCAGCTCAGCAGATCTGCACTCCTCCGGATGTATTCCGAGCCCGATCCACGGGTCCCGGGCATCGCCCCCGCGCCGGAGGCGATTGAATCTCGGTATGACCAAGAGTGATGCCGCGTCCCTGTTCGGCAACCGTTTCCTGACCGTGCCCGCTCCCTCGGAGACCTTCCCCGAGAAGGGCATGGCCGCGACGGATGCAATGAGGCTCGTGGATGTGGATCTCGCCATGGAGGGCGACCCGCAGCGCAACCTCGCCACGTTTGTCACCACGTGGATGGAGCCAGAGGCGCAACGGATCATCGCCGAGAACCTCCACCGAAACTTCATCGACCACGCGGAGTACCCCATCTCCGCCGAGATCGAGCAGCGCTGCGTGCGCATGCTCGCGGACCTCTTCCACGCACCGGGCAAAACCACCGGATGTCGGACCCAGGGCTCGTCCGAGGCGATCATGCTCGGCGCGCTGTCGCTGAAGTGGAAGTGGCGCGAGCGCCGCCAGGCGGCCAACCTGTCGGTCGACCGGCCCAACCTGGTCTTCGGCGGCGACGTCCACGTCGTGTGGGAGAAGTTCTGCCGCTACTTCGACGTCGAACCGCGGATCGTGCCGCTTGCCGAAAACAAGTACACGATCGGCCCGGAGGACGTGGAGCCCCACCTCGACGAGAACACGATCGGTGTCGTCGCCGTCCTCGGCACCACGTTCACCGGCCACAAGGACGACGTCGTCGGGATCGACAAGCTCCTGCGGGACGTCCACAAGGAACGGGACCTCGACATCCCGATCCACGTCGACGCCGCCAGCGGCGGCTTCGTGTGGCCCTTCCTCTACCCGGACTCGAAATGGGACTTCCGGCTCGAGCGAGTCCGCTCGATCAACGTATCGGGACACAAGTACGGCCTGGTCTACCCCGGCATCGGCTGGCTGGTCTTCCGCGAGGAGTCCGACCTGGCCGAGAACCTCGTGTTCTACGAGAACTACTTGGGCAAGACCGACGCGACGTTCACACTGAACTTCTCGACCGGCGCGTCCATGGTGCTCGCCCAGTACTACAACTTCGTACGGCTGGGTCGCCAGGGCTACACCTACGTCATGGAGACGATGCAGAAGAACGCCCACGCGTTGGCGGACAACCTGCGGAGCAGCGGTCGCTTCGAAGTGATCGGCAGTGATCTCGAGCAGCTGCCGCTGGTCGCTTTCCGCCTCGCCTGCAAGCGCGCCTACGACGAATCCGACATCGCCTGGCAGCTCTCGGCCGAGCGCGGCTGGATGGTGCCGGCGTACACGCTTCCGCCCAACGCCGAGCGGGTGAAAATCCTGCGTGCCCTGGTCAAGGAGACCCTGAGCCGCGAGCAGATCGATCGCCTGACCCAGGACATCGCCGACGCGTGCGACACCTTGGACCACAAGGGTGGGACCACCGAGGTCGAGCGGGCCCAGATCAAGCAAGGGCCGGGCTACTGACGCCCGCAATCGGCACCCCTCTGGGACGGGGGGCGGAGTCGTTCCCAGGGGCGAGGAGCAACGTCGCCGGGCGCGTTTCCCATGGTTCTCGCGATGGTGGTGATCTACGCGCTGGTGAGGGAACCCACCATGTACCAGGCCTCCGGCTGTGACCACGCCCGCCGCCGGTACTACAGCCGGGGGTTCGACAGGAAGTGGAGAGGGGTAAACCCGCCGCCGCTCACCGCGCTTGGAAACGTCCTGGCTGAGGGCTTGCGTCCCCGAGATCACCTGAGAAGCCGTCCTCTTACCGGTCTTGGAGTGTGTCGGTCGGACGGGCTTTCGAGGTCGGCGTCCGGATCGGGTGATCTTCGTTTGATGCAGGCATG
>NZ_JBEXET010000091.1:0-8438 GCF_040606415.1 Streptomyces sp. NPDC005423 | reverse complement strand
GTCGCAATCCACACCAAAGCCGGAAGGCCCTCACCTGTTCAAGATCCCTCAGCCGAGATCTGCCTCACCCGTCCACAACCTCCCGGGACAGAACATCTAGGGCGCGTATCGAGTCGTGATCAATCGAGAGATTCGACCCCGCCCTGGGGCGCTGAACCGGTAGATCGTCTTGCGTGACGCGCGTGCAACTGACGGACGAAGAGTGGGAGTTCATCGCGCCGTATCTGCCGATCGGCGAGTACGGCCCGTATCCCGAGCGGTTGCGGCAGCCGCTCGAGGGTGTGATCTGGCGGTTCAAGACCGGCGGGCAGTGGCGAGAGATGCCGCAGGAATTCGGTGCCGGGCCCACCGTCTCCAACCGCTTCCGCCAGTGGCGTGGCGCTGGAGTGTTCGGACCTCCGCCTCGATCGCGAAGTTCAGCTGCGTGTGGTGCCGTTGCCGCACCAGAACGACACTGCCGTACGCGGCGCGAGGTCACCGCGCTCCGGCTCCCCGAGCGGCCCGGACCCGATCCGCGCGCCCCTGATGCTGCCGCGTCCCTGAGCCATGATCCTCTCCCTCGGCCATGACGTCCACGCCTTGGATGCGCCTGGGACAGGCCCAGAGTACGGGCACCCTCCGGTAGAGCATTCCCCGGCCGGCCCCCAGCACAAGGTGGCCCGCCCGGGACGGCGCTCAGGCCGACCAGGCCCATGCGACTACTTGACATTACCGAGTACTAGGAACAGTCTTGTAGTCGTGACCTCCAGCCATGACCCGCAACTGCTCAAAGGTGTCCTGTCGCTCCTGCTGCTGCACCTGTTGGCGGAGCGGGAGTCGTACGGGTACGAGGTGGTCCAGCGCCTGCAAGGGGCCGGATTCGCCGATGTCCTTGAGGGCACCGTGTATCCCGCCCTGGCCCGGCTGGAGCGGGAAGGGCGGCTGGCCTCCCGGCTGGTCGCCTCCTCCAGCGGTCCGGCGCGCAAGTACTACCGGTTGACCGGCGCCGGGCACGAGGCCCTGGCCGCCGGTGCCGCTGGCTGGGCCCGGCATGTCGCCGCAGTCGAAGCCGTCCTGTCCCGTCCCCTGTCCGCCGCACCGCAGAAGGGCTCCTGACATGCCGAACACCGTCTCCTGGTATGACCGGCTGCGCGTCGAGTGGGTCGTCTGGTCGCTCGACCAGCGCCTGTACGACCTGCCGAGCCGCACCCGGATCGCCCACCGGCGCGAAGTCCGCGCCAACCTGCTGACGGCCGCCGCAGAGGTCGGTGCTGCTGAGGCGCTGCACCGCCTCGGCAGCGCCCGGGAGCTGGCCGCGCAGTACCGGGACGCCGAGTTCGGTGAGGGCCCGCGGCACTCGTGGTGGGCCGCCGCGCTCTTCGCGCTCACCGCCCCGCTGGTCCTCAACTTCTTCCTGAGCGAGGCAGCCGACGCCTACGAGCAGGCCATCACCACCGCGGGTACGCACGCTGACGGCAGCTACACCTGGGCCGGCGTCAACTGGCTCCAGAGCCCGCTGACGTTCCACCTGCACCAGGGCCAGGCCACCCACGTCGGTGGGGCGTACACGCCGCTCACCTATGTCCTGCTCGTCGCTGGAGCGATCGCCTGCGGTCGCCTGTGGCGGTTGCTGCCTGTGTGGCGCGGCCAGCGCACCGGTATCAGCGCAGGTGCGCAGTGAAGGTACGGCGGGGCTCCGGCCGCCCCTGGACTGCCGTGTCGGCCGTCGCCGTCTCGCTCCTCATCCTTGGCGCGGCTCCCGCCGCGACCGGCGCCCCTCCCGCGCCGCACCCCGTCGGCGCGTCCGGTACTACGCTGCGTGCGCTGCTCGACTCCGTCGTCGCCGCTGGCGTTCCCGGGGTCCTGGAACGCACGCAGGACGGACGCCGGGTCATCTCGGCCACCGCTGGGGTTGCCGACCTGGGCACCGGCGCACCGCTGCGGCCCGACGCCCGGTTCCGGGTCGGCAGCATCACCAAGACGTTCGTCGCCTCCGTCGTGCTCCAACTGGTCGGCGAGCACCGCCTCGCCCTTGACCAGCCGGTCGCGCGCTGGCTGCCGGGCCTGCTCGCCGACGGTGAGCACATCACGGTCCGGGAACTGCTCAACCACACCAGCGGGTTGTACGACTACACCGACGATCCCGCTGTACTCGCCGGCCTCGTGAACAACCGCATCTGGCGCCCCGCGCAACTGGTCGCCATCGCCGAAGGCCATCCGGCACTGTTCCCACCCGGCAGCTCATGGGGGTACTCCAACACCAACTACATCGTCGCCGGCCTGCTCATCGAGGTCGTGACAGGGCATCCGCTGGAGCAAGAACTCCAGCAGCGTATCTTCACCCCCCTCGGCCTGGCGCACACCTCCTTCCCCTCCATCACAGGTCGCATCACCGGATACCACGCCCACGGATACCTCCCGGCTGGCCTCGCCGGGACCACGAACGGCGAACCCACCGACGTGACTGGCTTAAATCCCTCATCGGCCTGGGCGGCAGGGGCCATCGTCTCCAGCGCGCGCGACCTGTCCTGGTTCTACCTCGCCCTCATGGACGGCCGTCTTCTCGGCCCCCGATTGCTGCGGGAGATGACAACCACGGTTGCCGAGGACCCGGCCGACCCGGCGACCTACCGATACGGCCTGGGCATCGAACGGTTCCAGGACCCCTGCGGCACCGACTGGGGCCTCGGCGGCGCCATACCCGGCTACCAGACCATGGCCTACTGGAACCAAAGCACCGGCCGGACGGTCGTCCTTGCCTCCACCATGGACCCCGCCCCCGCGCCAGCCCAGGCACCTCTGGCGAACGCCGCATCATTCGCCCTGTGCGGCCCCGCAAGCGGCACGCACAACGATCTGCCCCGACACCAGGGCGACCCCATACTGATCAGGACTCGATACGCGCCCTAGCGGGAGCGCAGGGTGCCGCCGGGGAGGTGGAGCAACAGCTCGCAATAGGCGAGAGAACAGGCGGCAAGCACCGTGCATGTGGTCTCACCGAACTCCTTGCCCGAGCACTTCGCGACCGCGGCCGCGAAGTCGAAGTCGAGCACCTTCACCGCCATCTGCCGCGCGTGCTCAAGGCACCCGACAACGGCACCGCCCACCACGATCCGCGACGCCCGGATCCTTTCCGTTGCGAGGGACGGAGCGCCGGCCGCGACCGCATCAGCTACCGCGCACTCCGATGACTACAACCACGACCAGGCGGCGCCGCACGCCGTTGACCACCCGGACCGGGATGCCGCCCGAACTCCGGCGCAGCAGGGCGCCGCCGTCCAAGCCCATCAGCAGGCCGCGATGCCCGAGCTGCTGGAGGGCCGCACGACCGACCCGGCGACGTGGATGCGTACACCGAAGAATCTGGAACGGTTCGCCGCTATCACCCGCGCGGCCGACGCCCGCCGTCGCGAAAACGAAGACCGGGAGGTCCCCGCCCCGGCCACACCGTCGGCTGACTCGCGCCGCCAGGAGCACGAGCAGCAGCACCACACGACGCAGCCCGATGAGGGCAGGGGAGCGGGGCCCAACCGCTGACGGCGATGTAGATCGGCCAGCGGGTGGCCGCTCTACGACTTCACCCGCGAGGCCCGGCGGACCGGACTGAGAATCGGGCGTTGGCACCCGGCACGGGAGGAACCTTGACCTTCGAACCAGGCGACCTGAACCTGACCGACCCAGGCGACCTGAACCTGACCGACCCGACCACGGGCTACCTGCACTTCGTCCTCTACACCGAGGCCCGCCGCGGCCACGCCTCGTCTTCGCTGAACGCAGTGCTGGACATTGAGGCGTCCCAGACCGTGACGCCTCACTTCCAGGAGTGGCTGAGCAGGCTGGAGCGCTGCGAGCCGAACGCGATGCACTGCACGCTCGTGGAGCCGACGAAGATCCCGTCCCTGTTCCACCCGTGCGTCACGGAGGACCAGAACAGCCCGGCGGCTATCTCCGGATCGGGCTGTACCTGCCGCCGGGCCTTCTATGACCCCGAGTTCGGGCTGCCCGTCGTGGGTGAGCACTTCAAGCCCGTGGGCACCGGCGGCACGGACCAGTGGAGCTACAAGACGTACGCCCCGCTCGAACTGCGCCCCGACGACATCTTCAGCAGCTTCATCACCGGCCGCGGCCTGTTCTGGGCCCGGACCGACAAGGGCGACCTGTCGATCCTGCCGCAGAAGCACGCCCTCGGTTACAACATCGGCTACAGCGGCGGCGGCCCGCACGCCCTGGCCGCCTACCTCACCCAGATCGCCCGCAACGACGGAGGGACCACGCCCGCCGGCACCCCGTACGAGGACGCCCACCCGGCGATCCTTGCGTGGACGCAGAGCAAGGCGGCGGACCGTGGGACGAACGAGCTTTCGCTGAGCGACCTCCAGGCCATGCTGGAGAGCTGACCGGAGAGATCAGGTCGAAGGGCGCCCGACTCCCCCAGGAGCGGGCGCCCTTCCGCGTACGGGCACGGCACACCGCGCTGGGTCAGCGCCGCCAGTGGCGCGGTAGCAGATGTCGCCAGCTGAACCGTCGGCCCTTGGAACGGACGCGGGGGAGGGATGTCGTCGACGGCGGCTGGGTGGGGCGCGGCGGGACCGGTGGGTGCGTGGCGGCCGCCGTGGCCGTGTCGGCCAGCGGCTCCGTCGTCACCGGGGGAGCAAGCGGGGGCGGTACGTCATCCGTCGACGCTGCGTCGTCTGCCGGCACTTCGAGGGGGAGTGGGTCGGCCGCCGCGGTGACGGGGTGGTCCTCCTGGCGCTGGGCGTGCTCCCGGGCGAGGCGTCGGCGGTGGGCTTCGCGGCCGTGCTGGACGTTCTCCAGAGCGGTCATCAGGCGGAAGGTGGGGGCCGGGCGGAATCCGGTGTGCTGTCCGAGGGCGAGCAGAGGCTGAGGGACCAGACCCCACCAGGCGGCGCCGTCGGCGGGGTAGGGGTGGGAGATCTTCCAGTCCTTCGACCAGGACGCCATCTCGCCGCTCCAGTCCTCGCCCTCGAGGACGGGGTAGGTGCCGGGGTGGCCGCCGTAGGGGATGAGGACGGTGTCCTTGGCGATCCAGCAGACCGCTGCGCCCGCCTGGATGATCTGCCGTTGGACGGGAGTGGGGCGCACCTTGTGGTGGGTGTCCGGCTTGCCGTGCGGGCGGACCTTGACAGTGCCGGCCGCGTCGTAGTGCAGGACGTCGTCGCGGTCGAAGAACCACCAGTGCGATGCGCTCTCGCCGTGCTGGGTGCGCACGGTCTTCAGGCGGGTGTCGACGACGGGTGTGGTGAGCAGGCGGCGCGGCCGTTCGATGATGACCACGTCGTCGCCGCGGCGGACGACGAGGGCGGGGGGCAGTTCCCAGCGCTGCCCGGCGAGTTGGGGGTCGATCTGGAGGCAGATGGTCGCGCCGGGCCGGGCGCGCACCAGCTGGTCGCGCAGGTCGAGGATGACGGTGAGGTCGGCCTGGACGTCGGCCTGGTGGGGGGCCGGTGCGCCGCACCGGTCGCTGCCGGGGGCGCTGCCGTCGTGGCGGAACCGGGGTGTGAAGCCGGAGCCGGGGGTGGTGGGGCCGGTGAATATCAGCTTCGCTCCGCAGGAGCAGCAGCGGTAGCGTCCGCCGGCCTTGCCCCGGGGCAGTCGGTCGGCGGCGTCTCGTTCGCGGCTCAGGTCGATGACGCGGCCGCCGTCGCCGGTGTCGATCGCGAGTTCGCTCATGCGGGGCAGACTGCTGCGCGAGCGGCCGCAGCGTGATCGTTTTGAGGGGATCGTCAGCTGTCCGGGCCCTGCGGTGCGGGCCCCGGTGCGGCGGGGGTTGGACGGCGTGGTGCGGGCGGGAGCGACTGAGCGGGGCATGAAGAACGACTCCAGGGTCGGGGGACGGCACTGAAACGAGACTTGCCCAGCTGGAGTTGTCCGTCAGTTGTCCGGTCGTGTTTGCGCAGGTGGCGGCCGGACATGGCCGGACTGGCCCGGACATACGGCTGCGGCCGGACAACCTCTCATCGCGCTCTGTCGCCAGGTTCTGACTGTCCGTACGCTGATCATCGGTGTACGGCAGGGGAGAGCCGGGTGGCGGGGAGAGGTCATGGCAGAAAAGAAGTCGGGCGGCCGGGGATACGGCGCGTTTCACAAGGACGCGACGCCCGAGAGCGTCGAGCTGGCGAAGTACCTGCGGGGCCTGGTGAAACGGGCGGGCAAGACGCAGCGGGACCTGGAGGAGCCGACCGGCTACGGAAGGACCACCATCTCCTCGTTCCTGAACGGCGAGGCCGTGCCTCCTCAGGCCTTCGTGAACAAACTGGTCACCCACGTCACCCCTCCCCGCCAGCAACCGGTCTGCATGAGGGAAGCCTTACGCCTGTTCGTTGCTGCCCAGCGCCCGAAGGCCACCCCAGAACTTCCCTCCCCGCGGGCGCCAGCGGACGCCGATCCATCAGGGACGGCTTTGGCCAGTGTCGCGGCCACCGCCCAGGACCAGGCCGCCAAAGCCCACGATCAACTCGCGCAGGCCCACGAGCGCAACCAGGAACTGATGGAAGAGCGGGGTCGTACCCAGCAGCTGGTGCTGAGCCTCAGCCGGTTCACCGCCGATTTGCGACAGCAGGTAACGACTCTCCAAGACCAGTACGACGAGGAGAACGAAGAGAACGAGGCACGTCTTGGCCAGCTCACCGAACAGTTAGATGCGGCGCAGCGGGAGCTGCGCCGGGCCCGTACCAGCCGGGACGAGACCGAGGTTCTCCTGACTCGACTGCGCAAGCGCAGTGACGAACTGGAGGAGCAACTCGCCCAGTCGCGACGCTCCGTCGCCTCGGCCGAAGAGCCCGGGCTGCCGCCGATGCCGGAGGAGCTGCAGGAGGCATTCTTCCGCGCCGACTTCAACAAGGCTTTGAGCGCCGCACAAGGGTTCCTCAACGACGGCCAGCAGCGGCGGGACGCGGTCAGCGATGAGTGGAGTCTGGTCCAGCCGGGTCGGTCAGCGGCCCAAATCATCGATCGACTGCGGACCGGCTGCCATCTGCTGGGACGCGCCTTGGGGTGCCTGGCGATGATGTCCGCAGCAGCGCTGCACCTGGCGGCCACCAGGTCCGGAGCGGACGGCTGGACGATCCTGATCGACCTGCTGATGCTGGTCGGCATCGTCTTCGTCAGTGACCCGTGGAGCCCGCTGGCTCAGCTATGGCCGGTGGTCCGCTCCGGCTTCCGCCGGGAGCCGATGCCCCGGCCCATCACGGTCAGCTCGCAGGCGATAGCCGTACGGGCAGGGCGGTGCCTGATCGCCGGACTCGCCGCGACCGGCGCCGCGTTGAGCGTGCAATGCTCGGTGCAGTGGAGCGCCTGGTGGCTGTTTCCGCTGCTGCCGGCGACCGCCGCCTGCGCCACGTACGCGGTCTTCGGGCACGACCGGCGCGTTGTCCTCCTGGTGCAGGAGGCTCTCGGGGAACTGGGCGCGGACTTCAAGGCTCCGCCCAATACACATCGCGCACCGACTGCCGCACTGGGGATGACGTCACCGGTTGTCGTGAGCGATCCGGAATGGCTTGAGGCGCGGCGCCAGGAAGTCGGGGACTCACTGACGGGCGGCTGGCGCGAGAGCGCCGTCTGGATCAAGCTGGTCGTCCTGCTCTCGGTCAGCCTGGTCGCCATCGCCGCACTCGGGGTGCTGACCAGCACCGTGTCGCACACAGCTCGCACCTGGCGTACGCCGGCTGGCGGATGGCACTGGAACGATGTCGTCGCGACGATTGACGACCCGGTCCACGCCTATCTGACCGCGCACTCCGCCGGGCTGCCCCTACCCGTCACCTCGCTACATCTGCTGTGGGTCGCCAGCGGCGCGGCGTTGCTGCTGATGAGCTTCCTGTTCGGCGGCTTCGGCGCGCGGACGACCTGGGTCGTGTGGGGTGCCATCACCGTCATCATGGTGTGGTCGGGCACACCGGGGCCCGCCCGTCAGGTAGCAGCCGGCCTCGCCACGGTCGCATGGGGGCTGGCGTCGATCCTGGCGATGCGGGGCCTCAACCTGCCATCGATCGCGTCGCAAAGCGTGGTCGTCTCCAAGGACTCCTAACGTCCGCATGAGGGTGCGCCCCTTCCAGAGCGGACACGGTGGACCCTGCCAGGCGTCCGGCGTGCAGCCCGACGATGCACCGGCCGGAGAGTGGAGTCCACCGTGGTGCGCATCGGGTGGAAGTGGACTCCACTCTGGTGAGCACTCGCCGGTGGAGAGTGGAACATCCCGGCATCCACTGCATCGCGGCCACCAGCATGACGATGCACGGCATCGTGCGCGCACCGACGATGCCGTGCACACACTCCCGGCCGCCGCACCGGTGCGCATCGCGGTGCGCCACACTCCCCGGCCGCCGCACCCCTGGTGCGCGCACGCGACGAGAACAAGCTCGACGAGACGCTGGAGGAGTTCGCGGAGCCGGCGGACGACGGGCCGGAGCCGGACGGCCCCGACGGCCCCGACGGCGGTG
>NZ_JBEXET010000090.1:0-9289 GCF_040606415.1 Streptomyces sp. NPDC005423 | reverse complement strand
CCCTCCGCGCGAAGTCCACGCCGAGCACGAGAAGTTGCGAATCGCCGCGTGAAATAGACAGTCAGATGCCTGTCCGGAAAACGCGAGGCCCCTCAGAGCGCAGAGCGCCGGCCTGAACCAGGAATACGTGGCCGGCCACATCATCTTCGGACTGGGACTGATCTGCGGTTGCGTCGCGACGGTCGCCACGGCCGCCAGCAAGTTCTCGCTCGTTTCGCAGAACTCGCGGTCAGCCGAAGGACATCGGCCCCCGGCAGCCTTCCCGTGGGCTGCGGTGGTGGTGGTGGGTGCCATTCCCGTCGTGCTCGCGCTCATCGCGTGGTCCTTCTCCATCTACAACTTGGCCGTGTCTGGCGGTACAGCAGCCTGATGAAGACCAGGTTCTTCATGTTCTGAGGCGAGATCGGCTTGCTGATGGCGGCGCTCCTTCGGCGTGCGGGACGACATCCCAGGAAGGATTCTGGCCCTCGCGCCCTCTTCCGCGCCTCTGGTTTCAGGCTGCTTAGTGTGGGGCCGTGACGACACCCTCCGACGATGCGACCGAACACGTACCTGTGCCGGTCCGGGTCGTGCTGCCCGCAGATCCTCTGCTCGGGACCGAGCAGCAGGAAGTCGTGGCGCGGCTGTGGAGACGGCGGCAGACGGAGACGGACTGGCTGTACCTGGTAGGGCTGCCGTCGTTCCGAGATCGCGAGGACGGCGGTGTGGAGGCGGCGGAGTACCGGGTGTGGGTGCGCGCCCCCGACCACGTACGGCCGGTCGGCGGCGTCGACTACGACCAGGTCGTCACCGAGAAGCTGAAGCGGTCACCGCAGTCGGTGGTCCGTGAAGTCCTCGGGGAGCGCAGGCCTTCGCGCTGGGTGCTGGCGAAGGTGCGAGGGCCGCGGCCCGGCCCACTCCGTCCTGCACGCACCGGACTGCGAGGAAGCACCGGCGGGTGCGCCGCTGCTCGATGTGGACCGCGCCCTGGACGCGGCAGAGCACCCGGGCACCCGCTGTACACGCTGTGCGGAGCCGGGCAGGAGCTGACGCCGCCGCTCCGTGGCTTCGACCACATCACCGACTCCGCCCCCGACGACTCCTGACCCCGGCCGCCGTTCACGTCCGCTGCGGCGCGGGTCAGGGATTCCAGGATCGCGGCGCAACGCGCTGAGCAGCCGTGGTCGGGCTGTGGGCGGTGCGGACGGGAGTCGTGGTCGGCCTGTTGGTCGGACCGTGGTCGCCCCGACCATGGCGGCTCGGTGGGCGCTCGCAGTGGCTCCCGGGTGGGTACTCTTCCGTCGCGTACGCGGGCGCAGTCCGAGCGGGGCACGTCCGAACCGCCAATCAATCTGCGGGAGCAGTTCACGCTCACCGTCTCAAAGCCCTCTACCTAATATGGACTTCACAACTCTGGGCCTGGTCGGAAGCCTTGCCGCCGGCCCGTTGGCCTTGCGGCTTCGCCTTCGCTGGCGCGTGCGGCAAGAGGAAGCGCGCGGTGCCTACCTCGTTGGTATCGCTCAGGCCCTCCCCGGGGAGGGCGGTTCGACGGACGGTGTGGGGACGGAACCCGGCTTCGTCTGGTCGTGAACGGGAGCAGCGAGCATGAGTGATCGTGAGCCGCGGGAAGCCATGGGCACGGCACAGCCGTCCCAGAGCGCCTCCACCTTCCCCTCCACCGAAGAATTCGAGGCCTTGAGCCCTTTCCATCTTGATCAGGCGGCGAGTTCGAGGGTGACGATGGCTCGGACGACGGCTGTGATCCGGGTGGTGCTGCAGCGGAGCTTCCGCAGGACTCGCCAGCACTTGCGGGTGGCCATGGCACGTTCGCCGAGGCTGCGTATCTTGGCGTGATCGCGGTTGTGAAGCCGACGCCATCCGCGCAGCCCCTTGCCCCGGAACGGGACGCGGACCGCCTGACCTGCGCCCTGATAGGCCTTGTCCGCCCAGCACTTGATGTCGTCGGCGGCGAGAGCGGCGGGGATGCCGTGGGTCCGGGCCGCGGTCAGATCGTGCACGGCTGCGGGTAGTGCGTCCGAGGCCCAGATCAGACGGCCGGCTGGATCTGCGAGGACCTGCACGTTCATCCCGTGGTGTTTCTTCTTACCCGAGTAGTACGGCTGGTTGGCAGCGATGCGGTCGATCGGCAGCACGGTGCCGTCGAGGATCACGTACGCCTTCTTCCGGACAGTCGTCATGGCCTGTTCCAGCGTGGGTGCGAGGGCGGCCAGGAGGCCGACGGCCTCGCGTATGTAGCGGTAGGCCGTCGCGGTCCCGATGTGGAATCCTGCTGCGAGGCGGGCATAGGTGTCGCCGCAGCGCAGGTGTGCCAGGACGAGCAGGGCCTGCCGACCGCAGGTCAGGCGACGCCACCGGGAGCCGATCCGACGGCGGTGACCTGCGAGAAGGCCGGAGAGGTGCTGCAGGGTGCGGCTGGACAGATCGATGCCGGACGGGTAGACAAGCACGCGAGAGCTCCTGGCGGACTGGTGATCTTGGTCGTGAACCCGTCTACCAGGAGCTTTCTTCATGCCCGCCGCCGGGGTGCCGATCCAACCAGCCGTCAGGTTGGAAGAGGCTCCTTCTATCTGGAGTTCAGACCCAAGCTGGTCGGTTTCCTCATCAGACAGGGAGCGCGTCTCTCGATAGCGGCGGAGATCGCCCAGGACAGCGGCAGGAGCCCCCGGCGAGTTCCTCGAACTCGCCGGGGGCGCTCCTGGCCCGGACGTCCTCGGGCGCCCGGGGCCGGGATCAGCAGCTCGGCAGCGGGTCTGTCTCGTCGTACACGTCGCTGTCCTTCACGAAGCCCCAGCCACCGTGGCTGTAGTGAGGCGTGTCGGCGAGCGTGTAGATCCAGCGGTTGGGGTGCGGGCCGCCGCCGCCGGTGGGGTCACCCTCGTACCGGCAGGTGAACCAGTTGACGGTCCCGCCAAGGTAGCCGACGGTCTGCCCGGCCCACTCCACGCGGATCCCCGGCCTGTTCCTGCAATACCAGTGGCCGTCGACGCCGTCAAAGTTGCAGGAGGACGCCGCCTGGTTGCTCCCGGCGGGCTGCGCGACAGCGGCACTCGTCATGGTGCCGACGAGGGCGAACGCGCAAGCCAGGGCCCCCGCGAGGCGCCTTGCGCGGGGTGAGGACAAAGTGGACTTCTTCATGGGCACATCCCGGAAGTCGGTGACCTGTGGAGTGCTCCCAACCTCACAGACCCGAGGGCGAAACGCCATCAATTCGAGCAGGGCCGAAAGGGGTGTCGTGTGTCTTGACGGCCCCGTGCGCCCCAGTTCACTCACGGCTGCCAAGGGGGAAGCTCCATGCGTTCCGTACGAAGAACCGCCCTGCTCGCCTCCGCCGCACTGCTGACGGCCCTGTTGCCCGTCCTGGACGCCTGCCTGGACCCGGCGGGTCGCGTCCCGAGAACTCGTCCGGCATCTCAGCCGCGCTGAAGCGGATCTCTGTGAGGACGTTCCAGAACCTTCCCCGCTGCTTTCCTCACCGGACGCGGCTGCGGAGTGGGAGCAGCAGCAGGACCTCCTGCGGCTGCTGGCCGATCTCCCTCCCCGCCAGCGGCAGATCGTGGCCTGGAAGTACGACGGTCACTCGCCTACGGAGATCGCCGAAGAGCTGGGCATCAGTCCTGAAACCGTGCGCTCCAGCCTCCGTAAGGCCCGCCTCATGCTTACTGCCCGCCTGGCACGGCGTGAGGAGCGTGAAGACCGGTGACAGACCTGTTCGAGCAGTCGTGGGCGGAGCAGAACACGCGGTTCGACGCGGAGCTGGCAGACCTTCTTGACCTCGAGGCCGGCCTGCGTGAGATCTCGCTGGAGAGGGACCAGGCGTAACCCCCAGCGCAACCTCGTGCTCCTGGTCGCCCACGGCGGCCGGTCGCGCGGCCCGGACGGCTCCGTGGGCGCGGGCGAGGTGGCGCAGTTCGGACCGTGCCGCCGGCGAACAACGCACCTCCAACTTCCTGCCCTGGCAAGCCACCTATGCCGAACTGCACTTCACCGGCCTGCCCTGGCCCGACGCCGACCGACGCCACCTATGGCAGGCCATCACCACCTACAGCCAACGCCAACGCCGACACGGCGCCACTCCATCCCAAGCGCAGAGCGCCCCACTATCAGCTGACAGCACTTCCGCAGGCACCGTCCCCGCGGCCGGATAGACGAACGCCACAGGCCGCCCGACCGGAGGCAGCGCAGCCGGGGGGCGGCCATGCCCCGCTGACCTGCTGTGGTCGGGTTCATGGTCGGGTGCTCCCACCGAGCCGAGCACGCCTGCCCGTAACCGGCGCGCAAAGCGGCTTCAGGCAGCACTCCACTGGTGTGCGCGGCCGCCGCGCCACTCGATCCACCGGTCATAGTCCAGGATGCTGTCGGCATCGTGGATGCCCGCGCCCTCGAGGAACACCACCAGGTCGTGATCGCTGTAGGCGGTGCCGAGGATTTCGTCCCGGCCATGGGAGTGCACGGTCACCCTCCGGCCTCCCGTGTCTGCGGGCGGGTGTACGACGATAGGCGTGCTGCTCACGCTTCCCAGCGTGCATCGGACAGACCGGCAGGGCGAGCCGCAGCAGCGGTCAGGGCGTCTCGCCGGAGTAGTAGAAGATCCAGCTCACACCGGGGCCGGGTGTGCGGGGCTCGCCGAGGCGCGGGTCGTACAGCGACCGCCCGCCGGGGAACTGCCCGAGCTCGGTGGACAGGGCCACCCCGTCGTCGACTTCCACGGTCCGCCATCCGTGAATGTCCAGCAGCAGACCGTCCAGCGGACCGCCGACCAGTTCGGCGTAGGTCCGGTGCGGGAGCGGACCGGGGTTGGGCGTCGTGGTCGCGGCCGTTTCGCAGCTGCTCATCGCCGTTCATCCGACCAAGCCTCCCAGCCGCCACCGACAACGAGAGCGTGAAGACGACGGTGGACCCGGCCTGGGTGGCCGGGCACACCGTGCTCACCGTGCCTTCGGCAGCGCGGCCAGAGAACAGCGGTCCTCGCCGCGGCCGTTGCCGGCGATCCGCCACACCGGCCCATCGGCCCCGCTGCGGGTCAGCAAGGGCAGGGTCGTCGTCGCCACGGTCATCCGGTAGTTCACGCCCCCGACGCGGCGGGGGCGGTCGTGGAAGGCTGCCTCCCTCGTTGCCGGGGCCGCGCGGCGCGGGGCGGGGGCGAAGACGAACAGCACCGGCGGGAAGGGCCGCTCCAAAGACGGCCCGGCGTAGGTCTCCTGCCAGTGGCTGCGCGGAGCTCGGGCAGCGTTCCCGCGCCCGGACGGCGGCGCGTTGCGGTAGGCGTCGTAGCGCTCCAGCTTGGCGACCAGGCGGGCGTAGGACATCGTGCGGTCGATCTCCACGAACGCGCTGGAGCTGTCGTTCAGGAGCACCACGCCGTCGGGCACCAGGTTCCCGGCCGGAGTGGGGTGGGCGACTTCCACCTGCCAGTCGGCGTGGTCGGCCATCTCCGCCTGGTGGAAGGCGATGACGGTGTCGACCAGGGCGAGGCCGTGCTCCCGCAGGCCCGTCTTGCTGGCGGCGCGCTTGCCTGTGGCGTGGCCGGCCCTTGGCGGAAGTTCGCCGGAGGCGGCTGCTTCAGCGAGCCCGGCCGGGGTGCAGTACCAGTAGCTCTGCTGGGCGCGGTGGGTCCGGCCGATCAGAGCCGGGGATTCGGCGAGCAGGTTGCGCAGTGCGCGTCGGACGTGGTCGGTGTCCTGCTGGTGGGGCAGCAGCAGCGCCTTGAGCTGGCGGGGTGTGGCCAGGCGCAGCTGGGGGAGGGTGAGCAGGACCTCGCCGCGGATCTCCGCTCCGGCCTTCGCCGCAGCCTTGCGGGCCCGGGACGCTTCTCCAGGTACATCAGTAGTAGGAGAAGAGGAGTTGCAACCGGCCGGGGCGGGTGAATCGGGCGTCTGATCAGCGACAACGGTCAGACGGCGGCTCGGGGCTGCGGGGCTGGAAGCGGGGCTCGCCACAGGGCTCGGAGCGGGGCTCGCCGTCGCAGCGGTGTCCGCCGGGGCCGGCGGAGTGTGCGGGGTGGGTGCAGTGGTCATCGCGTCCTCGGAGTTCTCCGGCCGTACGCGGCCGGATCGGTGACAGGTCCGGCCCGCACGCGAAGTGGTGCGGGCCGTGGCCACCGTGCGAAGCCACCCTTTGTCCGCGACCTGACGATCACCCCCGATCGGCGTCCGCTTTCACCTG
The DNA here is from genome assembly GCF_040606415.1 of Streptomyces sp. NPDC005423. NCBI lineage: Bacteria > Bacillati > Actinomycetota > Actinomycetes > Kitasatosporales > Streptomycetaceae > Streptomyces > Streptomyces sp. NPDC005423. The sequence goes on along the minus strand of NZ_JBEXET010000090.1, from coordinate 3,127 downwards.
GTTGACCCGATAGACCAACGGGTTTGTCCATGATCGACGTCACGAGCACCGCCCCGCCCCAGCTCCGGAATCTGTCCACAGGCAAGTGCCTGCACCGTAGGGCGACCGGCCGGGCGCAACGGGCGCCCGGTGTGTGAACAGTGAGGAAGCGTCATGGAGACGACGACGTCGAAGCTGCCCGAGCTCGCCCCGGAGCAGATCACGCGGGCCACCGACTACATAGAGCTGGTCTGGCGGTCCCAGGGCAGCGAGCAGGACCAGGCCGCGCTGGCGGCCTTCCACGCCGACGGCCTCGAGCTGGCGCTGCTGATCAGTGAGTTCGGCGCGCTGCTGCTGGCCGACTACATCAGCGTCGTGCCCGATGAGCACACCGACTGCGACGCCGGGAACGTCCTCGAGGACCTGGTGGCCGTGACGAGCCGGTATCTGAGGCGCTGGTGCCACGCGGGCGGCGGGGCACAGGCCGCCTACATCGCGGCGGTGTTCCTGATCGAGTGCATGCAGGAGGTCGACCAGGTCTCCCAGTTCCTCGCCGACATCCGCGGCAACGTCGGCGCCGGGTACGGGCAGGCCGCCACCTGAGCGGAGCGGAAGCCGGGGCAGCGCCCGGGGAAGGAGACTTCTCCTCCCCCGGGCGCTGTCCCGTTCGGGCGGGATGTCGCACGTAGCGAACCCGGTCAAGGTCGTGGCCGCAGTTTGATACTGACCGTTGACCAAAGATCTTAGACCGGCCGGCAAGAGGCGCCCGGAGGTGGCGAGGGTTGACCGCGCTGCCATGTTGCCTGCTTGATCCCCTTCCAGGTGGCGGTGCAGGGTGGATCCATGACATGGACAGCACCACCGGTCGAGCGCGACAAGCAGCTAGGCGGCCTGGGTACGGTCACTGAGCGTCAGATGTTGGAGGGTTGGCTGAGCTGGCACCGGGAAACGTTGCTGGCCAAGTGTGCCGGGCTTGAGTCGGCCCAATTGGCGCGGGCGACCGTAGAGCCGTCGGACCTCACCCTCCTTGGCTTGGTCCGGCACATGGCGGAGGTGGAGCGATGGTGGTTCCGGCGAAGCTTCGCAGGTGAGGCTATCGGCGATATCTTCACCGGCCCGTCAGATGGCAATGAAGGACTCGACGGAGTTCACGCAGCCCATGCGGAGAGAGACTTCGGATTGTTCCAGGCCGAGGTCAAAGCGTGCGACGCGGCGGCGGCCGGGCACGGCCTCGACAAGACCTTCATGTCCTCTCGCGGAGTTTCCCTCAGTTTGCGCTGGGTCTACGTGTTGATGATCCAGGAGTACGCCCGCCACAACGGCCACGCCGACTTCCTGCGGGAGCGGACCGACGGGGCAACGGGTGACTGAGCTTCGCTCTCAGACCGGATCGGCAGCAGGTGCCCGGGAGATGGGGTGAGTAGCAGAACGGGCACGGTTCCACGTGATCATGGATTTCTCTACGCTCAGTGATCACGAAGGACAGCCGTGCCCGCACTGCCATCTTGCCTGCTCGAACCCCTCTGGAACCAGTTCGTGGCGCTCCTGCCCGCCCGGAAGGAGTTCACAGCGGGCCACCCGCTTGGCTGCCTCAAGTGATCCATTTGCTGGTCGGTCTTAGTCGAGGGAGGAACGGCCTGCCGGAAAAGGTGTGAGTCGAGTGACGCCGGTTGCGGATTCGAGTCCTTGCCGCAGACGTTGGTTCTCCAAGGTGATGCGCTGGATGTGCGCGGCGGCGACAGTTAGGTGGTCATTGAGCTCGCGATTGCGCCGTTTGAGTTTGGCATTCCGAGCGACGAGCTCGTCGTAGCGGCTCGGTCGATCCGGTGTCGCTTCCATGGCCGGAGCCGACCGCATAGCGGAAACCTCGAGTGGTAGGTGCGGGGCGGCATCCACTCGATCCGCTCGCCGTGCTCGTCGTGGGCGTAGGTTGCCGGAACCGTCTGGGAGACGGCAGTGCGCATCACCGAGCCGATCGGTGCCGGCCGTCTCACACGGTGCGGGATCGGGACAGCTGCGATATGCCGCTTCCGGAGAGCCCACTCATAGAACTGGTTGACCAGGGACACCTCCTGGTTCCAGGTGCTGCCTCCCACCCGGGGCCCGGCCTCATCGCGGCGACGCCACTGATGAAATGCGAGGGGATCGGCCTCCGTGGCGTCCCGCCACAGTTTTCCACCGCGGGCGAAGTGCAGGAAGTTCAAGAAGCGGAGCAGTGCCCTGGCCCGGTTGGCGTTGCTGTTCCACGGCGCGATGAGCAAGTTCGCCTGAAGGAAGTACGAGTTGAGCGCTACGTCGTACGCAAACGTCGGCGAGAGCAGGAACGGCAGCCCGTCCGGTAAGCCCTCCTCATCCAGCCAATCCACGTAGCCGTCACACAGTTCACGCAGGCAGAAGGGCATGGTCGCAGGCTCCGGAAGCTCCCGGCTCACGAAATGCACGGTCCACGACGGTCGGCTAAGCACGCGCGGAAGCTAGCACCGGTCGATGACCGCTCGTGCACAATCAAGGAACGATGCACCGGCCCGGCCCCGGCGATGGACATCGGATGCTGTGCACTCCCCCACTGCGATGTCGTGCGCTCCCGGCCGATGTCGTACATCGAGTGGAGTCCACTGTCCGGGCATCGGGTGCGGTGGCGCCCACCGAGTGGGGTCCACTCCGCACGATGTCGTCCACTCTCGGGCCGGTGGTGCGCGCACCCGGTGCGCATGGCGCGCATCGTCGGTGCGGTGGTGCGCACCCGGTGCGGGGCGGCGGTGCTCACCGCCAGCGCGGCGGCGGGATGGTGCGCGCACCGTCCGCACCTGGCGCGTGTCGCGGCGCGCGGCGCGCTCGGAGTCGCGCGCGATGCCACCGCCAAGAGGAGCCGGATCGAGCCGAGTTCCTATATCACACAGCCCCTTGTCCGCTGTCCGGCCAGAGTCCCGAATGCGCGATATGGGGCCCGCGCACGTGTGGCAGGTCACACGGAATGGGTTCGAGGGCGGGTCCGGCGGGCGCGCGCCGCATCCACGGCCGGGCGGTGCGCATCTACTCGGGCAGGCGGTGCGCTCGGTGCGCGCACCGAGGATGTGGTGCGCGCACCAGGGGGCCCCCGGGTCGGGAGTGGGGGGGGGGGGGGGAGAGGGGGTTGGATAGAGTGTAG
>NZ_JBEXET010000089.1:0-11217 GCF_040606415.1 Streptomyces sp. NPDC005423 | reverse complement strand
GAAGCCGCCCAGTTCGCCGATGTCCGCGAAGGACGGCTTCAGCCCGGCGAGCGAGTCGGCCGTGCCGCCCCTTCCACGTCTCCGCGGACTACTCCGCGCCGGTTCCGGGCCCGTCCTGCGGCGCCGGTTCCAGGTCGAACTCCCCGTCCCGCGCCCCCAGGACGAAGGCGCGCCACTCAGCTTCCGTGTACCGCAGCACGGTCTCCGGATCGAGGGACGAGCGCATGGCCACGGCACCGTCGGGCAGGTAGGCGATCTCGACCCGCTCCTCGTGCTCCTCCGTGCCCGGCGCGCTCTGCCACTCGACACCGGAGATGTCGAGGGCGTAGAGCTCGTCCCGCTCCCGTTCCTTGCGCGCCTTGGTCTCCGCTTCCGTCTCCGCCATGGCGAAGCGACCCCTTCCCGCCGTACCGACGTACCCACGTAGATGGATCACCCTAGTGGCCGCACCCGCGCATCCCGGGGCCGTTCGAGGAGCTGGGCCGGCGCATCCGCCCAGGCTGGTACGCTGTGTAGCGGACGTTTGTGTACGCACCCCCGGAGCCGTTCGCTCTGGAGGCCGCGCCCAGCGGATCCCCGCCTCCCGAGTAACGGAAGCTTCCCTGAGATGTGGACCAGGGGCACTCGGTGGCTCACCAGAAGACTACGAGGAGTACGCGTGTCGCTCGACGCCGCTACGAAGAAGCAGATCATCGGCGAGTTCGGCCAGAAGGAGGGCGACACCGGCTCCCCCGAGGTCCAGGTCGCCATGCTCTCCCGCCGGATCTCGGACCTGACCGAGCACCTCAAGGCCCACAAGCACGACCACCACTCCCGTCGTGGTCTGCTGATCCTGGTCGGTCAGCGTCGCCGTCTGCTGCAGTACCTGGCCAAGAAGGACATCCAGCGCTTCCGTGCGCTGGTCGACCGCCTGGGCATCCGCCGCGGTGCGGCCGGCGCCAAGTAGGACACCGTGAAGGGAGCGGTTCCCGAAACGATCGGGAGTCGCTCCCTTTGCCGTACGTGCGGAAACATGCGGACTGTCACTCACGCTTTGTAGTGTGGTAGCACAACGCGGTACGCACGACACAGCACGACAACTCAGGAGAGGCGCACCGCGCCGCCGCCGGTCCTCGGTAGTGGCCCCCGGGCGAAGAGACCCCGGGTGCTTCGATCGAAGACCGGCCAGCACCAGACGGAGCGCTTCTCCGACGCGTCCCCCGCCACACGGGCGAGGAGGGGCGAAAGACGACAAGTAACGGAGAAAACACTAGTGGAGAACGAGACCCACTACGCCGAGGCCGTCATTGACAACGGTACTTTCGGCACCCGCACCATCCGCTTCGAGACGGGCCGCCTGGCCAAGCAGGCCGCCGGCTCCGCCGTCGCGTACCTGGACGACGACACCATGGTGCTGTCGGCCACCACTGCCTCCAAGAAGCCCAAGGACCAGCTCGACTTCTTCCCCCTCACGGTGGACGTCGAGGAGCGGATGTACGCCGCCGGCAAGATCCCCGGCAGCTTCTTCCGCCGCGAGGGCCGGCCCTCCGAGGACGCGATCCTCACCTGCCGCCTGATCGACCGCCCGCTGCGCCCGTCCTTCAAGAAGGGCCTGCGCAACGAGATCCAGGTCGTCGCCACGATCATGGCCCTCAACCCCGACCACCTGTACGACGTCGTGGCGATCAACGCCGCCTCCGCGTCCACGCAGCTGGCCGGTCTGCCCTTCTCCGGCCCGGTCGGCGGCGTCCGCGTCGCGCTGATCAACGGCCAGTGGGTCGCGTTCCCGACGCACACCGAGCTCGAGGACGCCGTCTTCGACATGGTCGTCGCGGGCCGTGTCCTGGAGGACGGCGACGTCGCGATCATGATGGTCGAGGCCGAGGCCACCGAGAAGACCATCGAGCTGGTCAAGGGCGGCGCCGAGGCCCCGACCGAAGAGGTCGTCGCCGCCGGTCTGGACGCCGCGAAGCCCTTCATCAGGGTCCTCTGCAAGGCCCAGGCCGACCTCGCCGCGAAGGCCGCGAAGCCGACCGGTGAGTTCCCGATCTTCCTGGACTACCAGGACGACATCCTGGAGGCGCTCAGCGCCGCCGTCCGCCCCGAGCTGGCCCAGGCGCTCACCATCGCCGGCAAGCAGGAGCGCGAGGCCGAGCTTGACCGCGTCAAGGGTCTCGCCGCCGAGAAGCTCCTCCCGGAGTTCGAGGGCCGCGAGAAGGAGATCTCCGCCGCGTACCGCTCGCTGACCAAGTCCCTGGTCCGTGAGCGTGTCATCAAGGAGAAGAAGCGCATCGACGGCCGTGGCGTGACGGACATCCGTACGCTCGCCGCCGAGGTCGAGGCCATCCCGCGCGTGCACGGTTCCGCGCTGTTCGAGCGTGGCGAGACCCAGATCCTGGGCGTCACCACCCTCAACATGCTCCGCATGGAGCAGCAGCTGGACACCCTCTCCCCGGTGACCCGCAAGCGCTACATGCACAACTACAACTTCCCGCCGTACTCCGTCGGCGAGACCGGCCGCGTCGGCTCCCCGAAGCGTCGCGAGATCGGCCACGGCGCGCTCGCCGAGCGTGCCCTGGTGCCGGTGCTCCCGACCCGCGAGGAGTTCCCCTACGCGATCCGTCAGGTGTCCGAGGCCCTCGGCTCCAACGGCTCGACGTCCATGGGCTCGGTCTGCGCCTCCACCATGTCGCTGCTGAACGCCGGTGTGCCGCTGAAGGCCCCGGTCGCCGGTATCGCCATGGGTCTGATCTCGCAGGAGATCAACGGCGAGACGCACTACGTCGCCCTCACCGACATCCTCGGTGCGGAGGACGCCTTCGGCGACATGGACTTCAAGGTCGCCGGCACCAAGGAGTTCGTCACCGCCCTCCAGCTCGACACCAAGCTGGACGGCATCCCCGCCTCCGTCCTGGCCGCCGCCCTCAAGCAGGCCCGTGACGCCCGCCTCCACATCCTCGACGTGATGATGGAAGCGATCGACACGCCGGACGAGATGTCCCCGAACGCCCCGCGGATCATCACCGTCAAGATCCCCGTGGACAAGATCGGCGAGGTCATCGGCCCCAAGGGCAAGATGATCAACCAGATCCAGGAGGACACCGGCGCCGAGATCACGATCGAGGACGACGGCACCATCTACATCGGTGCCCAGGTCGGCTCGCAGGCCGAGGCCGCCCGCGCCACGATCAACGGCATCGCCAACCCGACCATGCCGGAGGTCGGCGAGCGCTACCTGGGTACGGTCGTCAAGACCACCACCTTCGGCGCGTTCGTGTCGCTGCTGCCGGGCAAGGACGGTCTGCTGCACATCTCGCAGATCCGCAAGCTCGCCGGCGGCAAGCGCGTGGAGAACGTCGAGGACGTGGTCGGCGTGGGCCAGAAGGTCCAGGTCGAGATCGCCGAGATCGACTCCCGCGGCAAGCTCTCCCTCATCCCCGTCATCGAGGGCGAAGAGAGCGGCAACGCATCTGACAGCGACGCGAAGGACGACGGCGACCAGTGACGTCCCGTGGCTCCGAGGCGACGGCCCGCACCTCTTTTGAGGCGCGGGCCGTCGCCCGTACCCAAACCCTCATCAAGGGCACGAACGGCATCGGCACGGTCCGCAAGACCACCCTCCCGGGCGGCCTGCGCATCGTCACCGAGACCCTGCCGTCGGTCCGCTCCGCGACCTTCGGCATCTGGGCGCACGTCGGCTCCCGCGACGAGACGCCGTCCCTGAACGGCGCCACGCACTACCTGGAGCACCTCCTCTTCAAGGGCACCTCCGAGCGCAGCGCGCTGGACATCTCCTCCGCGATCGACGCGGTCGGCGGCGAGATGAACGCGTTCACGGCGAAGGAGTACACGTGCTATTACGCGCGCGTGCTCGACACCGACCTGCCGCTCGCCATCGACGTCGTCTGCGACATGCTGACCGGCTCCCTGATCCGAGAGGAGGACGTCAACGTCGAGCGCGGCGCCATCCTCGAAGAGATCGCCATGACCGAGGACGACCCGGGCGACTGCGTACACGACCTGTTCGCGCACACCATGCTCGGCGACACCCCCCTCGGCCGCCCGGTCCTCGGCACCGTCGACACGGTCAACGCCCTCACCGCCGACCGCATCCGCCGCTTCTACAAGAAGCACTACGACCCCACCCACCTCGTGGTCGCCGCGGCCGGCAACATCGACCACGACAAGGTCGTACGACAGGTCCGTGCCGCCTTCGAGAAGGCCGGCGCCTTCCGCACCCCCGACGCGGCGCCCATCGCCCCGCGCGAGGGCCGCCGCGCCATCCGCGCCTCGGGACGCGTCGAGCTGATCGAGCGCAAGACCGAGCAGGCGCACGTCGTCCTCGGCATGCCGGGCCTGGCCCGCACCGACGAGCGCCGCTGGGCCGTCGGCGTCCTCAACACCGCCCTCGGCGGCGGCATGTCCTCCCGCCTCTTCCAGGAGGTCCGGGAGAAGCGCGGCCTGGCCTACAGCGTGTACTCGTACACGTCCGGCTTCGCCGACTGCGGGCTCTTCGGCGTCTACGCGGGCTGCCGTCCGAGCCAGGTGCACGACGTGCTGAAGATCTGCCGCGACGAACTCGACCAGGTCGCCGAGCACGGTCTCTCCGACGACGAGATCCGCCGCGCCGTCGGCCAGCTCCGGGGCTCCACCGTCCTGGGCCTGGAGGACACGGGCGCGCTGATGAACCGTATCGGCAAGAGCGAACTCTGCTGGGGCGAGCAGATGTCCGTCGACGACATGCTGACCCGGATCGCGTCGGTCACCCCCGACGAAGTCCGCTCCGTGGCCCGCGAACTCCTGGGCCAGCGGCCCTCGTTGTCGGTCATCGGCCCGCTCAAGGACAAGCAGGCGGCCCGGCTGCACGAAGCGGTCGCCTGAGACACCTCCCCGCGAACACGTCCTCGGTACCCGTCCCCGGTAAGGAAGCAAGAACGATGAGCAAGCTGCGTGTGGCGGTCCTCGGTGCCCGGGGCCGCATCGGTTCGGAGGCGGTACGCGCCGTCGAGGCCGCCGAGGACATGGAACTGGTCGCGGCCCTGGGCCGGGGCGACGACCTGGAGACGCTCACCCGGACCGGCGCCCAGGTGGTGGTCGAACTGACCACACCGGACTCGGTGATGGACAACCTCGACCACTGCGTACGCCACGGGATCCACGCCGTCGTCGGCACCACCGGCTGGACCGACGAACGCCTGGCCCGCCTCACCGGCCTGCTGGAGGCCTCCCCGGGGACGGGTGTCCTCATCGCGCCCAACTTCTCCATCGGCGCCGTACTCACCATGAAGTTCGCGCAGCTCGCCGCGCCCTACTTCGAGTCGGTCGAGGTCATCGAGCTGCACCACCCCAACAAGGTGGACGCGCCGAGCGGCACCGCCACGCGCACCGCGCAGCTCATCGCCGAGGCCCGCGCCAAGGCGGGCTCGGCCCCGGCACCGGACGCCACGGCCACCGCCCTGGAGGGGGCGCGCGGCGCGAACGTCGACGGCGTCCCGGTGCACTCGGTCCGGCTGCGCGGCCTGCTGGCCCACCAGGAGGTGCTGCTGGGCGGCGAGGGCGAGACGCTGACCGTGCGGCACGACTCGCTGCACCACAGCAGCTTCATGCCGGGCATCCTGCTCGGCGCCCGCCGTGTGGTGACGACCCCGGGCCTCACCTTCGGCCTGGAGCACTTCCTGGACCTGGGCTGAGGCTGACATGCGCGCCAAGCTCTCCTACGCCGTCACGGCCGCCGTCCTGGTCTTCTACTTCGTCCTGGTCGGCAGCCGCGGCGTCATGCTCATCGAGTCCGGCACCGTCATCACGGTCACCTTCGGGATCGCGGTCCTGATCCTGCCGGTGATCGGCCTCTGGTTCCTCTGGAAGAACACCCAGTTCGTCCGTGCCGCCAACCGGCTCGCCGCCGAACTGGACGCCGAAGGCGGCCTGCCCGTCGACGAGTTGAGGCGCACGCCCGCCGGGCGTATCGACCGCGACTCGGCCGACGAGGTCTTCGGCCGCCGCAAGGCCGAGACGGAGGCGGCCCCCGACGACTGGCGCAGCTGGTTCCGTCTCGCCGTCGCCTACCACGACGCCCGCGACACCCCGCGCGCCCGCAAGGCTATGCAGCGGGCGATCGCCCTGCACGACGGCAGACCCGTCCGCGTCTGAGCGGCCAAGGACGGTACGCCGAAGGGGCCGGCCCGCGAAATGCGCGGGCCGGCCCCTTCGGCGTACGGCGGGGAGGGTCGCCGGGGCTCAGTGCCGCCGGTACTCGTCCGACCACACCTCGACGCTGTCCGCGGCCCGGTCGAAGGCTCCGGCACGCGCCAGGAAGTCGGCGTTGTGCGTCGTGAGCAGCGGCGACCCGCTGTCGTTCGAACGGTTCCTGCGGACCAGGGTCAGCGCCTGTCCCTGCACCGTGCGCGGCAGGCCGAGCCAGCGCACCGGCTGCTGGACCGTCCGCAGGGCGACGACCTGTTCCCAGCGCACCGTCCGGGTACGGAAGAAGCTCACGTGGCGCAGTCCGTGGGCGCTCACCCACACACCGACGCGCAGTAGCCGCAGGGCGCTGACTATGACGAGCGCGGCGATGCCGAGCACCACTCCGGCCTCGGACCGGGAGCCGGTCAGGGCGATGGCGACCGCCGCGAACAGCACGTAGCTGGCGAGCAGCAGGACGAGCGCCGCGACTCCCACGCGCCACGGCCCGATCCGGTAGGGGCGCCGCCAGCGGTCGCGGTCGTCGAACGGCAGCGGGAGGTCGTCCGCCGTGTCGAACGCGCGGTCGGCCGTCAGGAAGGGCAGGGGCACGGCTGGTCCTCACTCAATCCATGCATGGGCTGTGCCCGGTGAGGCTATCCGCCTGTGTTCCTGCTCACCACCCTCGGGGGTCCGGAAGGGTCAGTGCCCCTGGGACGCCTGTGACTGCTGGGTCTGCGTGGTGGCCTGGCTCTGGGACAGCGCCGGCGTCCCGAGGACCAGGGCTCCCACGAGTCCGGCTGCGAGGGTGAGGCCCAGCAGCCAGCGCCCGGCCATCTGGCTCAGGGACGCCCGTTCGCGGGGCGGGGCGGTGACATTGCTGCGGAACCGGTCGGTCTCGGCGATGAAGGCGAACGGGACGGGCTCGCTCCGGCGGAACATCGGTGGAACTTCTCCCATCAGGGGTCGAACGGACGGCTCTCGTTCATACAGACGAGCGATCACGTCGAAAGGTGCCCGGTTTCGACGAGTTCATTCGGGCACGCCAGTGATCGTCCGGTTTGGCGGGCCGTAGAGTGGCGTCGCCAAGACCCGAGCTGGGACCCGAGCTGGGAAGGACCCGCCTTACCGTGACCCCCAACCCCGACGACGATTTCAAGATCGACCTGCGCGGTGATGTCACCGTCGAACTGGTCAAACACAGTGCGTCGGACTCCGATGTGCTGTTCGCGGCGCGTGTGTCGACCGTCGGGGAGCAGTCCCTGGACGAGCTGACCAAGGACCCGGAGCGCTCGAAGGGGTTGATCAACTACCTGATGCGGGACCGGCACGGCAGCCCGTTCGAACACAACTCGATGACCTTCCTCATCACCGCCCCGATCTTCGTCTTCCGCGAGTTCATGCGGCACCGGGTGGGCTGGTCGTACAACGAGGAGTCGGGCCGGTACCGGGAGCTGCAACCCGTCTTCTACGTGCCGGACACCTCCCGCAAGCTCGTCCAGCAGGGCCGCCCCGGGAAGTACGTCTTCGTGGAGGGCACCGAAGCCCAGCAGGAACTGGTCGCCCGCACCATGGAGGGCTCCTACCGCCAGGCCTACAGCGCGTACCAGGAGATGCTCGCCGCCGGCGTCGCCCGCGAGGTCGCCCGCGCGGTGCTCCCGGTAGGCCTGTTCTCCTCCATGTACGCCACCTGCAACGCCCGCTCGCTGATGCACTTCCTCGGCCTGCGCACCCAGCACGAGCTGGCGAAGGTCCCGTCGTTCCCGCAGCGGGAGATCGAGATGGTCGGCGAGAAGATGGAGGCGAGGTGGGCCGGGCTGATGCCGCTCACCCATGCCGCCTTCAACGCCAACGGCCGGGTGGCGCCGTAGCGTGACGCTCTTCGCGGATCAGGCACACATGTACGGATCGGCCGCGTGAAGTGTCCGTATTGCGGCATTTGGTGAAGTTCATCTAGCCTGATCAAACGGACCCGGCACTGCTTGAACCCCCGAGCGGGCAGTGCCGGGTTCCACCTTTGTCCTGACTTGTCGCCCGCCCCGAGGGCAGACCCCGCTGTGAGCAGCGAGTAGCGTGTTCCCCATGGCTCCGACCTCCACTCCGCAGACCCCCTTCGGGCGGGTCCTCACCGCCATGGTCACGCCCTTCACGGCGGACGGCGCGCTCGACCTCGACGGCGCGCAGCGGCTCGCAACCCACCTGGTGGACGCAGGCAACGACGGCCTGATCCTCAACGGCACCACCGGAGAGTCCCCCACCACCAGCGACACGGAGAAAACGGATCTCGTACGAGCCGTACTGGAGGCCGTCGGCGACCGCGCCCACGTCATCGCCGGCGTCGGCACCAACGACACCCGCCACAGCGTCGAACTCGCCCGTACGGCGGAACGCACCGGCGCACACGGCCTGCTCGTCGTCACGCCGTACTACAACAAGCCCCCGCAGGAGGGCCTCCACCGGCACTTCACGGCCGTCGCCGACGCCACCGGACTGCCGGTCATGCTCTACGACATCCCCGGCCGCAGCGGCGTCCCGATCGGCACCGAAACGCTGGTCCGGCTCGCCGAGCACCCGCGGATCGTCGCCAACAAGGACGCCAAGGGCGACCTCGGCCGCGCCGGCTGGGCCATCGCCCGCTCCGGCCTCGCCTGGTACTCCGGCGACGACATGCTGAACCTGCCGCTGCTCTCCGTGGGCGCCGTGGGCTTCGTCTCCGTCGTCGGCCACGTCGTCACCCCGGAGCTGTGCGCGCTGGTCGAGGCGTACACCTCGGGTGACGTGCAGAAGGCCACCGAGATCCACCAGAAGCTGCTTCCGGTCTACACCGGCATGTTCCGCACCCAGGGCGTCATGACCACCAAGGCCGCGCTCGCCCTCCAGGGTCTGCCCGCCGGACCGCTGCGCGCGCCGATGGTCGAGCTCTCACCCGAGGAGATCGACCGGCTCAAGATCGATCTTGCCGCCGGTGGGGTACAGCTCTGACACCAGACTTCACAACTGAAAACGCGGGACTTCGGTGCCCGCATCCCACTCAGACAACAGCAGTTGCACGAACGTCATGCGCGCCACGTGCCCACAGGTACGTGGCGCGCATGGGTAGGAGAGTCTTTTGAGTCATCCGCATCCTGAACTCGCCCCGCCGCCGAAGCTCCCCGAAGGCGGCCTGCGGGTCACCCCACTGGGCGGCCTCGGGGAGATCGGCCGCAACATGACGGTCTTCGAATACGGCGGCCGTCTGCTGATCGTCGACTGCGGCGTGCTCTTCCCCGAGGAGGAGCAGCCCGGCATCGACCTCATCCTGCCGGACTTCACGTCCATCAGGGACCGCCTCGACGACATCGACGGCATCGTGCTCACGCACGGCCACGAGGACCACATCGGTGGAGTTCCGTTCCTCCTTCGGGAGAAGGCGGACATCCCGCTGATCGGCTCCAAGCTGACCCTCGCGCTCATCGAGGCGAAGCTCCAGGAACATCGCATCCGCCCGTACACCCTCGAAGTCACCGAAGGGCACCGCGAGCGCATCGGACCCTTCGACTGCGAGTTCGTCGCGGTCAACCACTCCATCCCGGACGCCCTGGCGGTCGCCATCCGCACACCGGCGGGCATGGTGGTCCACACCGGTGACTTCAAGATGGACCAGCTTCCGCTGGACGGCCGCCTCACGGACCTGCACGCGTTCGCGCGGCTCAGCGAGGAGGGCATCGACCTGCTCCTCGCCGACTCGACCAACGCCGAGGTACCGGGCTTCGTCCCGCCCGAGCGTGACATCTCCAACGTCCTGCGGCAGGTCTTCACGAGCGCCCGGAAGCGCATCATCGTGGCGAGCTTCGCCAGCCACGTCCACCGCATCCAGCAGATCCTGGACGCGGCGCACGAGCACGGCCGCCGGGTCGCCTTCGTCGGCCGCTCGATGGTCCGCAACATGGGCATCGCACGGGACCTCGGTTATCTGAAGGTCCCGCCGGGTCTGGTCGTCGACGTCAAGACCCTCGACGACCTCCCCGACAGCCAGGTCGTGCTGGTCTGCACGGGCTCGCAGGGCGAACCGATGGCGGCCCTGTCGCGGATGGCCAACCGCGACCACCAGATCCGCATCGTCCCGGGCGACACGGTGATCCTCGCGTCGTCGCTCATCCCGGGCAACGAGAACGCGGTCTACCGCGTGATCAACGGCCTCACCCGCTGGGGCGCCGGCGTCGTCCACAAGGGCAACGCCAAGGTGCACGTCTCCGGACACGCCTCGGCCGGCGAGCTGCTGTACTTCTACAACATCTGCCGGCCCAAGAACCTGATGCCGGTGCACGGCGAATGGCGCCATCTGCGGGCCAACGCCGAGCTGGGCGCCATGACCGGCGTCCCGCACGACCGGATCGTCATCGCCGAGGACGGCGTGGTCGTCGACCTGATCGAGGGCAAGGCGAGGATCTCCGGCAAGGTCCAGGCGGGGTACGTGTACGTCGACGGCCTCTCGGTCGGCGACGTCGGCGAGCCCGCGCTGAAGGACCGCAGAATCCTGGGCGACGAGGGCATCATCTCGGTCTTCCTGGTGGTGGACTCGTCCACCGGCAAGATCACCGGCGGTCCGCACATCCAGGCGCGCGGCTCGGGCATCGACGACTCCGCCTTCGCGGACGTCGTCCCGAGGATCACCGAAGTCCTGGAGCGTTCGGCCCAGGACGGCGTCGTGGAGCCGCACCAGCTGCAGCAGCTGATCCGCCGCACGCTGGGCAAGTGGGTCTCCGACCACTACCGGCGCAGGCCGATGATCCTCCCGGTCGTGGTGGAGGTCTGACAGCCGCACGACCCCTGGCACGCGTGAACCTGGAGCGGGGCACCTCGATTTGCATCGGGGCGCCCCGCTCCAGTAGGTTTACGGCTCCGCCCGAGGGGGAAGCCGGACACGCTCTGTGTCAGGTGCCACTCCCGGAGGACGGGAAATCCGACTCAGCGCTTCTGCTAAAGTCGGAACCGCCGGAAAGGGAAACGCGGAAGCGGAAACCTGGAAAGCGCCGAGGAAATCGGATCGGGAAACGGTCTGATAGAGTCGGAAACGTA
>NZ_JBEXET010000088.1:0-12361 GCF_040606415.1 Streptomyces sp. NPDC005423 | reverse complement strand
CGCCAGGACTTCATCCGTAATCGCCACAACAGCCCAACTGCATGGCAGCACCGAGGTATCGGCCCGAATCCGGCAGTAGTTAAATTACGGGTCCTGATCCGCTGCCAGTTCGTCGAGGACCACCAGCGCCCGATACGGTGTGCCAAAGTCGGCACCATGGCGCAGTCGGCACTCGCCAGGCGTTCAACGTTCAGTCGATCCGGACACTCGCGGTCATCGGCGACAAGGTGGCCACCTTCGCTCAGCCCGGCGCTGTCCGAGGCGGCCCTGGAGCAGGTCATCGCGCAGTCACGGACGGTGACATGGGCGAAGCGCGCAAGCAGATCGCGGCCCCGACGGCGAGGCGGGCGAGGCGGCGCAGTCACCCTGAGCAGAAGGTGAAGGTATTGCGCTCTCGGGTGATGTGCGCATCACCCGAGGTCAAGGCGGGAAGCCAGCAGCGCCAATGCGCTAACCACGCTGTCGATGCTTGGTTACAGGGAGTCGCCATGTCATGGTTGAGAGCGTCGGGAGTGCTCACCGAGCCTCGAAATCAGCGCTGCTCGCGAAGCGTGGATCACCGCGTTTCCGGAGCGCCCGTTGCTCACGGAAACGCGGATCCTAGAGTCACCGCCGTCCTGGGCGACGGTGGTCTCGGCGCACCGGGCCACGTGCCCACCCAGGGGTTCGACGGGGTGGTGATCACACACAACGCGGCTGACATCGCCCCGGCGTGGCGCGAGCAACTCCGTGAGGGCGCACGGTTGGTGGTGCCGCTGGAGATGGGCGGCTACACCCGCTCCCTCACCCTGGTCCGGCGCGGCGACGTGCTGCACTGCGAGCACTGGACGTACTGCGGGTTCGTGCGGGACCGCGGCGCCGCCGCCCGCACGGCCCCCGCCCTCCCCCTGGCCGACGGCGAGGTCACCGTGCGGTGGGAAGACGGTGAGCCCGGTGACCCCGCGGGGCTTGAGGAGGCGCTGCGCGGGCCCCGGCGCGAGCTCACCACCGGCCTTGTGGTCCGGGGCACCTTCAATTTCGAGACCTTGCAGGTCTACGCCGCGACGACGCTGCCGGGGTTCTGCCGCCTGACCGCCCGGGAAGGTTCCGCGCTGGTGGCGCAGCAGGACGCAGCGGCGATGCTTTCGGACGGCTCCCTCGCCTACCTGACCTACCGCAAGGTCAAGGACGCCCCGGATCCGGCCGACCGTCTCACCGAGTTCTTCATCCACGCCTACGGCCCAGCAGCCGAAGAGGTGGCGGAGCGCTTCGCGGAGTGTGTGCGCGTCTGGGACCGCGAGGTGCGCGAGAGCGGCTATCCGCCGATGACCGTCCACCCGGCGGCAACGATCGACGACCAGCTGCCGCCCGGTGACGTGCTCGACAAGCCCAGCGCACGACTTGTCTTCCAGTGGCCGGGCCGGACCCCCGCCGGCGCACTGAGCCTTTCGGCCGCAGGGGGACAGCGTGCCTGACTCCGACGAGCTGATCCCCGAGACGGCGGCGTCCTCCACGATGCCGTCCCTGCTCGGCGTGTTCGCGCACCCCGACGACGAGAGCCTCCTCGCCGGCGGTGTCCTCGCCCAGCACGCCGCCGCGGGCGCTCCGACCGCCGTGGTCACCGCTACCTGGGCGCCCGATAGCCACCGGGCCGGTGAACTCGCCGACGCCCTGGACATCCTGGGGGCGGGCAGGCCGCGAATGCTGGGATTCGCCGATGCCCGCATCCCTGACTCCGCGCCCGGCCGGCCCCGGCTCTGCGGCGCTCCGCTGGAGGAGGTGGCGGGGCTGATCGTCGAACACATCCGCGCCGTACGGCCACACGTCGTCGTCACCCACGACGCCTACGGCCAGCTGACCGGGCACCCGGACCACCTCCGCACCCACCAGGCGACCCTGCTGGCGTTCCACGCCGCTGGCCTGGAATTCCTCTACCCGCAGACCGGGGCTCCGTGGCAGCCAGATGCGTTGTACGCCGCGACGCACCCGGATTCGGGGGTGGGCGAACTGGGTGTGCTGTTGACGCGGGTCGGCAAGAAGGTGCTCAGCGTGCCGGACGGGCACGTCACCGAGACGGTCGACGTGAGCGACTGCATGGACCGGAAGCTGGCCGCGATTTTGGCGCACCGTAGTGAAGCAGCGCGGGAGCGGCCCCTACCTGGAATTCTCTCCCGGCTTCCCCCAGCGGAGCGGGAGTCGATCATCGCAACGGAGTACTTCACCCTCCTCAGCAGGAGGCCGACGCTAGACGGGGCGGTCCTCCAGCACTCACGGTGAGCTGCTGCCGAGGGGCTTGGTCATGGCCCGGTTGACTCGGGGGTCACGTCCGGCGACGTAGGAGGGGCAGGGCAGGTAACCGGTGCGGTGGTAGAGGGCCAGGGCGGCGATGTTGCGCCGTCCGGTCTCCAGCACGATCCGCGTGGCCCCGCGGGCGGTGGCGTGCCGTTCGAGGTGTTCGAGGAGGTACCGGCCGATCCCGTGGCCACGGGCGTCACCGGAGACGTACATCCGTTTGACCTCCGCAGTGTGCTCGTTGACGAGGCGTACGCCTCCGCACCCGACCGCCTCTTCACCGACGTAGGCGACGAGCAACAGGCCGGCGGGCGGGTCGAAGTCCGCCTCGGGGGTGGTGTCCGGGTCGTCGGCGAAGCCGTACAACGTGAGCTGTTCGGCGCGTAGGGCCTGGGTCAGACGTCGGGCGTCCGGGTGGTCGTAGGGCGCGGCAGTCACGGAAGGCGTCAGGCGTATCGCGGCCGGGGAGCCGGGGATGGTGGGCATGGTCATGAAGCCGATATTGCCCCGACAACTGCGGTGAGTGCCGGGCGCCCGTGACCGCACCCTGGATTTTGTAGGGTCTCGCCGCCCGTGGCCAGCGGGGACACTGTGACCTGGTGGTTGTCGCGCTGTCTCACGGCTTGGCCAGCCGTCCAGTCTCACGGCCGTGTCCGAATCCTCAGGGCGGCCACCGATGGCAAGGCTCCGACCTGCGGAGTCTCGCGAGTGGCCGCCGCTTGGCCATCGTTCGTGAGATTTGGCCACGGAATCTGAGATCCCACAGATTTCTTACGTACTTCAGCGGCCAGCGCTGTTCTGAGTATCTGCAACCTGTGGAAGCCAGTGCACAGCGTTGCCACGAAAGGACTGGTTGACCGGAATGAGATCAGGGCCGCTGGTGTCGTCCAGCGCCGTGACGTTGATGCCGAGCTCTGGAACGCCACTGTCGATCGCCGCGATTCGACTGCCGCAGTTCGGGCAGAAGCCGCGCCTCGGCGGCGGCCACTGGTCCTGGAGCAGCGCCCCGTGCTGGGTTGCACCACCCGCGCAGCCACCCAACCCGTATGGGTCTGTCGCCTCGCGCGGTTGCCAAGTCCAGTCGTCAGTGTGAGAAGGAGCTGACAGTTAGATGATGCGCTGCGGAGGACGGGTTATGCCCCTTACCCCATCAGAGTTTCTCGATCGCATGCGCCGTGGCGGCGGTCTTGAGCCGCTTCGTGGCTTCGTGACGCAACCACAGGATGAGCGCGACGTGATTTCGTTCGCGTTCAGGTCAGATTCTTCGACATGGACCGACATTCCCCTCAACTTGATCGACGCAATCGAGCAACTCTCCACGGTCAGGGTCGCGAGCGAATCCCGGCAGGGTGTCCGAATTCAGCTGAAGCCGCCACAGACGGACGAGGGAAGGGTCTTGGCCTCTCTCCTGGTGGACCACTTGGACTCAGCTCGCTCGATGCCTGTCGGCGGCCTTCGTCCCGCTCAGCCGCTTTTGGCCCCGCCGTGGTACCCGCCTCAATATGGGCCGGGCGCATCCAGCTGCGGGAGAGGCCCCGTGCTGCGTATGGATGAGTGTCAACAGTACGCCGCTGGCGCCCAATACAACTGGATCATGGCTGGCTACGAAATGGGACAGGGCCACGCTGAGACCGCACAGCTCTACGCTGAGGCCGCCGAGTCGGCGGCGACGCTCTACGCGGCCTGCGGCCCCTCCCTCTGAAACCGCGGTGGGAAGCGGCAGCCGTCGGGCCCAGGCGACTACCGGCCCGGCGGTGCTGCCCAGGGTGGCGGCCTCGGCATGTCCCCCTGGTGGGCCTCGTGGACGCCCCGGGACGGCACGACGCCGCTTTCTGCGGCCTTCCGCAGGCCGGGCTGAGGCCACTGGCGGATCGGTGACCCGCCCTTCCTGGTCGTCGTCGATGCCGGCTACGACGTGACCCGCCTGGCTTTCCTGCACGCGATCGAACCCGCGCTACACTCCGGCCGCCCGGCAAAAGACCAGGTCAGACAGCAAAATCCTGCTGGAGTATTAAGCATCCCCTGGAGGTCTTGGACTGCCGCGCGGCACTCGCAGAGTTCTCCGTCGTCCTCGCTGAGCATGACCGCAGCGGGCCCCGGCCCGGGAGCTCGCGCCCTGCTGGCGAGCGAGAACGGGATGCCGGCCGCCGGGGCCATCGAGGGAGCCGGTGACGTGCAGACCAGTTGTAGGATTTCGCGATCCACGTCATAGAGCATCGCCCTGACCTGGCTTTATTCACGGGTTTGGGAGACGCCCAGATCCACGGTCGGGTGATGTTCACAAGTTTTGGGTTCTGGCACAGATCTTGGGGAGCCGTCGCGGAGGGTGACGGCGTCGTTCGATTGGGGAGGGTGGTCACGGACCCCGACTGTCGGACGTAAAGGCTCACCTCGTAGCCTCCGCGCATGACTGATGATCCGCTCCAGTGCCGATGCGTCCTCTGTCACGACTACAGTGACCGAGACGAAGCGGACCGCATGGATCTGACGATCATCGAGAACGTGCAGCAGCACGGATGGCACGTCGTGATGGTTCCCGAGGACGAGATCGGCCCCGGATACGCCTACACGATCGGCCTCTCGCACACTCACGGCGCACCTGAGCTCGCCATGTTCGGGCTTGATGTCCACGCCATGCACCGCATGCTCAACAGGCTCGGAGCGAAGGCCGCCACGGGCGCCGTACTGGCTGATGCCCAGAGGCATCATGACATTGTCGACGGTCACCAAGTCGCGCTCAGAAGTGTGGATCTCCGCTGGTACCGGACCTTCTTCGGGCGGGCCATCGGGTTCTACCGGCGGCCTCCCTTTCCCGTGCTGCAAGTTGCGTGGCCCGACGTGGATGACCGTTTTCATTGGGAAGAACAGGCTGAGGAGAGGCATCGGGAGTCGCAGCCTCAGCTGTGGCTGCCACCGAGGGAGCACCCTGCCGGGGTCTGGACGACCGAGCTCTGACCTCGAGCGTGCCGACCAGCGACAGACCAACGTCGTCGCGCATAGTTGCTGAGCCCTTTCCAACCTGGCTGTGGCGTCGGGGTGTTGGTGGGCATGGGTTGTACGGAACGACGAAGCTCCTGGTAGACGGGTTCTCGACCAAGATCACCCGTGTCCGCCAGGAGCTTCGCGTGCTTGTCCCGTCGTCGATCGATCTGTCCAGCCGCACGCTGCGGCACCTGACGAGGCAACTGGCCGCTCACCGGCGGGAGACAGGTACGCGATGGCGGCGTCTGCCCGTCGGCCGTCAGGCTCTGCTCGCTCTGGCCCACCTACGATGCGGCGACACGTGCGCCCAACTCGCCGCAGGGTTCGAGATCGGCATCGCGACCGTCTACCGCTACGTACGCGAGGCCGTCGAAGTGCTGGCCGCCCAGGTGCAGACCCTGGCCGAGGCAATGACGACTGTCCGGACGAAGGCGTACGTGATCCTGGACGGTACCCTCCTGCCCATCGACCGGATCGCCGCCGACACCCCGTACTGCTCCGGAAAACACAAGCGTCACGGCATGAACGTCCAGGTCATCACGGATCCCTTCGGCCGACTGCTGTGGGCCTCCGCGGCCCTGCCCGGCTCCACCCACGACCTGACCGCCGCGCGTGAACACGGCATCATCGAGGCGCTCGCAACGGCAGGGCTGAAGTGGTGGGCGGACAAGGCGTACCAAGGGGCCGGCCGTCATGTCCGCGTACCTTTCCGGGGCCGTCGGCTCAAGCGCTGGAAGCGACGGCACAACAGCACCCACGCCAAAATCCGGTGCCTCGGCGAGCAGGCCATGGCCGTCCTGAAGAGCTGGCGCCTGCTACGCAAGCTCCGCTGCAGCACCAACCGGATCACCAACATCGTGAAGGCCGTCGTCGTCCTTCACCACGCCTCAACCTGAGGTGGGAAAGGGCTCACTGTCCAATCTGCGTCCCGGCCAGACAGCCAGCATCGGCGGAGACCGCGGCCTGAGCCTAGGCATCCAGATACACGAAGACGGCTGGCTGTCGATCCAGGTGAGCGACCCGGACCGCCTTACGACGGTCCTGGGAATGCGGCCCCAGGGAGACTGGATCGTTGAGCACCGCGGGCGCCTGGAACAGGTTCGGCTCGCCTGGCCTCGCGAAGTCATCGAGACGGCCCCAGGAGCCTACGAGTGGAGCCCCAACCGTAAACGGTGATCACCCTGATCCAAGCCGCCGACATCACGCATTCAAGTTCAGTAGCCGCGTGAGTCTGCCTGAAGCTGAAGGATCGGGGCGCCGTCGATGTCAGTCGTGTCAGTGAGCTGTGCTGCGTCGGCAGAGGGACCGTCCCAGACGGTTTCAACGGCATTGGCGACACGAGCACCGGTTACGTCTTCGGCCACTGAATCGGCGGTGCCGCCGAACAGGTTTCGTGCCAAGTGGCACCTCCGTAAAAGGGCATGAAAAAGGGCCCGGCGGCGAGACCGCGGGCCCTAGTTCATGAAGCTGTCAGTGTTATTGACCCGAAACGGTAAGAGTTCCGAGTCGTTTAATGCTGCATGATTGAACTGATGGGGGACACACGCCGGACGCTACGACAGGAGCACCAGCGATTCTTTGGTGGATTCCCTTACCGGGTTGACGTCATCAGGGACTTGAAAGAGGGTCCCTTCGGCCAAGCTTGAATCCTGACCGACGCTAACCCAACCCGCACTGTTTCACACTGACGACGAGGGTGCCAGGAAAGTTCCCCAAGTGTAACTACCAGTCACAGTGACAGTTACCGTCGCAAACCTGACAGCCGCTGCCTTCCCTGCGGCATCAGGGTAGAGCGTAGTCTTCTGAGTGTAGTACCCGTTCTGCGTGATAAGGCAGTCCTTCCAAGTGTAGTACCCCTCGTCGAGAGTAATCCACTCCGAAGTCCAACTACCCGACCTAGGAATAATTTTGTAGCTATCAACAATGGGGTTCGAGTTGTTATTCAATCCCCAAAGATAACTGTCTGCATTGAGTTTGAGGTGCCGACTGTGACAGGAGTCGGCATTGGCCGTTGTTGGACTGTCGGTGAGAGTCATCGTTACCGTGTTGTACGCTATTTCATCGGCGGCATAAGCGGAGGCTGTCGTTCCAATTCCAGCCATCGCGGTTACGGCAACAGTTGTGGCAATCATCGACATTTTCTTTACGCTCATCACTCACTCCTAGCGAATGGTCCTTGACGGGCTCAGTGAATTCTTGCCATCGCAGGTCTGCGTGTCAAGAGGTTCACGGACTGGAGTGAAACAAATCCCATTCCCCAGAACGTTGCGCAGCTAGGACCTCGCGGCCCTCGGCTTTCGCCTTTGCGCGAATCGCCGGCCAGGTCTCCTCCCGCCAGACGCGCACTGCCTCCGGGTTCTGCTCGACGGCCCGCTTGTCCGGGCGCTGGAACGACAGGCCCCAGCGGCGCAGGTAATTGCCCACGCCCTGCTCGGTCAGCTTCACCCGGTACAGCTTCGCGATCAGGTCCCCCACACCGGCACGCGTCCACAGTTGCCCGGCCAGCCCCAGGTCACAGGGCCGGTGATCCAGCACGGCCTGCCGGACCGCCTGCTGCTCGACCGCGTCGAGAACCTGATGTTCCCCGACCCGGCGCCCACGCGGCTGGGCCACGAGCGCCTCGCGTCCGCCGGCCAGCCACTTCGCCCACCAGTTGTCCACCGCCTTGAGCGAAACCTGGAACACCGCCGCGACATCCTCGCGAGTCCGGCCTGCCACCAACGCGGCCACCGCCCGCAACCGAAGAGCCTCCTGCGCCGACGGCGACAACTGCCGCGCGTCCCCCACCAGTTCACTCACGCAGGGATCAACGACCCAGAACACCTACCGTTTCGAATCAATAGTTGCACGGCCCGAAGGCCGTCCAAACTCTGAGCGATATCAGTCGAGTTGGGAAAAAGGAGAGTCGCAACCGTCTGACTGGAGCTGCTCTGAGCTATCTCAGCGTGAATCTCCACGACGTTGGGAAGGCCGCCATTGCAGTTGGGGTTGTGGAGTACGCCCTTGACCACCTGACCTGTCGTACCAATGGCAGGCGTAGGGAGCGTGACACCGATGGTGTTCGTGCCCGTACGAGTCGGGCCGGTGTCTTCCCAGTCGTTGTTCAGGTACACCGAGAAATAGACCATTCCGGGGGCGATCCAGCGCCAACGTCCGATCTTGTTCGCGTTTGGGAGGTCCACGTTCACGTTGACCAAACTCGGAGTGTACTGGCGGGGTTTGGAGAGGTCACGCGAAACCACGTTGCTATCGCGCCCGACCCAGTATTCGGTTTGCGTGTCGGTGTTGTTCAACCACTGCGTCGCCGTGCCGACCCACTCCTCGAAAACCTCCGCCGTCGCCGTGCGCAACACCTCATTGCTGCTGGCGACCTCCAGGGCCACCGTCCCGATCGGGCACGCGTCGGCATAGTCGGCCGCAGCAAGGTCATCTGCCGCAGCTTCGAAAGCGCGCACCAGGGACTCCACCGGATCGGGCACGCTGTCCAGCAGAGCCAGGACCATTCGGCCGTACTCGGTTCCGGATACGCGGATCATGTCCTCGGCCACTTGTTGCTTGCCACCGGGGAAGAAGTGGTAGATCGAGCCGAACGGTGCGTCCGCCTCCACCGCGATCCGCTTCAGGCCGGTGGCCGAGTAACCGGGTCGGCGGAACAGCACCGTGGCGGCCCTCTGGATTCTGGCTCGCGTGTTCGACTCTCCCAATTGCCTTCCACCCCTTCCCCCGCCAAGATTAAAGTAGAACGATCTATCAAGTGAGGGGCTGGGATGCCGAGGATCGAGTTGTCGTCCGGACCGATCGACTACCAGGACACCGGCGGCGAAGGGCCGGTACTGGTCCTCGCCCACGGTTTACCGATGAACGAGACTCAGTGGCGCAAGGTGGTCCCGTTGTTGGACGGATACCGCTGCGTCCTGCCCACGCTGCCCCTGGGCGGTCATCGTCAGCCGATGAATCCGGATGCCGATCTGTCCCAGCGCGGTGCTGCCCTGCTCTTGGGCGAGTTCATCGAGGGGCTCGGTCTGGACCGGGTGACCCTCGTCCTCAATGACTGGGGCGGTGGACAGTTCCTGGTGTCGGAAGGGCAGGACCGGCGCATCGCCCGCCTGGTGCTGGTGGCTTGCGAGGCCTTCGACAACTTTCCCCCAGGGCTGGCCAAGGCCATGGCGCAGGTGTGCAGGATCCCCGGCGGCGTCTGGCTGCTGACGCGGCTCATGCGCGTTCCCGCCTTCCGCCACAGCCAGAGCGGATACGGCGGGATGAGCCTGTGTGGAGTCCCCGATGAGATCATGGACGACTGGTTCGCGCCCGCCACCCGCAGCAGGGCCATTCGCAGGGACTTCGCCAAATTCGCCACCGGGGCACCCGGACGCAAGACCCTGCTCGCCTGGAGCGATCGACTGCGTGACTTCGACCGCCCGGTATTGGTCGTTTGGGCGACCGAGGACCGCCTGATGCCGCGTGAGCACGGGCCCCGGCTGGCCGAGCTGTACCCCCAGGGCCGGCTGGTCGAGATCGCCGACTCGTCCACCCTCATCCCCGAGGACCAGCCCGAACGACTCGCCCAAGTGCTCACCGGCTTCCTGACCCAAACCGGCTCAGAACCGGTCCGAAGGGTCTCCTGAGCCCGGGGCGGCAGACGGATGCGACAGCCGCTACCGCCCTGCCGTCGATGTCGAAACCGCAGACCGGTCCGGTGCCGCTTGGCGCCGAGTGAAGTGACGCATCGGATTACCCGTCAGCGCCGGCTCGTGTACGAGGACCGGACCGAGCCGGACGCCTCGTCCCCATCAGCCCCCACCAGACCGTCCGTCGCCCCGGACAGGCGGAGGCTTGCGATCTTCGCTGTTGGTGACAGGAAGGCTGCCGAATGAGCAGTGGTGACAAGCCGCTTGCCTCGCTGGTGACAACCAGCTTGCTTCACCCGGTCTCATTCACCAGCTCAACCGGCTCTGCCGGTGACAACTATCGTGCTTCGGCTCAGTTCGGCGGGCCGTCGCACAGCGCTCTGGCGGCGGCCCGCACCGAATCCACACGATGAATGCGAGACCGAAGATGACCCGGTTCTGGCCGCCCGGCGAGACCACCCGCCGACCGCTCGCCCCGCGCTTCGCCGCGCCCCGTGAGCCGGTCGACCCCGCCCGGATCGGCCGCCGTGTCGTACGGCGCCGGGCGAAGGGCATGGACGCCGGCGTCATCGCGGCGGCCCTCGGGGACGCACGCTTCGACGCCCGGCAGGCGTCCCGGCACGAGGACCTGGCCGACGATGCCCGCGGCCCGGCGGAACTCGCGGAGTGGGAGCGCCTGGACCAGCTGCTCGCCGCCGCGCCTTCGGGCACCGTCTACGACCCGGACACCGACGACGTCGTCCAGGCCAAGCTCGCCGCCGACGCCGCGGCCGCCGCCGCCCGGGAAGCCGAGCTGCGCGAAGCCCAGCGGATCGCGGCCCGCGCCGACCCCGGAGCCCAACTCCGCTTCACCGACGCCGACGGCATGCGCCTGACCTGCTTCGCCACCAACACCCCCGGCACCGCGATCGCCGGGCTCGAACTGCGCCACCGCCGGCGCGCCCGCTGCGAGGACCGCATCCGGGACGCCCGCTCCACCGGCCTGCGCAACCTCCCGCTCCACGGCTTCGCGCAGAACCAGATCTGACTGGAGATCGTCCAGCTCGCCCTGGACCTGCTGGCCTGGATGCCGATGCTCGCCCTGACCGGCACGACCCGCCGCTGGGAACCCAAGAAGCTTCGCTTCCGCCTGTTCTCAGCCGCCGCGCAACTCGTCACCACCGGCCGCCGCCGCTACCTCCGCCTCGCGGCGCACTGGCTCGCATCCGTCTTGGCCTCGCCCGGGTAGAGGTCGGCGATCCGCCGCATCGTTAGCCCCGGCAGATAGGCGATGGGGCAGCCCATGTCCCGCGCGACCGCCAGCGGCAGGGCCCCGATCGAGGCCGGCTGGTCCACTACGACCAGCACGGTGCCGTGCTTGGCCTGGAGTTTCGCGAAGAGCTCGCGGAGCTTGGGTTCGGTGTTGGGCAGGCGCTTGTCGAAGGCTTTCTTCCCGGCCGGGGTGACGGCGGTGGCGTGGTGTTCGCCCTTGCCGACGTCCAGGCCGAGGAAGACGTCGATGTCGCCGGTTTCGATCACGTGCAGGCCCCTCCATCACGCTTTCGTCCGGCCTGCCACGGCATCGAGCTGCCACATCCACGTTACGGAGAGCTCTTCCGGCCCGGGTGAAGCCGGTGCCCAAGCCCCTCATCAGCGGTCCGTCGATGCCTCCGGGCCCGGTGACACCACCCCCCGGATCATCAACCGCAACAAGGGGGGAAGTCATGCCGGACCCGAAGGCCGGAGGCCCCATTGCGGAGCCACGAAAAAGACATCCGATGCGGTTGATCTGTCAAGCGGCAGCGGTGGGCTCTGGTGTCAGTGGGGTGTGACAGCATCCGCCGAATGACGAGTGCACACGCAGAACGCGGCCTGGAGATGTTACGGGTGGGCGACTTTCCCATCTATACGTTGACCTTCGTACGGGGTCTGAGCCCTGTCGAGCTGCTCACCCGCATGGGAGTTGACCAGGAAACCCTCGCCCT
Organism: Streptomyces sp. NPDC005423; assembly: GCF_040606415.1. Classification (NCBI taxonomy): domain Bacteria; kingdom Bacillati; phylum Actinomycetota; class Actinomycetes; order Kitasatosporales; family Streptomycetaceae; genus Streptomyces; species Streptomyces sp. NPDC005423. The sequence continues at coordinate 516 of NZ_JBEXET010000088.1, read as the reverse complement.
TCGCGACGGCATGGATCTGTCGGACGACTTCGGCGACGACCTTCTCGATGATGAGGAACCGGTCGTCACCACGGGCATCGACGGCTCCTGGACCTGGGCGTGGGAACAGGGTGGTGTGCACGGGCTCGAGGAGCAGATCCTGAGCGCCGTGTCCGTCGGCACCGAGGCCATCGCCCTGCACTCCAACGAGAAGCCGATGTACTGGTTCAAGTACGTGGTCGACGGCGACGTCATCGTCGACTTTCACACGCTCCAGGCGATCGAGCCGACCGGACAGGACCCGACACGACTCGATGAGCACATGCGGCCGTTGGGGCTCGTCCCTGGCGAGTTGCCTCCTCTCCATGGCGTCCTGTCGCTCGTCGAGAACGCCTTCCATATCCGGTTGACACACCCCCGGGAGGTGGACGATCCGCGTATAAGCGTGACTGATGGTGGGGGCTGGTAGCACGCTCCGTCGCGGAGCATGGCCCAGAGGACGTTGGCCCGGCGGCGTGCGAGAGAGAGCACTGCTTG
>NZ_JBEXET010000087.1:0-12761 GCF_040606415.1 Streptomyces sp. NPDC005423 | reverse complement strand
GCGCGATCAGCAGCGGGTGGCTGTCTGCCAGCTGGGACAGGGCGGGCCACGGCCGGAACAGGTCGAGGTTCAGGACGTAGTGCAGGGCCGCGCGAGCCCCTGGACCCTGCCGAGGTGGGAATGACGACAGGTTTCGTGGCGCGCAAGCTCGGCGTGTCGCCCACGACCCTGCGTTCCTGGGATCGCCGGTACGGGCTGGGACCGGCCGAGCGGGCCGACGGCCGGCACCGCCGCTGGTCACCGGACGACCTCGCGATGCTCCAGGAGATGTGCCGGCTGACGGCCGTCGGCGTCTCCCCCGCCGAGGCCGCGCACGCCGCGAAGAGCCGCGCACGCGACGGCGCGCGCCCCGCCGGGAGACGCTCGGGCGAGAACCCACCCGGCTCCCCTCCCCCTCCCGTTCCCGTTCCCGTTCCCGCCGTAGCCCCGGCCCCGGCCACCCCCCCTTCGGCACACAAGGCCTCACGCTCCGGCAGCGGCCTGCCGTTGGGAGACGTGCGCAAGGAGTGCAGAGGCCTCGCGCGGGCCGGCGTACGACTGGACGGCCGGGCCGTGCAGGAGCAGCTGACGGCAGCGGTCCGCACGCACGGGCTGATCGCGGCCTGGGAGGAGGTGATGGTTCCGGCGCTGCGTGCCGTGGGCCGCAAGTGGCAGTCCTCGGGCGACCGTTACGTGGAGGTCGAGCATCTTCTGTCCTGGCACATCTCGGCCACCCTCCGGCACCTTTACGTGACCTCGGCGTCCCGGGAACGGTCTTCCGGTGACTCGCCCGTCCTCCTCGCCTGTCTGCCCGGGGAGCAGCACACGCTGCCCATCGAGGCGCTCAACGCGGCTCTCGCGGAAGCGGGAGTACCGGCCCTCATGCTCGGAGGGGCCGTGCCGGCCGAGGCTGTGATCGCCGCCGTGGCGCGGGTCGGGCCCGCGGCGGTGGTGCTGTGGTCCCAGTCGCGGTCCACCGCGAGCCTTCCGCTGGCCCAGCACATCGCCGGGACCCGGTGGGGCGTGCGGGGCGCCCGCACCCAGAGCCTGGTACTCCTCTGCGGCCCCGGCTGGGGCAGGCACTCGGGACCGGGCCTGCTGCGCCCGGCCGGCCTGCGGGACACGGTCCGGCTGCTCGGCCTGCCGCAGCACCCGGAGCGATCGCCGTCGGGGCAGGAACGTGAACGGCCGCCTCCCTGACAGCACTTGACGGCACTTCGTCCGCCACTCACCAACCGCCGCCCACCGAACGGTGCGACCGCGCCCGGCCGTTGAGCAGTTTCCGCCCGGCCCGCGACCGCATCCGCTCGCACCCGTATGGGGAAGTCAATGAACACCGTGCGTCGACCGGTCCGCCTGCTGGTCCCCCTTGTGCTCGTGATCGTCTGGCTCGGGCTCGGCGGAGCGTTCGGCTCCTACGCCGGCAAGCTCGGCGAGGTGTCGACCAACGACCAGGCCGCCTTCCTGCCGCGGAACGCCGAGTCCACCAAGGTCGTCGCCGCGCAGAAGGCCTTCGACCAGCGGGACACCCTGCCCGCCATCGTCGTGTGGACCGCGGCCACCGGCGGCCGGATCACCCCGGCGCAACGGGAGGCCGCCACCCGCGCCGTACGCTCCCTGACCGGGACGGCCGGCGTCGTGGGCGCGCCCTCCCCCGCCGTGCGTTCGGCCGATGGGGCGGCGCTGGAGAGCGTGGTGGCCCTCAGCCCCGACCTCGGGGAGAAACTCCCCGACGTGGTCGACCGGGTCAAGCGGGCGGCAACGGACGTCGACAGCACCCACGTCCACATCGCCGGACCCGCGGCCACCCAGGCCGACCTCACCGACGCGTTCGCCGGCATCGACGGAATCCTGCTCGCCGTCGCGCTGGCGGCGGTGCTGATCATCCTGCTGCTGGTCTACCGGAGCGTGCTGCTTCCCTTCGTGATCATCATCAGCGCCGTCTTCGCCCTGAGCATCGCCTGCGCCATCGTCTACGTCCTCGCCGACCACGGCGTCGTACGCGTGGACGGCCAGGTGCAGGGCATTCTCTCCATCTTGGTGATCGGCGCCGCCACCGACTACGCGCTGCTCCTGACCGCCCGCTTCCGCGAGGAACTCGTGCGGCGCGGGGACCCGGTGGCGGCGGCCCGGGCGGCGCTGCGCGGTGCCTTCGGGGCGATCACCGCGAGCGCCGCGACCGTGGCGCTCGGACTGCTCGCCCTGCTGATCAGCGACCTGACGAACAACCGGGCGCTCGGGCCCGTAGGGGCGATCGGCATCGTCTGCGCCGTGCTCACGACACTCACCTTCCTGCCCGCGGTTCTCGCCCTCCTGGGCAAGGTGGCGTTCTGGCCCGCCGCACCCCGGTCGGCCGACGCCGAGACCGGCGGCCACGGCATCTGGCGACGCGTGGCGCACGGGGTGGACACCCGTCCCCGAAAGCTGTGGCTGACCGCGTTCGCCGTACTGCTGGCAGCGGCGGCCTTCTCCCCCACCCTCCGGTCCAAGGGCGTACCGCTGGACGAACTCTTCGTCAACGACGCCCCGTCCGTGTCCGCGCAGGAGACGCTCGGCCGGCACTTTCCGGGCGGTTCCGGCCAGCCCGTCGTCGTCATCGCGGACGCGGACCGGCGCGCGCGGGTCGTCGAGACGGCGGCCGGCACCGACGGCATCGCCGGGGCGGAGGCGATGACCGCGTCCGGCGGGCCGGGCGGCGCGCCGCGAGTGGTCGACGGCCGCGTGCGTATCGACGCCACCCTGAAGGACGCCCCCGACAGCGACGCGGCGAAGGCCACGGTGCAGCGGTTGCGCGACCGGCTGCACGCGGTCGACTCCGGTGCGCTGGTGGGTGGTTACACCGCACAGCAGGCGGACACCCAGCGCACCGCCGAGCACGACCGGGCCCTGATCATCCCGGTCGTCCTCGCCATCATCCTGGTGATCCTGATCCTGTTGCTGCGGTCGGTGCTGCTGCCGGTGCTGCTGGTGGCGACGGTCGCGTTGAACTACCTGGCCACGATCGGCGTCGCCGCTCTGGTCTTCAAGCACGGCTTCGGTTTCTCCGGGACCGACGCGTCCGTGCCGCTCTACGGCTTCGTCTTCCTGGTCGCGCTGGGCGTGGACTACAACATCTTCCTGATGTCGCGGGTACGCGAGGAGACGCTGCTCCACGGCACACGGGAAGGCATCCTCCGCGGACTGATCGCCACCGGTGGCGTCATCACGTCGGCGGGTGTGGTCCTGGCGGCCACGTTCGCCGCGCTGATCGTGATTCCGCTGGCGTTCCTCGCGCAGATCGCCTTCATCGTCGCCTTCGGCGTCCTGCTCGACACCATCGTGGTGCGTTCGCTGCTGGTACCGGCCCTGGTCCGGGACATCGGCCCCACCGTCTGGTGGCCGAGCCGCCTCGGCCACCGCGACACCCCCGAACACCCCACGGCGGCAACCGACTTGACCGGCTGAAGCCATCCGGTAGGCATCGCCCACCAAGTGGCCGAGCCCGGCCCTCACGTGCCGAAGGGCGGTACCGCATCACGTGCTGGTGCCGTCACCCGTGTCCGCGCAGACCGACGGCGCGCCCCTCGGAATGAGGAGCGCGCCGTCGGTCGCGGGACCGTAGCGGGCCGGACCGGATCAGTGATCACCGGCACCCGGCGCTCGGGTCAGTCAGCCGCGGCGGGCAGGACCCTGGTCGCCCTGGCGGTCGTGTCCGCCCGTACGGTGGTCGCCCTGACCGGCGCCACCACGGGGGTCACCCTGGCCGGCCCCACCACGGGGGTCACCCTGGCCGGCGCCACCACGGTGGTCGCCCTGACCGGCGCCACCACGGTGGTCACGGTCGTCGCCACGGTGGTCTCCGCGGTGGTCCCGGTCGTCCCCGCGGTGGTCACCACGGTGGTCTCCGCGGTGGTCACCACGGTGGTCGCGGTCGTCCCCACGGTGGTCACCACGGTGGTCGCGGTCGTCCCCACGGTGGTCACCACGGTGGTCGCGGTCGTCCCCACGGTGGTCTCCGCGGTGGTCCCGGTCGTCCCCACGGTGGTCCCGGTCGTCGCCGCGGTGGTGGCCGTCGTGGTTGTTCCAGGAGGTGTCGTCGATGAAGCGGCCGTGGTCGTTGCGCAGGGTGGCGGTGTCGCGGTCGTTGTTCCAGACCTCGGCGTGGCGGCCCTGGAAGACGTCGGTGGAGCTGTCGCGGCCCTCGCCGGAGTGGACGCGGACCGTGGCGCGGCCGTCCAGCCGGAAGTGGCGGAACGTGTAGGTGTAGCCGTCCCTTTCCGAGAGCGTCCAGCGGCTGAGGTTCACCGAGTGGCGGGTGGTGTTGGTGATGTCCACCCACTCTTTGTTGAGCGACCAACTGGAGCGGTCGTCGCGCCCCGGGGAGTCGTACTGCACGCCACTGATGACGACCCCACCGTAGTGCGGGCGGGCGACCTGCTGGCCGGCGGCGGCCGGCAGTGCCATCGCCCCCACGCAGGCGGTGGCCAGAGCGGTGGCCACGGTCATACGACGGACGCTCACAGAAACGGACAAGGTTGTCCCCTTTTCAGGGCAGGACACCCCGGCCGGGCGGCGGGAGAACAGCAGGCCGTCCGGGGGTGTGTCGTACGGATCGGCGACCGGTTGGCCGCACACCCACACCTTGTCCGGCGGGCGAGGAGAACAGGGGGTTACGCGAAGCTCATGACAGATCCAGGATGTTTCTGTGACTCTCACTTGTTGCGTCCATTTATGCGGTGTATGCGCCAGGTTGACGAACCGGCATCCCCTCTCCCCTTACGGGCACCGGCTTTTCGGCCGGGTCGGCGCCGGAGGGTCCCCGTGCGGGCCGGGGACCGTCACCCGAAAGTGAGTAACAGATATCGGCCAACTGGACGTCACGTCATGACGTCCACCAGAACCTTGCCGACCACGCCGTTCTCCAATGCCCGGTGCGCGTCAGGGGTGTTGTGGAGCGGAAAGCGGACGAGCGGCAGACCGTTCCGCTCGCCGACCGAGAGAGCGCCGCGGCGGAGCGCCTCCGCGACATCCTCGACGGCCGCGGACCGCACCTCCGGACCGGCCGTGTACACCACGATGAAGTGCAAATGCGTGTTCAGCACCAGGTTCCGCAGGACGTCCAACTGGACTGTCGCGCCACCCTCGTTGGCGTAGGTGGAGATCGTGCCGCGCGTGCGCAGCACGGCCAGATCGAGTGCCAGGTTCGCCCCCAGGGCCACCTCGGCGACGATGTCGACGCCGGCCGGGGCCCTGTCGCGAATGGCGGCGGACGGGTCGCCCTCGCGGTAGTTGATCACGTGGTGTGCTCCGGCGGCCGTGGCCAGCCGGGCCTTCTCGGGGCCGCTGACCGTGCTGATCACGGTGGCCCCAGCCCATCGCGCGAGCTGGATCACCGCGTGCCCGACCGCCCCGGCCCCGCCCGCCGCGAGGACGACCTTGCCGTCGAGCGCTCCGGGGCGGAGCCGGCGCGGCCCGTCCTCGGCGACGGTGAGCGCGCGATGCGCGGTGAGCGCGGGGACGCCCAGCGAGGCGCCGAGGTCGAACCCGGCACCGTCGGGCAGCGGCACGGTCCGCTCGGCGGGCACGACGGTGAACTCGGCGGCGGTACCGCCTGGGCGCCCGGCGGCGGCCATGAACACCCAGACCCGCTGCCCGACCCTGCTCCGCTCGACCCCCTCACCTACGGCATCGATCGTGCCCGCGCCGTCGTGGTGCGGGGTGACCTCGGGGAAGAGCTTGGGGTGGGCGGCGCCCCTACGGGCCTGCCAGTCGGTCGGGTTGACCCCGGAGACGGCGATCCGGACGCGAACCTCACCCGGCCCCGGCTCCGGCAGGTCACGGTCGACGTACTGAAGGACGTCGGGGCTGCCGGTGTCGCTGTACGTGATGGCCTTCATGATCCGTCCTCGGAGCTCGATGGATGACAACTGCGTTCTGTGTTCCAGGAGTTCGCCACGACGTCCGACGTCCGACGCCCGAAGCCCGCCGCCTCTGCCGCGGCCGGGGTCCGGGCGAGCCGTGTCGCGCTCAGGAGGCCGGTTCGTCCGTCGGGGCGTGCAGCGCCGTGTCCAGCAACTCGGCCAGATAGAGGGCGGCGACGCGGCGGGCGACGGGGGTGGCACGCTCCCGGGCCTCGGCGGGCTCCAGGCGCTCGACCTTGACGAGCCGGGCCGTGACGCAGTCGTGCAGCAGGACACGCATCCGGTCGACCGTGTCGACGAGGATGCCGCGGATGGCCGCGTTGGTGGTCGCCTCGCCCCAGAGCTGCACGGCGACCCGGGCGTCGGCGGGGTCGATCGCGGCGATCATGCGGGTGAGAAGTTCGTCGGGGTCGGGCGGCGCGTCGCTCGCGGCGTACTGCCCGAGCACCTTCGCGTGCTCGGCGAGCGTCTCGCGCGCGGAGGCCTGGACCAGGTCGGCCTTGTCGCGGTAGTGGGCGTAGATCGAGCCGGCCGAGAGGCCGGACTCGGCGATGATGTCGGCGATCGAGGTCCGCTCCAGGCCCTTGCGGCCGAAGCAGCGCACGGCCGCCTCGGTGATCTGGGCCCGTCGAAGTTCCTTGCGCGCGCTGGTGAGCCGCGGCATCACACCCCCACAAAGATAATGCCTGTTCCGTTTGGCGCCACACTAACAGTATGGGCGTTCCGTTTGAACGCGGCAGCCGTCGCTGATGTGCGCGGAAGCCGCGGTCCGCGCCGAATCTTGGGACACGCTTTACGCGGGGTCCGCAACTGTGACCCCCGCTGCCGCTGTCTGACAGTGAGGCGGGCCCGTCAGGGCCGTGGATCGAGCGAGCGGAGCAGGTCGTGGGACGGCGCAAGGGCGGCATAGGGATCGCACTCGTCACAGGTGTGATGCTGGTGGGCGCGAGTGCCTGCGGCGGGGGTGGCAGCGACAAGGCGAGCGGGGACGACGCGAAGGCGTCGGAGAAGCCGAGCACGAGCGCCTCGCCGTCACCGACGAAGCCCGCGGGTCCGCCGATGCTGCTGGAGACGATCACGCCCCAGACCGGCACCACGGTCGGCGTGGCGATGCCGATCTCGGTGGTGTTCACCAACCCGGTGGCGGCGAAGGCGCGGGCCACGGTGGAGAAGCACATGAAGGTGAGCGCCTCGCAGCCGGTGCCCGGTGCCTGGCACTGGTTCGGTGACCAGCGCGCCGACTGGCGCCCGAAGACGTACTGGCCCTCCGGTACGACGGTGAAGGTCGACGCCGACATGAAGGGCCTCAGCAACGGCAACGGGCGCTACGGCGTGCGCAGTTACACGCACACCTTCAAGGTCGGCGACGACGTGCGCGCGGACGTCTCGGTGACCGGCCACACCATGAAGGTGACCCGGAACGGCTCGTTGGTACGCACCCTGTCGATCAACGCGGGCAGCCCCCAGTACCCGACGTGGAACGGCACCATGGCCGTCATCGACAAGCAGGAGAAGGTCCACATGACCTCCTGCAGCGTCGGCATCAGCTGCGACAAGGGCAGCCCCAACTACTACGACCTGACGCTCCCCTGGGACATCCACCTCACCCAGTCCGGCACCTATGTGCACTACTCCACCGGTGACCCGAATCCGGGCAGCGGCAGCGCCCGCGGCTCGCACGGCTGTGTCCACCTGTCCATGTCGGACGCCAAGTGGTTCTACGGCCAGGTGAAGCAGGGCGACCCGGTCACCATCACCGGCTCGACCCGTGCCAAGGCGCCGGCCGACAACGGTTACGCCGACTTCAACCTCGACTGGAGCCAGTGGCTCGCGGGCAGCGCGTCCGGCGAGGGGGCGTCCGCGACGCTGTGACACGGCGCGGCACGACAGCGACGCCTGTCGGCGGTCGACGGCGGGGCAGGTGACCGCGAGGGCAGGAAATGCCGTAGCCACGACGGACGTTGGCCACGGCATGACTCAACGCCCCGCACCACGCGCCCTGTCCGACGCGGCCCTGTCCCAACTCCTCGGTGAGCAGCGGTTCGGCACCCTCGCCAGCTGAAGCGCGGCGGCCGTCCGCATCTGACCACCATGGCGTACAGCTGGGACGCCGATCGGCGCGTCCTGCGGTTCTCGACGACGGCCGACCGGGTCAAGGTCGGCCACCTGCGCCACGACCCGCGGGCCGCGCTGCATGTCCAGGGCGACGATGTGTGGTCGTTCGCCGTCGCCGAGGGCACGGCTTCCGTCTCCGCGGTCACGAGTGTTCCCGGCGACGCGGTCGGGCGGGAACTGCTCCGGCTGGTCCCACCGGGCGCGGACCCGGAGGAAGAGGCCGCGTTCCTGGGGCAGTTGGTGGCCGAGCGCCGTCTGGTCATCCGGCTGAAGGTGGACCGGCTGTACGGGACGGCGCTCGACGTCGACGGATAGGGGCGGTGGTGTCTCCCTGGCCGGCTACCAGCCGACCGCCACCAACAGCCACTGGGGGTTGCTGTGGGAGACGAAGGAGGACTGGCCGGCCACGTCGTCGTAGGGGAAGCCGTAGGCGAGGTGGTTGATGGCGTTGTCGTGCCAGAACTGGGCGTAGTAGTTGGCGGGCGCGGCCTTGTAGTACTGGGCGGGGTCGGCCTGTTGGGAGGCCGGCAGGGTCGCCACATGCCGGTTGAGGGCGGCGCACATGTCGGGGGCACCGGCGAGGGTTCCCGCGCAGCCGAAGACGTCGGAGGTGGCGGCGTTGACGCCGACCGACTGGGCGTACAAGGTGAAGTAGCCGGCGTTGACACCGCCGGCGCGGAAGCTCGGGTCGCTGCCGGGGGCGATGATGCGGTACGGCGCCTGGGTCTGGGCCAGCACCTTGAACTGGGCCGGAACCGCGTTCGTGAAGCGCTGGAAGGTGGTGGCGCGGTCCTCGGCGAAGGTCTGCCGGTTCTCGCCCACCTCGGTGTCGTAGCCGTCCTTGCCGTGCAGGCGCATGGCGAGTTTGAGGCCGAAGGCGTCGACGCGGGTTGTGTTGCCGTTGAAGACGTTGTTGCCGACCGTGAACTCGATGAAGTCGTAGTAGGCGCTGGTGGGCGAGCCCAGGTAGAAGTACATGCGGCCCGCGGAGTTGGCCGGCATGTCGAGGTAGGGCTGTTCGGCGATGGAGTGCACCTGCCCGTTGAAGCTCCAGTACACCTGGCTGTCGGGGTACTTGCCGTTGGTGCGGTTGAGGATCTTCACCTCGACGGCGTTGTTCGCGGCGGGTATGTCGCCGGTGCTGCCCCAGAAGTCGTCCGGCGGGGTGGTGGTGCCGGGTCCGTAGACCTGGAACTCCCACAGGGAGTAGCCGTAGGGCGTGGCCCGGGCCGTTCCGTAGAGGCGCACGTAACGGCCGCTGCCGGTGACGGTGAGGTTCTGGACGCCGCCGGTGGCGGTGGTCGTGGAGTAGACGGTGGTCCAGTTGGCCGCGTCGGCGGAGGTCTGGATCTGGAAGCCGGAGGCGTACGCGGCCTCCCAGTCGAGGGTGAGCCGGGTGAGTTGCTGGACGGAGCCGAGGTCGACCTGGAGCCACTGCGGATCGGCGAACGCGGACGACCAGCGGGTGCCGGTGTCGCCGTCGACCGCGGCGGTGGCCGGGAAGGTGCCGTTCTCGACCGAGGACGCCGTCGCCGGCCGCCCCTGGGACAGCAGTTGGTCGGCGGCTCGGGCGGGCGTGGGCGTGAGAGCGGCGAAGCAGGCGGCCAGCAGGACGACTACCAGGCCGAGAGCCAGGCGGGGGCGTGCGGCGCCGCGGAACGGTCTGCGGGTGAGTGCGGTGAAGGGTGTCTGCACAGGGATCTCCTCAAGTCGAGCCGACTTGTGTGGGGCAGGAGGAGCAACCGGGGTGAGAGCGCTCTCTCGGGTTGTAGTCCCGGCGGCGGCCGACGTCAACAACTGAAGTCGCAATCAACGGAGTTCGCGGGAGTACGGTCCTCCACGCTGGTCGTGACGGTGGAGTCCCGCCGCCGCGTCGGCGGCCCCTTCAGGGTCTGGCTCCCGACAGGAACCCGCGCCCTCGCGTTCCTTCACCCGTCGAACCCGGACCGGCTGCACGCCGAGTTGGTACCAGGTGCCCGGCTTGCCGCCGAGGCCGGCGGGGTCGGCCGGTCCCACCGGGACGAATCCCGCGTTGGCGAGCACCTTGCGGGACGCGGTGTTCGCGTCGGAGGCGGCGGCCTTGATCGTGTGCAGGCCGTGCCGGGTCGCCGCCAGGTGGCACAACCGCCGGACGTTGGCGGTCGCCACGCCCTCTCCCGTGACGTGCTGCGCGACCCGGTAACCGAGTTCCGCGGTGCCCTCGTCGAGGTCGTAGAGGTTGAACCGGCCCAGCACCGAGCCGTCCTCGGCGACCAGCACGTAGAAGGCGAGGTGGCCGGCGGCCTGCTCGGCCAGCACCGCGCTGTGGTGCTCCGCGAACCGGTCGAAGTAGTCGTCGCCACGATCGGAGACCGCGGCCGCGAAATAGGCACGGTTGGCCAGCTCGAAGGCGAGGACCGCGGAAGCGTGACTCGCGCTCAGCGGGTGCAGTTCGGGCATGATCCGACCATAGAGGAGAGCAACGGCCGGGGCCGGAGCGGGGCGGCGGCTGTACGTGCGGCGGACGCGCTCGACGATGTACGCGGGTCAGCCGGAACCTGGCGACCGCACCCCGCATCTCCCCTTACGAGATGGCGTGACGGAGAATCAACCGACTTGGTCAAAGGCTCAGTTCACCGTGACCGGAGGGACATCCATGAACGGCACCTACGGCGTCACCGCTTCCCCGCCGCGCCGACAGTCCCCTGCCGCGCGGGGCGGTGCGTGGCTGTGGTTCCTCACCTGGCTGCTGGTCGGCGCGGCGGGCAGCCTCGGCCTCCTGACCATCCCGACCGTCGGGGTCTTCCTGCTCCCCCTGGCCGCCGCGGGGGCGGGCGTCGCCGCGTTCCGCCGGGGCGCGCGGGCCGGCCTTCCCGGGCTGCTCTCCGGAGCGGGGCTGCCCCTGATGTACGTGGCCTACCTCAACCGCGAGGGCCCCGGGAACGTCTGCACCAACTCGGGCACGGGCGGTCAGTCGTGTGTCGAGGAGTGGAACCCGTGGTTCTGGCTTGCGGGCGGGGTGGCGCTGCTCGTCGCGGGAGCCGTGTGGTTCGTGCTCGCCGACCGGCTCCGCAGGACTCGGTGACCGCTGATCCGCGCGTACACCTGAGTACCCGTCAACCGTTAGCCGTCGAGGGCCTGTTGGAGGGTGGGAGCGCAGGGGATGACCGCGTCGAGGCCGACCAGCTGGACGATGCGCAGCACGGGCGGCGTGGCCCCGGCCAGTCGCAGCCAGCCGCCCGCCCCGGTGAGCGTGTGGTGGACGGCGATGAGCACGTTGATGCCGCTGGAGTCCATGAAGCCGACCTCGCTCAGATCGACGACGACGCGCGGCGCGGTGCCGTCCGGCCCTTCCAGAGCCTCTCTGAGGGGGCTGCCCGTCTGGTGGTCTATCTCGCCGGACACGGAGACGACGCGGACGTCGTCGACGACGTGGGTCCTGATCGACAGCCGTTCGAGCTGCCCGGCTTGTTCGGTGTCCGCCATTTTTCCTCATACAAGTCGGTGACCGCTGTGGATCAGGATCTTCATCCGAAGTGCTGCCCCGCATCGTACGGTTGATGCCCGGGTCCTGTGGAGTTCTCGCACGGTCCGGAGTGAGGCGCCCTCCCACGGGGTACGCGCGCGGGTGCGCAGAAGGGGGCGAGACGATCCGAATGGAACCAGGTACGTCAGTGGACGGCGGCGCGACGGCGCGGACGGGGGCCGTACGGGCGACCGTGGCACTGGAAGGCGACGGTTCGTGCATCGCCGAGGCCCGCAGGTTCGCGGCGACGTTCCTGACCCGGGCCCGGTCCGAGTTCGGGCTGCCGGTGTCGGACCGCGCGATGGATCTCACCCGGCTCGTGGTCAGCGAGTTGGTGACCAACGCTCTCAAGTACGCGCCCGGACCAGTGCTGTTGGAGCTGGGGATCGTCAACGGCGTTGCCGAGGTGGTGGTGTGGGACTCCGACCCGGTGCTGCCGGTCGCCCGGGCCGCCGATGCCCACCGCGTGGGGCAGCACGGTCTGGAGATCGTGATGGCCGTGGCGCTGGACATCGAGGCCCGGCGGGAGCCGGTGGGCAAGCGGGTCACCGCCCGCCTCGCCCTGACGGACACCACGGACGGACCCGGCGGCGCGGACGCGACGGACAGCTCGGCCGTCGCGGAGTGACGGACCCCGGAGCGGGGCGGGACGGTCCCGGCCGTCGTATGAGAAACCCAGGCTCGGTCCGCACGGCGTTTGAGCCTCCGCTCGGCGGGGACCCGGATTCGGGGGGACGAAGCGCCGACACCCTCGGAGGACGGTGCTCCCCTCGGCCCGAAGGCCCATACGTCGCTGACCCAGAGAGAAGTTGAAGAGCCGTGACCGCGCGCACCGACAAGAGGAAAGCCGAGAACCAGCCGCCCGAGACCGGCTGGGCCAAGGCCCGCCGACTGCGCGCGAAGGGCGTACGCACCTGTGTGCCGTCCGTCCAGGACCGCGGCGCCGAGACCTCCGCGCACCCGGGCAGCGAGGGGAACATCGTCAGGGGAGACGACTGACCGGACGGCCGGCGCACCCGGCGGAGACCCGCCCGGCGGCCGGCCCGGTCGTCACCTGTGTGGCCCCGCCGATGATCACGACGACCGACTAAGACCCGTATATCCGGGCATATGTGGAGAAACCGTTGATCCCGCCCGTCCGAGACGTGCGGTTCTCCGGCCGGGTCGCGTCCCTCTTCATCCGGACGCGGATCGGGATCGAACTCCAGGTTCCGCGCATACGAACGCGCGTCCCGCTGGATCGCGTACGGGCTGTAGACGAT
>NZ_JBEXET010000086.1:0-14066 GCF_040606415.1 Streptomyces sp. NPDC005423 | reverse complement strand
GTGATGCCCTCCTGCGCGGGGATCGGCATCGTCACGATCTGCATGTTGACCTTGCGGAGCTTCTCCACGAACGGGACGACCGTCGTGAAGCCGGGTCCGCGCACGTTCGGCCGGAGCCTGCCGAGGCGGAACACCACGCCCCGTTCGTACTGCTTGACGACCCGCGCCGCCGACATCGCGTACACCGCTCCGACGGACACGAGCGTCACGCCCGCCGTCACCAGCTCCTCGACCATCACGGCCCCCCAGGGCTCGACGTGGACGCATCAGGTGTCGTCCTCGACGGTAACGCCGCGCTCCGGTCGAGGGCGAGCCCCCGCACACGGTCGCGTGCGGGGGCCGACGCCGTTTCGGCGCGGGTGACGGAGGAGGGGTCAGCCGACGCTCACGCCGTAGTAGCTGAGCGCCTCGGTCACCGGCTGGAAGAAGGTCGTACCGCCGGAGGTGCAGTCGCCGCTGCCGCCCGAGGTCAGACCGTACGCCACGGAACCGCCGTACAGCGGACCGCCGCTGTCGCCGCCCTCGGCGCAGACCGTGGTCTGGATCATGCCGTAGACGACATCGCCGCTGCCGTAGTTGACGGTGGCGTTCAGAGCGGTGACCCGGCCGCTGTGCGTGCCCGTGGTGGAGCCGCGCCGGTAGACGGTCGTGCCCACGCTCGGGGTGGCCGCGCTGGAGATGGTCTGCGAGCCGACCGCGCTGGGGTGCGCGATCGAGGTGTTGGTGTACTTGACCAGGGCGAAGTCGTTGGTCGGGAAGCTGTAGCCCACGTTCGTGCCCAGCACCGTGGTGTGACCGGAGTTGGAGTACCAGGTGGAGGCGACCTCGCCGCAGTGGCCGGCCGTCAGGAAGTAGTAGGTGCTCCCGCTGTGCACGTTGAAGCCGAGCGAGCAGCGGTAGGAACCGCCGTAGATGGCGTCACCGCCGGTGATCAGCTTCTTGAACCGGCCCGGCGTGTGCTTGATGGTGAGGGCACCCGCGGCGCTGCCCGCCGCGCTCTTGATCTTGGCGATCTCGGCCTGCGACACCGTGCTGTCCACGGTGACCACGACGCGGTCCGACGTGCTGTCGACGGCCCAGGCGGTGCCCGGGACATCGGCGTTGAGGACGGACTTGTTGACCGACGAGAGCTGGGTCGCGCTGAAGGTCCGTGCGTCGGTGGCGCTCGCGCTCGCGGTGGGGACGGCGAACGCGGCGGCGGCCGCGAACCCGGTCGCCACGGCGATCAGCCGGGTCCGTCTCGCGATGCCGCTCTGTGGGGTGGTGCGCCTGATCCTCACGTGTCGTTCCCTCCTGGGGAAGTCGGGGGCCCGCGTGGGGTCGGGGCCCGGTGAGGCGCAGTCAGGGCCGGGCGTTCGGATTTCGAACACGTCGTGTCCCTGACAAGCGCTGTGGGGGAGTATTCGGCGGTACGACCAAGGCACGCAAGGGCGCCTTTCGGCCGTGCAGCCTTCAACCGGCCTACGCTACAAGCGAGTTGATCACTCCACTGTCGAAGGGCACGCTCCCCCGCCTCGATCGCGACGCCCAGCGTATTGCCCGGCGGTGGGAAGGGGCAGACGAAGTGGTCGGCGAAAGCACACGGTGGAAGCAGTGCGCGGTGGAAGTCCACAGTCGTGCGCCCCTGCGCATCGGGGACCGCGGGGTGGAGGAACCGGACGCGGAAACCGCCGTTCCCGCTGGTGGAGTCGGCGAAGACCACCCACGGCGAACCGTCGTCCCGCACGGCCGCCCGGAGCGTCGACTCCCGCCCGTCGAGCACGGATGCGAACTCCCCGGCGAGCGCGAGCCCACGCTCACGACCGTCCGCGGTCCCCACGCGCTCGGTGCGGCTCCCGTCGTACGGCGTGCAGCGTCCCGGCACCGAGCGGCCCGGGTCGTACGGCGTGGCCTCGATGCCCGTGAACGCGAGCCGGGCCGGAGCGGCGGGGTCGTGGTCGCGTACGCCCCGACTGCCCTCGCGGACCAGGACGGTGAGCCGGCGTTCACCGAGGCCGACCCGGGCGGCGGCCACCGGTCCGGTGTCCGCGGCCAGGCGGACACCGCCCGCGAAGGGGGCTCCGTCGACGGTCGGTCCGTCCTCCTCCGCCGCCTTGAGGAGGACGGCGGTGTCACCGTCGCGCAGCCATACCCCCGGGATGTCCGGAAGTCGCCCGTCCGGATAGTCCTCAAGCCAGTGGGTGCCCGTCAGCGCGAGCGGGCCGTAGGGCGCCGGCACCGTCTCGGTGCGGTGCTCGTGCCACCGCCGCCCCGCGTCCGCGTCGGCGTCGTTGGTCGCGGGGGTCGCGGGGGTCGCGGTGGTCGCGTCGGCTGCCGCGTCCGAAGTCGTGCGGTCCGTCCTGTCGTCATGTGCTCAGGCCTTCCCTGCCGGGTCCGAGAGCCCCAGATGCGAGCGCAGCGTGGCGCCCTGGTCCTCCGTGCGGAACGCGCCGCGCTCCTGGAGCAGCGGCACCACCTCGTCCACGAACTCGCCGAGACCGCCCGGGGTGAGGTGCGGGACGAGGATGAAGCCGTCGGCGGCGCCCTTCGTCACGAACTCGTCGAGGCCGGCGGCGACCGTGGAGAGAGGCCTTCCTGCTGTTCTGTGGTGCGGAGGCCCCTGAGCGGCGGGGCGGCCAGGGTGGTTGGTTGCGGCGGTGGGATCGACGGGCCCTACGCCGGGGCCCGGCACGCCGGCTCCCGCAGGAACGCCAGCACGGCCCGCGCGGTGGCGTCGTTCTGCCGGAACGCGGGCCCGCCGGTGCGCGGGCGGGTGAAGGCCCCGGGGGTGCGGCCGTCGGTGTAGGGCCCGAGGGCGAAGCGCCGCGGGTGCGGCCGGCCGGCCCGGTCCAGGAGCCGCCCGTCGGCGCGGTCCACCCGCAGCAGTCCGTCCGGCGTCTCGGCGCCGCCGTCGGCGTGCAGCCCGCGCAGGAGCGGGTCGAGGGCGAGCCGTACGGTGGGTTCGGGCAGCCGTGCCTCGACGAGGGCGCGGGCCCGCACCGTCTCGCCGGGCACGGTCGCGCTGGACGCCCGGAACACCCCGTCCTCGGCGGTCACGGTCATGTCCGCGCCGACGAACCGGACGATCCCGGCCCGGGAGAGCGCGAGAAGCCGCCGCAGCCGGGGTCCGGGCGGTCCGGAGGCGAGGTAGCTGAAGAAGCCGTGCCACCACGGGCCGACGCCGCCGAGCCGGATCAACTGCCCGTAGACGGAGAGCAGTCCGAGGAAGACGCCCAGATCAGCGCTGTACGACGGGTCATGACGACGCGTCAGGTCGGCCTCGACGTATGCGCGCAGCCCCTCCTGGAACGCGTCCGCCGAGGCGTACCGCACCCCGGCCAGCGGGCGGTCGAGCGAGGCGAGGTCGAGCCGGTCGGCGGGGTCGGGCACGGCGGACGCCACCAGGGCGTCGCGCTCGGCCGCCTCTCCGGCCGCGTACTTCTCCTCGAAGTCGGTCCAGGCGATGTCGGTCCGCTCGGGGTGCGCGGTGAAGAGCCGGTGGTAGTGCGCGAACCCCAACTCCTTCTCCACCAACGGCCACACGTCCCGCCGGAAGTCGAAGCCGTCCGGCCGCGCGAGCAGTGCGGCCACCTCGCCGGGCCCGAAGAACCGGGGCAGCGGCGGCCGTTCGCCGGTCCACTCGTAACCGATCTTCGAGTGGTACGGCACTCCGCGCCGCGAGCCGACATACAGCACCGGCTCACGCCCGGACGGAACGTAGGTGTCGCTCTCGTAGCGTCCGCCCCGGCCCTCGGTGAGCAGCACCATCAGGTCGACGAAGGCGAGTCCGAAGCCGCGCACCAGGACGGGTTCGCCGGGCGCGAGGGCGGAGAGGTCGCTGTCGGCGGTGAAGTCCGGCGGCAGGTGGACCAGGTCGTGGGTACGGGCGTACTCCGCCAACCGCCGCTGCTCGTCGTCGAGTTCGGCGTCGAGATGGCCGAGCGCGAGGACGACGAGGTCGGCCGGGAGGGGGTCCGGACGGCCTTCGAGCCAGACCTGCTGAAGGCCCTCGCGGGGGCCGCTCACCCGCAGCGCCCGGCAGGGGTGGTGGTGGACGGTGACGGTCTCCGGCAGCGCCGCCACCGCCTCCTGGTGCACCCAGCGCAGATACGAGCCCTGGAGCTGCCGGTCCGCGAAGGTGGTGCCGGCCACGCCGGCCCACTCGTGCAGGGTGGGCCCCTCCCGGACCGGACCGGCCATGTCCACCGTCTCGTCGGTGAACATGGTGACGTCCTCGGCGTGCGAGTTCATCCACAGCAGCGGCGACTGCGCGGCCCGCCAGATGCGGCCGGCGCCCGGCTGATGCGGGTCGACGAGATGGATGTCGAGGCCCGAACCGGCGTACAGCTCAGGTGCGTTGGCGGCGATGCGCTCGATGAGACCGGTCCCCCGCGGCCCGGCCCCGACGATCACGAGGGACGGCCTGGACGCGCTCATCGGAGGCGCTCCGGCACGGATCGGGTGCGCTCCGGCACGGGAGGTACGTCGGGTACGGCGAGGGCGGCGGCTCTGGCGAGGGCGGCGGAAGGCATGTGGAGGCTCCGTGGTGGGGTCCCCCGCTCGGCCGAGGCCGAGAGTGGGAGAAGGTCGAACACGGGTGGTGCCTTCACACGGGGCGCGCCGCGGCGCGGTACGGCCGAGCCCCTCAGCAGGGCCGTCCACCGAGAGTACGGCGCCGTTTCCCCTCCCTGTCAAGGCTGTCCACAGTGTGAGCCGTACGTCTCATCTCGGTTGACGCGGAATCGGATGCCTGTTCCACTTGGCCCATGCATCCACAGCAGTGGCTGGTCAAGCGCTCCCACATCGACCTCGGTCGAGTGTGGTCCTCCTCCTGTTGAGCTGACCCACTGCGCGCCCTGATCCCCTGACCGGTCGGGCGCCGCGCGCGTTCTCCCCCGCGTCACCGCCCCGCCTTCACACGCGCACCCCTCCCCTCACGTTCCGTTCGCTGCCGCTCCCCCGCTGTTCCGGGGAGACCCGCGCCCCGATCACCCGGTCCATCAACACGCCCAGCACCTCCCGCACGGAGCCCCGGTCCCGCGCGTCGCACTCCACCACCGGCACCTCCGCACCCAGGCCCAGGGCCTCCCGTACGGCAGCCACCCCGATCCGCTCGGCGCCGTCGAAGCGGTTCACGGCGAGGACGAACGGCGCGCCGCGCGCCTCGAAGTAGTCGACGGCCGGAAAGCACTCCTCGATCCGCCGGGTGTCCGCGAGGACCACCGTGCCGAGGGCGCCCTCCACCAGGTCGTCCCAGAGGAACGAGAACCGGTCCTGACCGGGCGTGCCGAACAGGTACAGCGCGAGCGTCGGGTCGAGCGTGATCCGCCCGAAGTCGAGCGCGACGGTCGTGGCGGTCTTGGACTCGACGCCGTCGAGCGAGTCGACGCCCACCGACATCTGGGTCATCGGCGCCTCGGTGTCGAGCGGTTCGATCTCGGAGACGGTGGAGATGAGGGTGGTCTTGCCCACCCCGAGACCGCCGCTGACCACGATCTTGACGGCCAGCGGCACGGTCTTGTCAGAGCGCCCGGACATGGTCCCTGGATCCTTTCGAGCGTCCGGTGATGATGAACGGCCGGACGAACCTCGCGTCCTCCACAGGAGCTACGTCCCCGGACCGTCCACCGTTCAGCCGCCCCTGCCCCTGCCCCTGCCCGTACCCCTGCTCCGGTCCCGACCGCTGCCCGCGCCCTCGCCCCCGCCTGTGTCCTCGGCCCCGCCCGCGCCCGCGCCCCGCCCACGCGGCGCGTCTCGGCCCGCGCGGCGCGCCCGGTCCGCTCCCGTCACAGCCCGCAGTCGCAGCAGGACAGACACTCGCAGCACTCGAAGCACTCGCAGCACTGGCAGGCGTCACAGCACGAGCCGTCGCAGCCGGAGCAGCACCCCCCACGCCTCTTCCGCGACCACGGACCCTCGAACTCGTCGGCGCAGCACACCTTGCAGGTGCAGCAGAGCCCGACGGCGGCGGCGCAGCCGGCCCAGAAGCCGCGCCCGGAGGGCCGCGGCGGCTCCCCGCCGAAGGGGTTCCCGCCGGACGGGGCGCCGGCGCCGAAGCGGTGCGGCTCGCCCTGCGGCGGCGGCCCGAACGAGCCGTCGGGCCCGTGCCCACAGGACCCCGTGCCGAACGCCCGGTCCACCGAGCGGCCCAACTCGTGGGCGAGCAGCAGGTGGGCGAGCCTGCCATCGGTGAACTCGGCCTCGCGCAGGGCGAGTCGGATCCCGTGCAGCGCGTCGTCGGCCAGCCGCCGGGCTTCCGGGCGTGAGGTCCCGGTCTCCGTGAGCGGGTTCCAGGCACCGGACGCGGCGTCGGCGTCCTGGTCCTCCACGGCGTCCAGGAGGTGCGCGAGGCGCCCGAAGAGACGTCCGGCCTCGGCGAGCGGCCCGGCGTTGGCCGGCCGTCCGGCCAGCACCGCGGTGTGCGCGAAGGCGGCGGCGGTGGCGGTCTCGGTGGGTTCGGTGACGGTCAGGAGCGGGGTGCCGGGTCCCGCCAGAGCTTCGATGCCGAACTGCCGGTCCACGGCGTCCACGAGGACGGCGGTGTCGAACCCGACGTCCGAGCCGGTCCGCTCCCCGGCCCGCCCCCAGCGGCCGGCGACCCGGCGCGCCGCGAGCGCGACCGGCCCGCGCGCGAGCAGCCCGTCCCCGTCGGCGACATGGTCGCGCACCTTCGCCGAGGCGAGCACCAGGGAGACCGCCGCCGCGAGCCGCGCCCCCTCGCCCTGGGCGACGGAGGCGGTACGCATGCCGCGCAACGGACACGGGCCGGCCGTACGCCGGCCTCCGTCCGCCTGTCCGGCCTGCGCCTCCGTCAGGACCGAGATGAGCAGTCCGTCGTAGTTCGTCACGATGCGCGCGAACTGGCCGTGGTCCTTGCGCAGGGCGAGACAGAGCCCGCACAAGTGGGCGGTCCACTGGTTCTTGAGGCTCGCACCGAGCCGGTGGCCGCAAGGCCGGACGATTCCGAACACAACGTTCCCCCGTGACGCCGACGACATCTGATCAGGCGTCGGGAAGGGCGTTGACCCGGCGTGTCGTATTGACCACCCCGGTCACCCGTACGTACCACTGGTCACCCGGACGCAGTGAAGAATCATATTTCACTCTCAGTCAGCAGCGGTTTGGGTGACGGCCCTTGGGACACACGGACTCTCGACGTACTGGCTGTGCACCAGTACCGTCACAAACCCCCCGCGCGGCGTCTAACCACTTGGCGCGCCGTCCGCATCATGGATGACCATAGGGATGCGGAAAGCAAGAAAGACCGCTGTGAGAGGAGGCGTCCATGGGATCGGTACGCAAGGCAAGTGCCTGGCTTGGCCTCGTCGACGACAACGACGACGAGCGTTACTACGACGACGACTACTCAGAAGGGACCGAGCCCGGGGAGGCCTGGGTCACGGACCCGCGGGTGAAGGTGGCCGCGGACGTCGTCGAGGACACCGGCCGGCGGATCGGCACGGTCACCCCCGACAGTTTCCGGGACGCCCGCGCCATCGGCGAGCTCTTCCGGGACGGGGTTCCGGTGATCGTGAACCTGACGGCCATGGAGGCGACCGACGCCAAGCGCGTGGTCGACTTCGCCGCCGGTCTCACCTTCGGCCTGCGCGGCACGATCGAGCGGGTCGCCAACCGCGTCTTCCTGCTCACCCCCGCCAACACGGAGATCGTCAGCGGCGAGATCGCCGCGCGCCGCGAGGACGGCTTCTTCAACCAGAGCTGAGGCAGGGCCGCTCACCGGCCCTGCCTGGCCACGGGGTCGGACGATCAGTGGTCTTCCGGGCCTACCGGAAGGCGTCGAGTCCAGTGAGCGCCTTGCCCAGCACGAGCTGGTGCATCTCGACGGTGCCCTCGTAGGTGAGCACCGATTCGAGGTTGGTCGCGTGCCGCATCACGGGGTACTCCAGCGAGATCCCGTTGGCACCGAGGACGGTCCGTGCCGTACGGCAGATCTCGATCGCCTCCCGTACGTTGTTGAGTTTGCCGAAGCTGACCTGCTCGGGACGCAGGCGGCCGGCGTCCATGCGCCGCCCCAGATGATGGGCGAGCAGTATCCCCTTGTGCAGTTCGACCGCCATGTCGGCGAGTTTGGCCTGGGTGAGCTGGAACCCCCCGATGGGCCGCCCGAACTGCTCCCGCGTCTTCGCGTACTCGACGGCGGCCTCGAACGACGAACGCGCCGCGCCCATCGCCCCCCACACGATCCCGTAGCGGGCGTGCGACAGACAGCTCAGCGGTCCCTTCAGCCCGGTCACCCCGGGCAGCGCGGCGTCGGCCGGCAGCCGTACGTCGTCGAGGACCAGCTCGCTGGTGACGGAGGCGCGCAGCGACCACTTGTGCTTGATCTCCGGGGCGGAGAACCCGGAGACGTCGGTGGGCACGGCGAAGCCCCGGATGCCGTCCTCGGTCTGCGCCCAGACCACGGCGACACCCGCCACGGAACCGTTGGTGATCCACATCTTCCGCCCGTTGAGCACCCAGTCGGTGCCGTCCCGCTTGGCGTGGGTGCGCATCGAGCCGGGGTCGGAGCCGTGGTCGGGTTCGGTGAGCCCGAAGCAGCCGATGACCTCGCCGGAGGCCATCCGCGGCAGCCACTCCCGCTTCTGCTCCTCGCTGCCGAACCGGTGGAGGGCGTACATCGCGAGGGAGCCCTGCACGGAGACGAGCGACCGGATCCCGGAGTCGGCGGCCTCCAGCTCCAGACAGGCGAGCCCGTACTGCACGGCGGAGGCACCGGCGCACCCGTACCCGGTGAGCGACATGCCCAGCGCGCCGATCGCGCCGAGCTCCCGGGCCAGCTCGCGGATCTGCGGCAGCTCGCCCTTCTCGTACCACTCGGCGACGTACGGCAGCACCCGCTCCGCCGCCCAGGACCGCACGGTGCCGCGGATCGCCAGATCCTCGGGCTCCAGCAGATCGTCGATGCCCAGCGGGTCGGCGGGGTCGAACGGGGGCGACTTCGAGGACGAGGACATGCGCGGACCCTCCGGAGGACGAGAAAACTACCACCGCTAGTTACAGCAACGGCCTCGACGCTACGACGCCGGACCCGCCGCGTCCAGCGTCGCCGCGCCGGGTGCGCGCGCAGCCGAACCGTTCAGGCCGGGACGCGGTCCTCGGCGACCTCACGCGGAGCGGGGACCCCGGCCGCCGCGGGCGCCTCGCACTGCATGACCCGCGGCAGCCGCAGCGCCATCGCCGCCCCCAGCAGCAACAGCCCCCCGCTCACCAGCAACGTGACATGCAGCCCGTGCACGAACGCGTCCCGGGCCGCCTCCCGCAGGGCGAGCCCGCGCGCCCCGCCCAGCCGCGCGGCCAGGTCGTAGGCCTCGCCGAGCGAATGCCCCGCCCGGACCGACGCCGACGCGGGCACCCCCGGCACCGTCCTCAGCCCGGGCGCGTACGCCGCGTTCATCACGCTGCCCAGCAGCGCGATGCCGATGCCCGCGCCGAGCTGGTACGACGTCTCCCCGATCGCCGCCGCGCCGCCCGCCTGGGCGAGCGGCGCCTCGCTCAGCATCGACTCGTACGCCCCGAAGAGCGTCATCTCCAGGCCGAACCCGAGCAGCAGGAACCCGCAGAGCAGCAGCCCGGCGTTGTCCTCCGCGCCCATCGCCGTCAGCGTCACCACGGCGGCGGCGGTCAGCAGGAAGCCCGCGCACACCATCCGGCGCGGCCCGAACCGCCGCAGCAGCCGCGCCCCGAAGAGCCCCGCCGCCATCGCCGCGAACGTCAGCGGCAGCAGTCGCAGACCGGTCTGCAGGGGGGAGAGCCCGAGCACCAGTTGCAGGTACTGGGCCGCGATCAGCTCAAGGCCCACCAGAGCGAGCATCGCCAGCACGATGCATCCGACGGAGGTGCTGAACGCCGGCCGGCGGAACATCGTGAGGTCCACCAGGGGGTGCGTGCGGCGGCGCTGCCTCCGTACGAAGAGGACCAGCAGCACCGCGCCGACGATCAGCGGGGCGACGGTCCAGGCGCTGTCCACCGGTTCGCCGCCGCCGAGCCGCTTCACGCCCAGCACCGCGCCGAAGAGCCCGCCCGCGGCCAGCAGCGCGCCGGCGACGTCCCACGGGCCGTCGCGGTCGCCCCGCGACTCGGGCAGCAGCAGCCGTCCGACCGGCAGGCTGATCAGCATCAGCGGGATGTTGACGAGGAAGACCGAGCCCCACCAGAAGTGTTCGAGGAGGAAGCCGCCGAGCAGCGGCCCGACCGCCGCGCCGACCGCGGCCACCGCGCTCCACACCCCGATCGCCACCGCCCGCTCGCGCCGGTCGGGGAAGACCTGCCGGAGGATCGAGAGCGTGGCGGGCATGATCATCGCGCCGCCGACGCCGAGCAGCGCCCGCGCCAGGATCAGCGTCCGCGCGTCGTGCGCGAGGGCGGCGGCACCGGAGGCGACGCCGAAGAGGCCGTAGCCGAGCAGCAGGATCCGTCGGCGGCCGACGCGGTCGCCCAGCGTGCCGAAGAGGATCAGCAGCGAGGCGCAGACGAGGGGGTAGACGTCGACGATCCAGAGCAGCTCTATCGCGCCGGGCCTGAGGTCCTCGGTGACGGCGGGCACCGCGACGTGGAGCACGGTGGCGTCGAGGGCGACCAGCAGCAGGCTGACGCAGAGGACGACGAGGACGACCCAGCGGTTGGCACCGGCGCCGGCCGCCCGAGAGCGCGGCGCCTCGGCAGCCGTGATCGTCCCGGACATGTGCGTACCTCCCAGATGTTCCCTCGGGTTCGGCGGGCTCACGGGGTGGGGACTCCCGTGACTGCGGCCGGAGAAGAGCGGTGTCTCCGGCCCGCGCAACGAAGGCGAGTGGGGCGTCAGCGTACGCGAGTTCACGCCACCGTCACGTGGTGGACCTCTCACCCACCCCTGGAACACGTGTGGCGTACGCCACGCCCCCGGCCGTCGCCCAGGCCCGCCGCCCGCCCCGGTTCCGGCGGCCGTCGATAATCGGGCCCGTGACCGATCTTGAGACGCGCCCGGCACCGCCCGGCGCCGCCCTCCTCCGCCGGGCGGCCCCGGCCCTGCTGGGCTACGCGGCCGTGCGCGCCCTGGGCCTGCTCACCCTGGCCCTGTGGAGCACGGCGAGTGGCAAGGACGCGTACACGCTGCTCACCGCCCGCTGGGACGCCCTCTGGTACGCCAGGGTCGCCGGGCCCGGCTACGGCTACCAGGTGCGTCTGCCGAACGGTGACGTCCACTCCGCTCTCGCCTTCTTCCCGCTGCTGCCCTGGCTGGAGAGGCTGCTGCACGCCGTGAGCCCGCTGTCGTACGCCGACGCGGGTTTCACGGTGAGCCTGCTCGCCTCGCTCGCCGCCGCGTGCGGGGTCTTCGCCGTCGCGGACCGGTTGTACGGCCGCCGGGCCGGGGTCTGCGCCGTGCTGCTGTGGGCCGTGCTCCCCGTCGGGATCGTGCAGTCGATGGCGTACAGCGAGTCGCTGTTCACGGCGCTCGCCGCCTGGTCCCTGTACGCGGTGCTGGCCGGCCGGCTGCCGGCCGCGGGCGCCCTGGCCCTGCTGGCGGGTCTGACCCGCCCGGTGGGGCTCGCCGTGGTCGCGGCGGTGTGGACGGCCGGGATCAGCGCCGCCGTCCGGGGCTCGTTCTCCTGGCGGCACGCCCTCGGCATGGCGCTCGCGCCCCTCGGCGCCGCCGGGTACGTGCTCTGGGTCGGCCGCCGCACCGGCGGGGGCGTCCTCGGCTATCTCGACGTCCAGGCCGGCTGGCGCAACGGCTTCGACGGCGGCTACGCCTTCGCCCGCTTCGTCGGCGCCATGTTCACGTCGTTCCCCTCGGCGCTCGCCGGGGCCGGGCTGATCGTCGGGGTCGCCCTGGTGCTCCGGCTGTACGTCGCGGGCGTCCGCCGGGGCCAGCCGCTGCCGCTCCTCGTCTACACGGGGGTCGTCACCGTGCTCGCCCTGTGCGCGTCGAGCTACTTCGGCTCGAAACCGCGCCTGCTGATGCCCGCCTTCCCCCTGTTGTTCCCGCTCGCCACGGCCCTGGCCCGGGCCCGTACCTCCAGGTCAGCACTGGTGGTGGGCGGGGTGGCGGTGGCGTCGGCGGTGTACGGGGCGTTCTGGCTGACCGGCTCCGGTCCCCCATGATCGGTTCCCCGGCCCCTGATGAGCAGCCGGCCAATTCCGTCCAAGGATTCGGTGAACTAATTCATAAGTGCCACAAAACTGAGACCCGGCTTGATCAAAGGAATTGAAGGAAGCGGCCGCCGCTGATTGCGGAATCCTCGGCGATAAACCCCGGCCTGAGAGCTTTCCCACATCACATCGTCATCACAAAGAGGCTGTTCCGACGGGGATCCACACTCACTCGCTGTAACGTCGATTGGGTGCGTACCGAACGAAACCTCACCCGTCTGGACCGGGTGTTCACGAGGCTGGACCGTGAGCCGGAACGGCCGGCCCACATCGACGTGCCGAAGATGAGCCGGCACCGGGTCGTGCTGCTCTCCGCGACCCTGGCCTTCTACCTGGCGATCGTGTGGGCCGTCGTGACGACCTCGTGGCTGGTCCGGCTCGACTGGCAGGTCATGTTCTTCCGGCCGTACCAGCAGTGGGCCGGGATCCACTGGTTCGTGGACTACTACGTGGTGCTCGGCCAGCGCGGCCCCACCGCGGTGATGGTCGCCGCCTGGCTGGGCTGGCGCTCCTGGCGCCAGCACACCCTGCGCCCGCTGCTGACGCTGGGCGCCTCGCTGCTGCTGCTGAACCTCACGGTCGGCGCAGCCAAGCTTGGCATGGGTCGCCTCGGCCCGCACTACGCGACGGTCATCGGCTCGAACGAGATGGGTCTCGGCGGCGACATATTTCCCAGCGGCCACACCGCGAACGCGGTCGTGACCTGGGGAATCCTGGCCTATCTGGCCTCCACCCCGGGGGCCCGCCGCTGGCTGTCGGCCGTCTCCGCGGTCACCTCGCTCGGGGTCGGCATGGCCACCGTGTACCTCGGAACGCACTGGCTGAGCGATGTACTGCTGGGCTGGGCCGCCGGCCTGCTGGTCCTGCTGGCGCTGCCGTGGTGCGAGCCACTGATCGCCCGTGCCGAGACAGGCCTCTTCGCTCTGCGCGACCGCCGGCGCGCCCGCCGCGGCCGTACCGCGCCCGCTCCGGTGCCCGCGTCGCCGGTCCCCGCGCCCGTGCTCCTCAAGCCGCGCGGCGCCGCCGGGGAGGAGGCCCCCGCGACCCGCGAGACGGTCCCCGCGGGCCGCTCCGCCCGGCCGCCCGCCCACCTCGCCCCGGGGCCGCACACGGCCCGCTCGGAGCGCACCCCGGTCACCCCGGCGGGCAGCCGCCGCCCGCCGCACCCGGACCGCGTGGCGCGCGCCGGCACCCCCACCGGTGCCCGCCCCCTGACGGGCGGCTGACCGCCACCTCTCGGGACCGGTACGCACACCCCACCCGCGCAGGACGAAGGCCCCGGTTCCGCACGAGAACCGGGGCCTTCGCCGTGCGCGCCGCCGTCAGCCCTTCCAGGCGCGGGTCACCGTGCCGTCCCGGACCTCGAAGTTGAGGCGTCCCACGCGGTACTCCATCGTGATGACCGTCCCCGGGGGCAGCGACCGTACCGTCGGCCATCCGCGCTCCCGGGCGCGCCGTTCGGCCTGTCCCGCGTCGAGGCCGACGTAGCCGTCCGGGCTGTCCTGTGGCTCCTCGGGAGGAGTGGGAATCGGTGCCATACGGCCACGCTAGGCGCTGTCCGGCGGGCACGGAAGTCCGAACGCCGGGCCGGTGCGCACGTCCCTCCACGGTCACACTTCTGTCACAGGATCACGACGCGCGTTCTCTTACCTTTTCTTCACACGAACGAGCGGTTCCGTACCCCTTCTCCGGGCATTCGAACGTAATTCCTGCGGATCGTGCGGGTGTCCGTAAAAGGGTGCCGGAAAGCGCCGGAAGCGAGGGGCCGGGAAGGGGGCGGGTCACTCATTTCATTCCGGATCCGCGCGCTGCCACGGATGCTGACGGCGCATAAGAATTCCACCGTTCCGCCCCAAGGCGTCCGATGTCACCAGCGAGCTGTGGGGCGGCTCCGCCGACCTCGCGGGCTCGAACAACACCACGATCGACAAGACGTC
>NZ_JBEXET010000085.1:0-14831 GCF_040606415.1 Streptomyces sp. NPDC005423 | reverse complement strand
GACGACCATGACGCACCGAGCCTTCCGCAGAATCCCGGAGACCATGCCTGACCAGCGGAAAGTCAGCGATCAAGTTCGGTAAGGGGACGGCTTCTCAGTTCGGCCCGCCCCCGACGTTGTGGCCATCGCCGACGTACCGCACGCCGCTCACGTCCGAGGACTCGCTGGGCTGATCCCCGGTGCGCATGAAGCTCACCGCCCACCGCCCGCTGGGGCGTCGTACGCAGTGTTGGCCGAACCGGGAAGTTCAGTCATCGTCCGGAGCGGTCCCCACCCAGGCGACAGGCTGTCCTTCGGAGTTGGTCCCCAAGTGCGGGTACTCCGCTTCGTGTCCGATGTCCAGGACGCAGACCCTCCCCCCACCTGCCGTGCTTGCCCGGACACGAGCGGCTCAGCAGGTCGAGGTCGGCGCCCCGGACCGCTCGGTCGTACCGTTCCTGGAAGCGCCGGATCAGAGGGCTGAGCCCCTGCGCCGTGGAGGCTTCCAACGCGTCGATCTCTTGCCTGAGGCGCCGAACCTCGGGGTCCGACATCACAGCCTTCAGCGCCGTCTCGGTCTCCCACTGCACGCGCTGCCGAGCGAGCATCTCCCGGCGCTGCACCTCTTCGTTCGCCACCGCGTTCCCTTCCCCGACGGCTGCCACGTTACGGGCGCCGGTCGGCTGGCGCCGTCGGGCAGGCGATCACCGGGAACGCCGCCGTGTGCCCGCCGCCCGCGGTGAACGCGATCATGGCGGGCCTGGTCGGCCAGAACGGGGAGACGTCGATGAGGTGGTCGCCGTACCCGGGGTTGATGCGCAGCCATACCTCCACGCTGGTGATGCTGGCGCGGTACGCGGTCACCTCCCACGGCCCGGTCGTGAATCCGCAGGTGGCTGCCCGGGCGATCGCGGTGTCCGGGTGGTCGACGGTGGACAGGTGCAGGGCCGTGCCGTCGTACACGAGCCGGATGCCGTCCTGCTCCAGGTCCTGCCGCCGGGGAGCCTGGCGCAGAAGGCCGTACCGTCCCGGATCTTCAGCTGAGCCCTGTGCACTTTCTCTCCGTGACGTTCCCGGCCGACTGGTGACGATCTATCGAGCGGCCGCTGTCCTTCCACCTGCTTCGTGCGCGCTGCTACCGGACTTCGACGGAGTACGAGGCGCCGGGGAACTCCCAGCCGTCGGTGCCTTCGCCGATGTCCTCCACAATGACGTCGTCGATGAAGTGGTCCTCGAACTCGTCGTCAGTGAGTTCGCCGGCGAGCCAGAGTTCCTCGATCGCGTCCCAGTTGCCCCGGCTGCCGTCGATCCGTAGAGGCGCGGCGTCCACGGTGCCGCGTGTGCGCTCGTCGTCCCCGGTTTTGACGACGCCGCTGATCTCGAACTGGCCGTCCTTGATGTGGTCGGGGATCGGGTCGGCGGGGACGATGGCGACGTTCTCGTACGCGGTGTGGATGATGTCCAGGTAGCTGCGGCGGACGTTGTACTCCGCGTCGGACAGCCAGTTGACCAGAGTCTTGGTCGTCACGTGGAGGCCGGCGTCAGCGAGGGCCTCCTGCCCGCGGTGGGTCGCGGTGAGCTGGCTGAGCTGGGCGTGCCAGTGTTTGGCGTTGTAGGACGACAGCCGGTGGCGGGGGGTGACCTGGGCGCGCAGGAGGTCATTGAGGGCGGCGCCCAGGGATCCTCCGTGTCCGGTGGGGCCGGCCATCAGTCGTCACCTTCGGGAATCATCTCGCCTGGCTGGACGAACTTGGCCTTCACTTCGCCGAAGCCGGTTCCGATCCGGTACGTGGCGGGCGCGGTGCCGTCCGGCGCCCAGAAGACGGCCGCGTCGACGTTGCGCAATGCCAGGAGCTGGTGGCCTTCCTCGACGGCCCTGAAGGCCACGCTCCAGTGACGGACGGACGCCTCCGCGACCATGCTCATGCGCCAGTCCGGCCGCCAGAACGGGGATCGCTGGGAGGGGCGCTTGGGCCACAGCAGACGCAGGGCGATCGATAGGCGGGTCTTGTACGCCTTGTAGGGGTCGCCGCCGACCTGGACGAGCTCGGTGCGTGCCTTGCGGGTGGCCTCGTAGAAGGGCTTGAAGAGGGACTCGTTGTACTTCCCGGTCCAGGAGTCGTAGATGGTCGGCATGGCGCCGAGGTGGTTGTCCCGGACGAGTTTCTCCAGCTGCTTGATGTGGGAGGTGGTGACCCACACCCGGCCGTCCTCGTCGGGACGGTCGATGATCCGCCCCAGGGGGTGCGGCATGTCGGTGCGGGCCCACTCCGGGATGTCGATGAGATAGATGCCGGCCTTCGTCTTGTCATAGGCGTCGAGCGGGCCGGTGTGCAGGAGCTTGTTCGGGGCGAGGGGGACGCCTGAACAGGCGGAGGGGAAGCTGCCGTTGCGGTCGATCAGGCACAGCACGCCCTCGCCGAACGAGTCGGGCACGTCGATCTGGTCGCGCCTCACGCGCTTGCCGTTCGCCCGGATGTGGGGAACACGGGTGAGGGTGATGTCCGGGTGGACCCAGCGGGGCTCGCCGTCCATGTGCTCGCTGATCAGCGGCCACGGGCCGCTGTCGCGCTCCTCCTTGCGGATGACGGGGATCGGGTGCATCTTCGAGCGGCCGACCGCGTCCTTGAGGATCTTCAGAGCGGGGAAGACGTGCCCCTCGGGCTCGTCCTCCTCGTCGCCCGGCTTCAGCCAGTCCGCGCCGTCTTCCTCGTCCTCCGCTACGTCGTCGGGGGCCTGTCCGCTGTCCGCCGGTACGTGGACAGGGGCACTGGCAGCAGCGGCCTGCCCGGCGCTTGCGGCGGTGTCGGCGGACACGGGCGTGCCGTAGGGCTGCAGCGCGGCGGCGAGGCGGTGTCCCTCATGGGTGTCTGGCATCTCCGCTACCGATGCGGCGGCCTGGAGCAGCGATGGCAGGATGTCCTTCAGGGCCTCCTGGTCGCCGCTTGTGACTGCGGTCCGCCATGCCGCGAGCTCGTGGGTGAGGGCGGCGGGGATCCCCCGCTGTCCGCCGGACGTGTAGGGGAGGGCGGCTTCGGCCAGTTCCAGTGCCTTAGTTCCGCCGACGGCCGCGGAGAGTCCCGGGCCCGCCGAGCTGTCGGCACGGCCCAGGAGCGCGGCGCCGGCGTCGAGGAAGCGGGCGTGGACCAGATCGGGCTGCAGGTACGCCGAGCCGATCGTGCCGAAGTCGCGCTCCGCGACCGTCACTTGGACCCGGGCGGGGTCCTCGGTCGGCGCGAGCGTCAGCGTGACGTCGGCGTCCAGGAGATCCAGGAGTGCGGGATCGTCGCTGTCCACGATGGCGAGCACCGGCACGTGCAGCGTGCGCGCGAGGGTGGCCAGTACCTGGGAGGCGTCTGGGAGACGGTCCCCCGACAGCGGCAGGCGGGCGTTGTGGGCGGCTTGCAGGCGGTCTACGACCACGAGGGCCAGGTCCTCCATGTGCGGGGCGGTCTCCCTGATGTCGTCGGCGGTCAGGTCACTGCCGTCATCGATCATCAGGAGGTCGCCGGCCTGGATTAGTTGATGGGCGACCTGCTGTTCGTGTTCGGTGAGGCGGCCCTGCTTCAGACGGGCGTATTCACCGCCGGCCTCGGCGGAGATGATCCGGCGGAAGATGTCGTCCCGGTTCGGCCCCGAGGCCGCGTACAGGACCAGGGCGTGGTCGACGAGCGCCGTCTTCCGCGCGGCCGCCAGACCCAGCAGGCTCCCGCCGACACTCGGCCGAGCTGCCACGAGTGTCAGCTTGCCCCGCTGCAGACCGCCGGTGGCGGCGTCCAGGCCGGGCAGTCCGAACGTGGGGCCTCCGGTGGGGCCGGAGGTGAGGGCGGACCCCATGGCGTCGCCGAGCGTGGCGAGCCTGCGTGGCGTAGTGCCGCGGTCCTGGTTGGCTTGGCTGTTCACCGCACCTCCTGCGGTCGCCGCGCCCGGGTGCGCGGCCGTGTCGGACGAGAGGGCACCCACGTCGGTGACAGGGAGCAGTACCGCGACGGGCGTGGTGTTGCGCCGGAGCACCTGCGGCTGGCCCTTGGCTGCTCGCGTGATGAGATCACCGAAGTCCTTCTGTGCCGCGCTCAGGACGTGGGATGGGAACGCGCCGGGCTGTCGGGCTGCCGGAAACCGGGCCAGTGGTACCAGCAGGGCGTGATCATCCCGCTTGTGGATCAGCGTCGAGACCCCGTCCTCCTCCGCGCGCTTCACCAGGGCGAAGAGCTCCGTACGGGCCTCGGTCGCGGTCATCGCGGTCTCGGCCGGTGGCGTCTGACTCTGCCTCACTCACCCTCCCAGGAAACCAAACTAACCACCACGATAACAAAAGCCAGTCGGAATGTTCGAAGGAGTCACGCATTAATGCGCAAGATTCACTCACTTGTGAGATCTGCTGGCGGGAGTTGACCGGGCGAAGCGCTCGTCGGCGAGCGGCGGCGAACAGCCGCGCGACAGAGCGGAGGCCGGGGCCGCCTGCCCCGGCCTCCGCTCAGTGCGTGACGCTGTCGGGGATCTTGGTGACTCCTTCTATCTAGTGCCGCATCAAGCAACGTTCGCCCCGGCTTGCCGGACGGGTCCGTGACAGGTAGCCCGCGTAGTCTCGCGGGGTGCATTCTCATCTGCGCTTCGAGAACCCTCCCGCGCTGCCTCACGGGGTGGTGGTCGAGACGTTGGAGCGGGCTCTGCGTGGCCGCTCAGTAGAGGGCGAGGCGGCGGGAGTTCTGGTCGGCACCGCGTTGAACGACGATGACGCGGGGTTCGTCGAGCACTGGTGCGTGCAGGTCGGGACGCGGGCTGTGTCGGGTAGCCCGCTGCTCGGGCTGGCGGGCCTGTGCCTGGGCCATGCGGCTCGACGCTTTGGGCATCTGAGCGATGAGGCCCGTGCTCTGGCGGAGTCGCTGGCGGTGCGGGCAGAGGCGGACCCATCGGATGTGGACGGTCGGGCCCTCGACGGCTATGACGACGTCCGGAGCTTCCTTCACCTGTGGTGATGCCGCCTGCTGCTGCCGCTGCAGGTCAGGCTGCGTTGGCCCTCCTCACGAGGGCTTTGAGGTGCTTGTCGGCTGTGTGCTTGTTCCGCCACATGATGTAGCGGCGGATCATGCTGCCCTGGGCCTTGTGGGTGGGGTGGTCGGTGCCGTCGAGAGCGAAGTAGCGCAGGGCGGTGAACTGGGCCTCGATGCGGTTGAGCCAGGAACTGTTGGTCGGGGTGTAGGCGATCTCGACGTTGCTGGCCTGGGCCCAGTCGGCGACGCGGCGGCAGCGTTTGGTGGTCAGGTGCGGGGAGTAGTTGTCGCAGATGATCGCGATGCGTTTGCCGACGGGGTGGAGGGAGCGCAGGTAGCGGCAGAACTCCAGGAACTTGGAGCGGTTCTTGGTCTTCTTGATGTGGCCGTAGAGCTGGTCTTTGCCCAGGTCGTAGGCGGCGAAGAGGTGGCGGACGCCGTGCGGGCGGTTGTAAGTCGCGCGGCGGCGTGGGCGTGGTTCGCGGTCGGGGTCCTTGTGCTTGCCGCCGCGTCCGGTCCACTGGCGGCCGGGGTGGGGCTGGAGATTGAGGGGGCCGAACTCGTCCATGCAGAAGACGACTTCTGGCTCGTCCGCCTCGGGTATGACTTCGCCGTCGGCGATGGCGTAGAGGTGCTCGACGCGGGCCTTCTTGACCGTGTAGTCGGGGTCGCGGGAGGTCTTCCAGGTCTTCAGGCGTTGAAAGGTGACGCCTTCCTCGCGGAGCAGGATGCGCAGGCCCTCGTGGCTGATGTCGTCGACCACCCCCTCGGCAACCAGGAAGTCAGCCAGTTTGACCAGGCTCCAGGTCGAGAACGGCAGGCCGTGCTCGACCGGCCTGGACTTGGCGATCTTCTTGATCTCGCGGCGTTCGGGCAGGGTGAACGTCTTCGGCCGGCCGCCCTTGTACTTGGGGTAGAGCGAGGTGAAGCCGTCGGCGTTGAAGTTGTGGATCACTTCCCGGACCCGGTCAGGGCTGGTGAACGTCACCTCGGCGATCTTGGTCACGTCCATGCCCTGAGCCGATAAGAGCACCATCTGGGCTCGCCGCCAGGTACTACCCCGGCATCCTCACCGCCTTCAACCACGCGGCCGGGCCACTACGGGCGAAGGACGTCTGCGAAGCCCTCGGTCACGAACTGCTGCCGAAGAACATCGAAGGCACCCGCGCCAAGCTGAAACGCCTCGTGAAACTCGATGTCCTCACCGAAGTCGACGCCGGCAGCTTCACCAGGAAGCAGTAAGCGACCAGCAACCCTGCCACGTCCCTACCTCGATGTGACCAGTCGCTTCAATTGGGGGATTCGTCGGCTACGCGATCTCCAGGACCACAGCGGGAAGCTCGGCCTCCAGGACTTGTCTGCGTGGCAGGGAAAGGCCGAAGTATCGTTCGATGATCTCCAATGTGGTGCGATGCACTTCGCGGCGAGGCGCGGTGGCGTCTGGTAGGCCGGCAGCAATCAGCATCTCCTCGACGCGCACCGCCACCTCGCGATCACCGTTCACGCCGTCGTATCCCCATGAACGGTCCAGGTGGAGATTGAAGGCGCACATGAGACGATCGTCGTGAAGATAAGAGAACTGAGGCGGTACCGGCTTACCGTTCTCCTCTTCAAATTCCAGCTGGAAGACGTGTGCACCGCCGCGAGAAACAGGTGGCTGCGAGCCGAACTCCGCCTGCCAGCCACCGTACTTGACTGCGAAGACCCATTCGCCGATCTCTCCATAACGTAGACCTATCGCGGGGTAGGGGTCCCAGGGGCCGTCCTCCACGACATCGATCAGGTCCTTGCTGGTGAGGCGGCCCAGACCACGCGCCGTGCGCGTCGGCCCGAACACTGTCGCGGTCAGCCGAGACACCAGCTCTTCGACGTCCAACCCCCGAGCGAGCACCACACTGTAGCCACCGAAGGCGATCGACTGGGGAGCAGCAAGCCATGCAATTCCGTCGGTCATAGTGATCATCGTGGCGTACCTTTGCCGACCATGTCACGAGGCCCCACACCCACCCTCCCTCCAGCCAAGCTATTGCCCCGCCACACCCACTCGCCAACTGACGTGCTTCGCCATATCCGGAAACGGACATGAACCTCCGAACCGCCCTCTAAAAGAGGCGCTGCTTTCAACGGGTCACCACTGACGACCAGAACAGGGTGAAGGCTCAGCAAGCTCTAGGCGCTGGCCGACCTCAAGTTGAAGTGAGCGGCGTATCAGCATGCAGCGGTCTGTGGGTTCAGGCGAGGGTGCAGTTGATGGCAATGAAGAGAACCGCCAGGAGCGCCGTCAGCGGCTACGCAGACGAATGTGGACCAGTGAGCCCTTTTCAACCTGATGCCGGCACTGCGGAGTTGGGCTGCTGTACAACACGACGAAGCTCCTGGTAGACGGGTTCTCGACCACGATCACCCGTGTCCGCCAGGAGCTTCGCGTGCTTGTCTACCCGTCGTCGATCGATCTGTCCAGCCGCACTCTGCGCTTCCTGGCCCGGCACCTCCGTTCCCGACGGCTGGAGATCGGGACCCGGTGGCGACGCCTCACGGCCGCCGACAAGCCCTGCTCGCCCTGGCCCATCTGCGGTGCGGCGATACCTCCGCCCAGCTCGCCGCCGGGTTCCGCATCGGCCTCGCGACGGTGTACCGCTACATACGTGAGGCCGCCGACATCCTGGCCGTCCTCGCCCCGTCACTCACCGAGGCGATGAGGTCGGCGCGGACGAAGGCGTTCGTGCTGCTGGACGGCACCCTGCTGCCGATCGACCGGATCGCCGCCGACACCCCGTACTGCTCGGGCAAGCACAAGCGTCACGGCATGAACGTCCAGGTCCTCACCGACCCGTTCGGCCGACTCCTGTGGGCATCCCCGGCGCTGCCCGGATCTACCCACGATCTCACCGCCGCGAGGACTCACGGGATCATCGACGCGCTCGCCGATGCGGGGCTGAAGTGCTGGGCGGACAAGGCCTACCAGGGCGCCGGCCGTCACGTCCGCGTACCGTTCCGGGGCCGCCGACTCAAGCGATGGAAGCGACGCCACAACAGCAACCACGCCAAGATCCGCTGCCTCGTCGAGCAGGCCATGGCCGTGCTCAAGGGCTGGGCCTGCTCCGAAAACTCCGCTGCAGCACCAACCGCATCATCGAGATCGTGAAGGCCGTCCTCGTCCTTCAACTCGCCTCAACCTGAGGTTGGAAAAGCCTCACTGACCCGCAGGTCCTTCGCGATCACCGAACTCGCCTCACCCCGGGCGAATTTCTCAGCCGCTGCGACCCGTAACTCCTCGCGGAACTACTGCCGTTCGGCAGTCAGCCCGCCCGCCTTGTGGATACCGCATACCCCCGGTGATACCGCACGGGCGACGAACCGTCAGCCCCTACGACACCACGAGTTCAACCTCAGTAACTCACGCCATCGGATCCTGAAAGCTCGCGGAGCTACATGCAGAGCGCAAATCATCTTCAAAGACCCTGCCGTAAGAGCGATTTAACTCGCAAAAATATATCTAAACGCCCACCCGGAGGGCGTTACGGCGCGACCGACCGTCAAATTCGATGAGAAATTATTGGTGATTTACATCACGTTCAGGTGGGGGAACTTTTCGAGGCGTGCCTACGTCTTAATGGTCGAACCATCATTGTCCATTGACCGCCGATTCGCACTGAAGGGTCAACTC
Source organism: Streptomyces sp. NPDC005423 (assembly GCF_040606415.1). Classification (NCBI taxonomy): domain Bacteria; kingdom Bacillati; phylum Actinomycetota; class Actinomycetes; order Kitasatosporales; family Streptomycetaceae; genus Streptomyces; species Streptomyces sp. NPDC005423. Next base: position 6,191 of record NZ_JBEXET010000085.1, on the reverse strand, counting down.
AGTATGAAATTATTTTTACCGCTGGAGCGATGTCGTATCGACGTCGGAGCCAAAGCGAATCGCCTACGGAGAATGCGCAGCGCTGGATTCCCCGTACCTGTCGCTTACGTAATCAGCGACGAAGGATATTCCCAGGCCAGCGCCGAAGAGCTCGCCGAGGACGTGCGGGAGCTGATGGAAACGGTCTTCGCCGGATCCCCGGTGGTCGTGCGCAGTTCCTCGGCTGATGAAGACTCGCCGCTCGCGAGTGCCGCCGGTGTGTACGAGTCGTACCTGAACCGCCGCACGGCGGACGAGGTCCTCACTGCCATCCAAGCGTGCAGGGACAGCGCGGACTCCGTGGACGCGGAGGCATACCGCTCGATGCATGGCGCGACGGAACGCGCGCCGATGAACGTATTGATCCAGCGTATGGTGCCCTGCGAGGTCTCGGGCGTCCTGTACAGCAGGAATCCGATCGTGGAGAACGCCACGATGCTGGTGGAGTCCAGCAAGGGGCTGGGTACCCAGGTGGTAGCGGGGCTCGGGGCCATGGATCGCTTCACTCTCACGCGCACCGGTGGAGCCGCCTCCCTCGTCGGCCGCCGGGACTGGGCCGTGACCGAGGGCACGTTGCGCGAGAGCCTGGCGACACTGGGGCACAGCCTGGAAGCCGAATTCGGCAACCCACAAGACATTGAGTGGGGTTTGCACGAGGGGCAGCTGTACGTCTTCCAGTCCCGCGACATCGTTGCCCCGCCGGTGGCCCAGCCGCTGCGTGCGACCCGGCCCGAAACCACCGGAGCCGTCGCCGTCGACGAGTTGCTCTCACCGGGATACGGCGTCGGAGTACTCACGCCCGCAGGTGAAGGTCCGGCGCGTCCGGGTCAGGTCGTCATCCTGGACGGTATGCCCACGTCCAGCGAACTCGACCGCTTGCGGGATGCGGCGGCACTGGTCGTCCGTGTGGGTAACGCGCTCTCCCATTCAGCTGCTCTGACCCGTGAACTTGCCATCCCCGCTGTGCTGTTGACTGATGTCGATACACCCAGCAGCCTTGTCGGTGTGCCGGTCCTGGTGGATGCGGTAACCGGCCGTCTGGCGCCTTTGCTGGAGCTTCCTCCCATCGAGCGCAAGAAGGCGATCTTCGCAGCGATGCGCCAGGCCGGTCTGCGGGGCACGGCGGGACATCACTATCAGGGGCGCTACGAAACAGTGCTCTTCGACCCTGTGTTCCAGGAGCGGGTACGTGCCTATCTGGGCACTCATGATGTCGAGATCATGGATCGCGTGCAGAGCATCCTGCCCTTCGATGATCCCGACCGCTCGTACTGCGGGATCAGCGCCCGGATCCAGAGCAGCGAGGGCGCATGCCGTGTGCAGTTCAAGCGGGCGAATCTGCTGCCGGACCGGCCGTTCCGGTTCGACGAGGAAGTTCACGTCGGCGTGGAGTCAACGGATCTCGGTGCCGAACTGCTGCGGTCCTTGCATTACGTCGACCGTCCCGCCCAGGAGCGGCGTATCGAAACGGCCGAGGTGAACGGGGTACGGCTTCAGTTCAACTTCTGGCCCGGCGCGAATCAGTCCTATCTCGGGCTGGAGAGCGAAAATACGGAAGCTGTCGAGAATTTCTTGGTGCTCTGTGACGTCCCGATCGCCGAGATAGCACCGCTCGATGGCAAGGACCTGTTCGACATGCTCGGACTGGGCCTCGATGCATTGCATTTCACCCAGAAGTCCTGAGGCAGAAGCTGTCCATCCCTATGCGTTTCCGGCCCCTACCTAAGGTGTTTCTGTGACCATCAAGCGTATTGTCGTAGTGTCCGACTGTACCGATGTGGCTTTCGTTGAAATGCGATCCTCTATCTTCCGCGCCGCTGAGTCATACAATCCGGATGCGGACATCCGAATTGAGCCGCTGGTGCCTGTCCAGCCTTTCTCGGTCCTCAATGCCGGATTCATGGTGCGGCTGGTGGCGGAGATATCCACACCCGACACCATCATCATGTTCATCATGAACAGCATCCAGGAGCGCACCGAGCGCATCATCGGCCGAACCGAGAACGGATTCGTCTTCGAGGGGACGAACACCGGGGCGGCGGGGTGGCTCGTCGACGAATTCGGCGTCGCGGAGTGCTACGAGGTCCACGACCCTGGTTTCGTGCCGTTCGGTGGGAAGTTCGTCCACGGCCCCGCCGTCGGACAGTTCGCGGCCGGCAAGCCGATGTCGGAGATCGGTACGCCGTTCCCGGCCGACAAGATCCGGCGCACGCTGCCCACCGAAGGCACCATCGTGCACGTCGACAACTTCGGCAACGCCAAGTTCCCCATGCGCGAGCAGAGCTTCGAGTATGGCGACAAGCTCGTCGTCGAGGTCGGCGGAGAGACGTTCAACGCCGTGTACTGGAAGCGGATGATGGAGCTGGAAGACGGCACGTGGGTGGTCTACCCGGGCAGCTCTTTCGATCTGCACGAGTTCGGCGAAGTCCGAGGTAAGGGTGTGCTGCCTTACGGTGTGGGCGCGGGACACGAGATCACGGTCAAGCCCGCCACCTGAGGCAGCCTGATCACCCGCTGCCGGAGGCCCTACCGTCTCCGGCAGCGGCCCCAGCCCGCACGGCGTGCTCCCGGGCGGGCGACCCCCGTCGGGGGGTGCCACGGTTGCGTGCCCCTTCATCACAGGAAGACTCGATGTCTCGTCTGCTGACCAGTGCTCCGCCGACCGGCCCTCTGCATTTCGGGCACTATCGGGGTGCGGTGCTCCCCTTCGGCCAGGAGATGGAGGGGTGCGACGAGGCGTATTTCACCGTCGCGGACCTCCACATGCTCGCGCCTCGCGCAGACCGCACGGTCACTGCCGAAATTCCGCACCGCTGCCGCACGCTGGTCGCCGAGTGCATAGCCTCGGGTGTCGACCCTCTGCGGGGCGTGTTCTACCGGCAGTCGGAGGTCCCGGAGCTCTCCCTGATCCACACTCTGCTCCAGAACTTCGCCAGCGTCGATGAGCTTTCCGTCCAGGCCGGCTTCCTACGTCGCGCAACGGGGCCAGACAACCCCGCGTCCCTCGGCCTGCTCGGCTGGCCCGTCCTGGAATCCGCGGACATCATCGGTATCGGTGCCACGCGCGTGACCGTCGGTGAGGGCAACGCAGGCCACGTCGCCCTTGCCCGTACGCTGGTTGACCGCCTCCAGAAACAATGGGATGTCGTTCTCCCTCGGCCGGTCGTCGTGGTCTCCACCCTGGACCTGCCCGGCTTGGACGGCGGACGGAAGATGAGCCGCAGCCGGGGCAACACCATTCCGCTCCGCTCCGGCAGGGCAGAACTCGGCACAATCGTCGCCCACACGAAGATGTGGGCAAAAGACGGCCGCTGCGTTCCTCAGGTTTACCTTGAAGCCCTCGGTCGCACCGAGGAAGGCGACCGGATCGCTGACGCTCTGCGCCAGCGCGAGATGACTCCGGAGCAAGCCCAGGAACTGCTGCTGACCAGGCTCACCGAAGTGATCGTCCCCATCAGCGAGCGGATCAAGGAACTCGAAAAGGACCCGCCCTCCCTCGACCTCCTGCTGGACGAGGGAGCCGAACGCGCACGCGACCTGGCCTCAAACGCTCTCCGTACCCTGCGCCGGAGCCTGGGATTCAAGCGTGGCTGACAGGCCGCCGGCTTCCGGACACTTCACCGCCGGTCACATCCCCGGTGCGTCCGACGCGGTCAGGCACCACGACTTCTCTTCCGCACCAGGGACGACCGTGCCGGGACAGCTCATCGGCCTCGACATCGCCGATATGGATTTCTCCAGCCCTCCTGCTGCCCTGGAAGCCGTACACGCGCGGGCGGACCGCGACAACATCCGCTACACCCTTGCCTCCGAGATGCTCCGTGGCCGGATCCGTGAATGGTACGCGGACCGACACGACTGGCAGGTGGGGGAAGACGAGATCCTGCTCCTGCCCTTCGGCGTTAAGGCAGCTCTGCGCATGGCGCTGGAAACGTGCGCCGACCTGAGCCGCCCCGTCGTGGTCTGTACCCCGGTCTACAGCGGCATCCTGAAGGTGACCCGCGCGGTGGGAGCCGCCGTAAGAACCGTGCCCCTGACGCATGACCTGAATCTGCGTTACACCCTGGACCCGCAGAGGCTCGCGGACGAATTCCGTTCATCCGGCGCCAGGACGTTGGTCTTGTGCAGCCCACACAACCCGGTCGGACGGGTATGGCTTCCCGAAGAGCTGGCCGGTGTCGCAGCCGCAGCCGAACAGGCGGGGGTCCTTGTCATCAGTGACGAGGTGCACAGCGACCTCGCCTACCCCGGCGTGCGGCACCGCCCCTGGGGCACTGTGGCCGACAACCGTGACTGGATCGTCCTGCACTCTGTCGGCAAGACCTTCAACGTCTCAGGGCTGCAGACATCGTTTGCGGTGACCGGCTCTCCCGCCCAACGCCGGGCCGTCTTGAGCGGCCTCAATTCCTGGGGATACTACGAAGGCAGCTTCTTCGGTGACGCCGTCGCCCAAGCCGTCCTGGCCCCCAGCAGTCATGACTGGCTGGACGCACGTGTGCGCCACCTCGCCGGGACTGCGGCTGTCACCCGCCAGGCCTTGACTGAGTTTTCCCTCCCACTGCCGAGCAGTGAGCCGGAGGCCGGGTTCCTCCTGTGGATCGACGCTCGCGCCTTGCGGGTGACCGGGGAAGTACCGGAGCTGGCCGAGCGGATAAGACTGCACACCGGGGTACGCCTCCTTGACGGCACCCGGTTCGGCGCATCCCCGGGATTCCTGCGTCTCAACTTCGCCACAGCCCCACAGTCGCTGCGCACAGCCGTGGAACGACTGAGCGACCTCGCCACACGGACCGGGCCGTTCGCTCCCACTGACTTCGCAGGGAAAACAACATGACCGAAGTGGAAACCGCCGGCACGGGCGAAAGAACCAGGACTCGCTCCAGGAATGGTGCACTGGCCCTGCTCTGCATCGCACAGCTGATGCTGATGATCGACTTCTCGGTCGTCAATCTCGCACTTCCCGATGTCCAATCCTCCCTCACGATCACGACGAGTTCCTCCCTGCGGATCGTGACGGTCTACGCTGTCGCCTTCGGCGGTCTTCTGCCACTCGGCGGTCGGCTGGCCGACCTCGTCGGCCGCCGCCGGACGTTCGTTCTGGGACTCACGGCCTTCGGCGTGGCGTCCCTGATCGGCGGCGTCGCCCAGGGCTTCCCACTTCTCCTCGTCATGCGCGCCGCGCAGGGAGCTGCGGCAGCCTTGATCGCACCCGCCCTCCTCTCCCTCATCACTACGTCGTTCCCCGAACCCGGCTTCAGACAGCGGGCCTTGGGTTGGTTCGGCGCAGCCACAGCGAGTGGTTTCTCCATCGGTGTCGTCCTCGGCGGGCTCCTCACGGAACTCGTCTCGTGGCGTGCTGTCCTGCTCATCAACGTCCCCTTCGTCGCGATCGTCGCGCCCCTCGCTCGCGTACTCCTCACTGAATCGGGGGTCGTGCCCAAACCTCGCCGCTACGACATCCCCGGCGCTGTTCTCGCCACGCTCGGCTCCGCAGCCCTGTTGCTCGGCATCAGCGAAGCCGGCGCCATAGGCTGGGACCCGGTAAAAACCGGTCTTCCTCTCATCCTGGGTGCTGTTCTCAGTACTTGCTTCATCTTTGTCGAGCGGCGTGCGGTCGCCCCACTGATACCGCTGCGTATCTTCTGCATCCGTTCCGTCAGTGCGGTCAATACCGTGGTGCTGTTCGTAACCGGCATCATGGGCGCGTTGACACTGCTGTTGTCCCTGCTCTTTCAGAACGTCCGGCTGAACGGGCCGATCGGCGCCGGAGTCTCCGTGCTGCCGCTCGGTATCGTCACCGCGGTGATCTCGCAGCTCACGCCCCGCTTCGCGGCGGCGTTCACTGCACGGCGTGTTCTGATCACCGGTATCGCCGTCTTCGCCGTCGGCCTCGTCATGCTCGGAATGGCAGACGCCAATAGCGGATACGGCTATCTCGTGGTAGGCATGGTCATCTGCGGCCTCGGTTTCGGCCCTTTCTTCGTAACGGCCGCGATGACGGCAACCGCCGATGTTCCCGACGCCGACCAGGGTCTGGCCGCTGGCCTGATCAATACTGTGAGGGGCCTCGCGTTTTCCGGACAGGCATCTGACTGTCTATTTCACGCGGCGATTCGCAACTTCTCGTGCTCGGCGTGGACTTCGCGCGGAGG
>NZ_JBEXET010000084.1:0-15992 GCF_040606415.1 Streptomyces sp. NPDC005423 | reverse complement strand
CGTTCTCGGTGACGTAGATCCGGCGGGGGCCGTACTCCTCGGTGAGGCGGAGCAGGAGCGTCTCGATGCCGGTCGCGTCGCGTGCGCACACGGTCGGCGGGCCCTCGGCGTTCTTCCGGTACGACGTCCGGTACGGCGATCCGGTACGGCCTCCTAGAGGTTGCCCAGGGGCTCGATGTCGACGTGCACGGGGGTACCCCAGACGCGCAGCACCTCGTAGTCGGTGAACTCGTGGATCAGGCGGTACGCCATGGCCGGGCGGGAGCCGCGGCGCAGTGAGGCGAGGTACAGCTCAGCCTCGTGGCGGTCCCGGCGCGGGGTGCCGCACAGCTGCCAGACCTGGCCGTTCCACAGTTCGGGCAGCCAGCGCTGGCCCGCCTGGGGGCGGTCGTCGCGCACGCCGTAGCGGGACGGGGTGGTGTCGGCCGGGCGGGTCCGCGCGGGTCCGTTGAACTCCGAACGGCGGGCCGCGCGGCGCCGGGTCTCGCAGAGCAGGCAGAGATCGGGCGCGCTCTCGTCGACCGGCCCGTTCGGGTGCTCCGGGCAGCGGGTGGTCGGGACGGCGCCGGTGACGCTCTCGTCCAGCAGGTCGAGGGCGCGCCGCAGGTCGGATTTGACCTCGTGCAGTTTCGCGTCGGAGGTGGTGCCGGTCAGGGCGTCGCCGTGCTCGCCGAGGAGACGGAGAGCACGGCCGAGGGCGGTGAGCTGGGCGTGGTTCACGGGTGGCATTCCGATCGTGTCAACTGCTACGACCACTCTCCCATGCCCCGCTCCGCACCCCCGCGACGAACCCCGCCCACGCCTCCGCGCGGAACGCCAGCGAGGGTCCTCCGGGGTTCTTGGAGTCCCGGACAGGGATGACGGCGGGGTTGCCGTCGGCCACTTCGAGGCAGTCGTTACCGCCGCCGCCGCTGTACGTCGACTTGCGCCAGCGGGCCATTTCCAGGCACTCGTTGCCGCCCCCGCCGCTGTAGCTGGACTTGTGCCACGTGGCCATGCTCAGGTCGTAGTCAGGGAAGTTCCTCATGGGCGTAATCCTGCGCCAACGTCTCGATCAGGGCCAGGGAGTTCTGTGGCGAGAGTGCGGAGGCCGCGAGGAGTTCGAAGGTGAACTTCAGCTGGGTGACCGTTGCGGGGTCGTCTTCCAGGCGTCCGGTGCCGGGCCCTTCGAAGTAGACCAGCGGAGGGGCGTCCTTGAATTCCATCACCCTCATCGAGCCCTCCATCGCCTTGTGGGCTCCCGCGCTGAACGGCAATACCTGTGCGATGACCCGGCCTTGACGCATCACGCCCACGACGTGGCGCAGGGCTGCCGCCATCACCGCTCGGCCACCGGTCTCGCGGCGCAGTACCGCCTCGTCCAGCACGACCCACAACAAAGGTCGTGTTGGGTGCCCCAGTAGCCGAGCCCGCGCCATCCGCCCGTCCACCCACTCGTCGATCGTCTCTTCGGGCGCCGTCGGGTCGTATGCGCGGTTGACGGCCCGTGCGTAAGCCGGGGTCTGGAGAAGTCCGGGAATCAGGAGCGGCGCGTACTGCCTGATCGCCGTGGCGTCCGCCTCGGCCTCCGCCGCCTCCGCGAAATGTTCCGGGTACCGCGACTTGGCCGCGGCGCCGCAGTTCCGCGTGAAGAAGTCCTCCGTCCCCAACTCGGTGTCGAGCAGCCGCGCGTACTCCGGCAGCATCCGCCGCGTCCCCGCCTCCAGTTGGCCGATGAACGAGCCGCTCACGAAAAGCCGTTGGCCCAGCTCCTCCTGGCTGAGGCCCGCTTTCTCGCGGGCGTGGCGGAGCTCGGCGCCGAGGAGGGCGCGGGGGGACGACGACGGGTCGAGATCCTTCGGTCCTGCCACGGCAACTCCCACTCCGACAGCCGACGTTGTTGGGGCAACCCCTCTGGCCAGGTTAGACACCCGCCCGCCACGCTGTGTGGAGAATAGGCAACTCTGCGTGGAGGTAAGCGAATGTCACCGTCGACCGAGGAGATCGTCATCGAGTTGCGGGCGGCGCTCACGGAGGTGGGTGTCGTCCTGCCGTCCCTGGGTGTGGACCCGGTGACCGGCGCGGACGACGAGCCGTTCGCCCTGGTGACGCTGGGGCGCTGCAACGTCCGTACGGCCCGGAAGCTCGCGTCCGTGCTGCGCGGGGAACGGCCGCCGGTCGGGGCGTATGCCGTGGACGTACGGGACGGGCTGGTCGGGGAGGTGCGGGGGCATGTCGGCGGCACCGTGCAGCTGCGGCCCGTGGGCGGTGGCCGGGAGTGGGACTGTCCGGCGGAGTCGACCGGGCCCGCGGCGCGGGAGGAGGTGTTGCGGGCGCAGGTGCGGCAGCGCAACCAGGAGACCCGGTTGCCCTGACGAGGCGGCCCGGCGGGCGGCGGCGAGGTGCCGTGCCGGGTGTCGCGAGCCGGTGAGCCTTCCGGGTCACCGGCCCTGCTCGCCCCGGGGGGCGATCCCGCTGAGACCGAAGGCGTACGTCGCCAGGAAGCCGACGAGGTACCCGGTCAGCAGACCGCCCGCGTAGATCGCCGCCGTCAGGGAGAGGGCCCTGTTCCCCGCCAGCAGCGGGAACAGGGCCCAGCCCGACGGTCCGATCGCCGTGGCGCCCACCCGGTCGCCGAGCATCGCGAAGAACCCGACGAAGGCCCCGCCCGCCGCGCCGCCCGCGCACGCGGTGAGGAAGGGCCGGCCCAACGGCAGCGAGACGCCGTAGATCAGCGGCTCGCCCACCCCCAACAGCCCAGCGGGCAACGCCGATTTGATGGTCGTACGCAGTGAGGTGTCGTGGCGCAGCCGGACGTAGACCGCCGCCGCCGCGCCGACCTGGCCCGCGCCCGCCATGGCGAGGAGGGGCAGCAGGACGGTGTAGCCCTGCTGTTCGATGAGGGTGGCGTGCAGGGGGATCAGGGCCTGGTGCAGCCCGAGCATGACGAGCGGCAGGAAGAGGCCGCCGAGGATCAGGCCCGCGAACGCGCCCGTGGTCGACAGCAGCCAGGTCGCCGCCGTGCCGATCGCCGCGGAGACCTGGCCGGCCGCGTACATCAGGCCGTACAGCGTCGCCAGGCCCGGGACCAGCACCGTGAGAGCGGGGGTGAGCAGCACGTCGACGGTGGCGGGGACCCGGCCGCGGCACCACTTCTCCACGTACGTCCCGAGCAGCGCGGCGGCCAGCGCGCCGAGCACCCCGCCCTGGCCGGGGGAGAGCGGGGTCCCGAAGGCCGTCACCTTCGCGACCCCCGGGTAGACCACCACGGCGGCCACCGCCGCGCCGAGCACCGGTGTGCCGCCGAACTCCTTCGCCGTGTTGTGGCCGACGAAGACCGCGATCAGCGCCATGAAGGCGGAGGCGATCGCGGTGAGGGCCGGTGTCACGCCCGGTAGCCAACCCAGGTTCAGCAGCAGCCCGTTGAGGCCGGCGAGCATCCCGCAGCCGACCAGGGCGGGGATGAGGGGCACGAAGACGTTCGCCACCCGGCGCAGCAGCACCTTGCCCGGAGTCGCCGCCCGTTGCTCCCGTGCCTCCTTCAACTCGGCCCCCCGGAGCGCGAGTTCGGCGGCGGAGCCGCTCACCAGCTGTTCGAACTCGGGGGTCACCCGCGCCGCCGCCCCCGGCCCCAGCACGATCTGGTATGACGTGTCGTCGGCCACCGTCCCGAGCACCGCGGGCAGGGCCCGCAGCGCCACCTCGTCCACCAGGGCGCGGTCGGCCAGGCCCAGCCGGAGACGCGTCATGCAGTGGGCGACGGAGGTGACGTTCGCGGGGCCGCCGACCAGGGGGAGGATGGCGGCGGCCGTGGCGCGGGACGAGGCGGGGGAGCCGGAGGAGGCGTCGGAGAGGTGCACCCCCCGAGCGTGCTGGTCAGCCGGCCGCCGCCGTCAGCGCCGCGCGCAGCCGGCCCCCGGACTCCTCCAGAAGGCGGGCGGCCGTCGGGCCGTCGACCCCGGCGAGGACGGCCAGGATCGCGTTCTTCGCCTCGCCGCCGGTGGCGGCGAGGGCCCGCTCGACCTCCGTGTCGTCCGCGCCGGTGGCGAGCGCGACGATCCGGCGGGTGCGGGCGCGCAGCTTGTCGTTCGAGGCGCGGACGTCGACCATCAGATTCCCGTACGTCTTGCCCAGCCGGATCATGGTGATCGTCGACAACATGTTGAGGACCAGCTTCTGGGCCGTGCCCGCCTTCAACCGGGTTGATCCGGTGAGGAGTTCGGGTCCGACGACGACCTCGATGCCGTGCTCGGCGGCGGCGGCGAGCGCGCTGTGCCCGTTGCAGGACAGGCCGATGGTGAGGGCGCCCCGGCGGCGGGCGTGCTCGACGGCGCCGATCGCGTACGGGGTGCGGCCGGAGGCGGAGACGCCGACCACCGAGTCGTCGGCGGTCAGCGCCAGCGCGTCCAGGTCGGCTTGGGCGAGTTCGCGGGAGTCCTCGGCGCCCTCGACCGAGGTGACCAGGGCCGCGGGACCGCCCGCGATCAGGCCGGTGACCTGAGCGGGGTCGGTGTTGAAGGTGGGCGGGCACTCGGAGGCGTCAAGGACGCCGAGCCGCCCTGCGGTGCCCGCGCCGGCGTAGATCAGCCGGCCGCCCCGCTCCATCCGCTCCGCCACGGCGTCGATCGCGGCGGAGATCTCCGGCAGCCGGCGCGCCACCGCCGCCGGCACGGTGGTGTCCTCGCCGTTCATGAGCCGCGCGAGGTCGAGGGTGGGGAGCCGGTCGATCTCGGCCAGCTCCGGGCGGAACGCTTCGGTGGTGAGGGTCTCCAGCTCGGCGCGGAGATCACGGGGGCGGGACGTCGAGGTCATCGAGGTGCGGCTCTTTCGCGTGTGCGGTGCGGTACGGGGTGGTACGGGCGCGGCCGGTCACGGCGCTGGTCCCGGTTCACGGCACTAACGGCACTAACGGCGGTGGCGGTGCGCCAGCGCCTCGTAGGAGGCCGACAGGGCGGGCGCCGCCGCGTCGTAGGTGCGCTGCGCCACGCCTATGAACAGGCAGTCCACGACGAGGAGTTGGCTTGTCCGGGAGGACATCGCGGCCGGCCGCAGCTCGCTCTCGCGGGCGGTGGAGGTGGTCAGGATGTGGTCGGCGTACTGGGTCACCGGGCCGTCGGGCCGGCCGGTGATCGCGACCGTCGTCGCCCCGTGCTCGAAGGCCACCCGCAGGGGCTCGATGACGTCACCGGTGGACCCGGAGTGGGTGATCGCGATCGCCACGTCCCCGGCCCTCAGCTGTACGGCGTTGGTGACGGCGAGGTGCGGGTCGCCGTGCGCGTGCGCTATCAGCCCGATGCGCAGCAGCTTCTGGGTGAGGTCCTGGGCGACCAGCCCGGACGCGCCGACCCCGTACACGTCGGTACGGCGGGCCCCGGCGAGCGCGGTGACGGCCGCGCCGAGCTGCGCGGTGTCGAGCCCGGCGGCCGTGTCGGCGAGGGTCTGCTGTTCGTCGTAGGCGAGCTTGGCGACCACGTCGGCGATGGGGTCGTCGACCGCGATGTCGGTGGTCAGCGCGGGCGCCCGGCCGGACTGCTGCTGGGCGGCGAGGCCGGCGAGGGCGAGCCGCAGGTCGCGGTAGCCGGGGTAGCCGAGCAGGCGGGCGGTGCGCACCACCGTGGCCTCGCTGGTGCCGGTGAGCTCGGCGAGGCCGGTGACGGTGAGCGCGGCGCAGCCGGCCGGGTCGCCGGCGACGGCCTCGGCGACCCGCTGCATCGAGCGGGTCATGGAGGGGCCCAGGGTCCGTACCTTGGCCGCGAGGGCGGCGGGCGCGGGGGGCATGCCGCCGCTGCCGAAAATTTCCTTCACGTCGTGGGGCACGCGTGAAAGATATTTTCGGTTCCGTCTCCGGTCAAGAGTGCGCACAATGGGTGGATGGACCCCCTGGACGACCCGAACGGCGATCCCGTCGACCCCCTGGAGCTGGCGTTGCACGCGGCGCGTGCCCTCGTCCTCGCCGACCTGGCCGCGGGCGAGGTCGCCGAGCCCGACGTGGTGTCCATGGTCGAGGACTCCGTCGTGCAGCGGCGCTGGTGGGTGCGGCAGTGGCCCGAGGGCGCGGCGTACGTCGCCGGGCTGGTCGCCCAGGACGTACAGGACGCGCTGCTGAAGGCGTACGGGCGGTGGCCGCTCTGTCCGGTCTGCGCCTCCGGCGACCCGCACGCCCTGGAGGTCGAGCCGGAGCTGGGCGCCGACCCGCACTGGGTGTGCCACCAGGCGGGCGTGAAGGTCGCGCCCGTCGGCGCGCTCGCCTCCGCGACCGGCGGGACCCGCTCGTCGTGACCGTCTACGTCGACCCGCCGGACTGGCCCGGCCACGGCCGCATGTGGTCGCACCTGGTGAGCGATGTCTCCTTCGACGAACTGCACGCCTTCGCCGCGGAGTTGGGGGTGCCCAGGCGCGCCTTCGAGCGGGACCACTACGACATTCCCTCGCACCGGTACGCGGAGGTGGTGGCGGCCGGGGCGGTCCGGGTCGGCAGCCGCGAGGTGGTGCGGCTGCTGCACGCGGCCGGTCTGCGCAGACCCAAGGGGCGCGCCCGGGCCTGACGGGCGGCGGCGGTCACCGGGTGCGGACGTACAACTGGAGTACGTCGTCCCGGTGTGGGGGTTCGCCGGCCGGCCGTGCCTGGTCGAGGGCGGCGCGCACGTAGCCCGCCCGGACCGCCACGGCCCGCGAGGCGAGGTTGCCGGGCTCGATCGCGGCGACGAGGGTGCGGACGTCGTCGCGGGCCAGCGCCCAGTCGGAGAGGGCGGTCAGCGCCTCGCTCGCGTAGCCGTGGCCGCGCGCGTCCGCCACGAGGTCGTAGCCGACCTCGGCGCGCCCCTCCTGGTCCGGCGCCCCGTGGAAGCCCATGCCGCCGATCGCGCGTCCGTCGGCCCGCCGGACCAGGACGAACATCCCCCACTCCGGGCGGTGCACGCCCGCCTCGTACGCCTTGAGGAGCATCCCGGCCGCGTCCCGGGTGCCCGGGAACGGGCCGTCGCCGATCCACTCGAAGCCGCCGTCGCCGCCCGCGCGCAGCTCGGCGGCGGCGGCCGGGGTGACGCCCTGGAGGGTGAGCCGCTCGGCGGGCAGTACGAGGTTGTTGCTCCAGCGCCACTCGGTGACCGGGGCGCGGCCGGGCAGCTCACCGCGGCCGGTGGCCCACAGCAGGGTGCGCCAGGGGTCGGGACCGGGCCGGACGTGCGGGAAGATCACGGTGAGGACGAACTGACAGGTCTCCGGCGCCGGTTGGTAGGGAAGTCCGAGCCCCTCGGCGATGTCGTGCGTGTGCAGCACCGCCTCGGCGACGCCCATCGCGGCGAAGCCCGTACGGTTCGCGCTGCGGAAGGGGTACGGGTGGAAGGCGCGGACCTCGCGCGGGGTGGTGCGCAGGGCGGCGGCGAACAGGGCGCCGGCCGTCTCCACCACCTGGATGATCTCCGCGTTGCCGGTGCCCTCGTCGAGGGTGAGCCCGAAGGGGACGTAGGCGTCCTGGGCGCGTCCGGCGAGCTGCCCGGCGTAGGCGATCAGGTCCTCGGCGATGTGGAACGCCGTCGTACGGCAACTCCACTCCAGCCGCCCCGCCTTGGGCCCCTCCCAGCTCCGGTCGGCCGCCGACCGGAGCAGCGCGGCACACCCCGCGACGGCCGCCTCCACCTGTTCCCCACCGATGTCTCGCATACGGACAGGCTAGGCACCTCGGGTGGCTAGTTCGACAGCGTTTCCAGTTCGCCCCGGAGGTTGTGCCGCGCGCTCGCCTCCCACTCCGCGGTCCCGTACGGCGTCCTGAACAGCCTTGGCAGCTCCAGGAGTTGGCGCAGGATCGCCGAACGGCCGGCGCGGAAGGCGTCGTCGGGGACGAAGTCGTACTCCGCGCGGACGGCGGCCGTGTAGGCGGCGTACGCGGACGGGGGCGCGGCCAGGACCGCGAGGTCGGCGTCGCACAGCACCTGCCCGTCGCGGTCGTCGTCGGCCGGGTCGTGGCTGACGGTGAGCCGGACCAGCCGGGCCACCTCGGCGGTCGTCCCGTCCGGCACCCCGGCCTCCGGCAGCGCGCGCTCGGCCAGCCGCGCCGACCGCTCCTCGTTCTCGGAGCGGTCGGGGAGGTGGACCGCGTCGTGGAACCAGGCCGCGAGCCGTACGACGTCCGGGGCGGCGGCGTGCCCGGCCAGCACGTCGACGTGGTCGAGGACCGCCGTGAGGTGGGCGAGCGTGTGGTAGCGCCGCCGCGGCTCCTGCCAGCGGGCGAGCAGGTTGTCGGCGTACGGCAGGGCGTCCGGGCCACCGGGCGGCCGGACCCCGTCGAGGGCGCGGGTCCAGCGGGCACGGAGGGCGTCGGGATCGGCCATGCCCGCATTCTTCCCCCTTCCCCGGGCCCCGCCGACGGCGACCGGGTACGAGCCGGCGGGTGCGGCCGGAGGAGCCGGACATCCTCGGCTGACACCGGCCACCGGCGACAGTGTCGACGACCGGCGATCTTCTCGCGGCCCGCGGCGTCCCGGCGTACTCTGAGATTGGACTAGACCTGTAGTCGCCGCATCGGAAAGCCAAGGGAAGGGGTCCTATGAGTACGCGTGCAGTCCTGGAGGTGATCGCCCTCGGCGCCGAGGACGCGGTCGCCGCCCAGGCCGGAGGCGCGGACCGCCTGGAAGTGGTCACCGACATGGCGGCCGACGGGCTGACCCCGCCGGTCGAGGCGTTCGCCGCGATCCGTGCCGCCGTCGACATCGACCTGCGCGTGATGCTGCGGCTCGCGGACGGGTTCGCCGCCGGGGAGGTCTCCCGGCTGGTCCGGGTCGCCTCCGAGCTGCGTTCCGCGGGCGCCGACCAGTTCGTGCTCGGCTTCCTCGACCCCGACGGCGGCCTCGACCTGGACGCGGTGGAGGGCGTCGTCGCCGAACTCGACGGCTGCGCCTGGACGTTCCACCGCGCCCTCGACCGGGCCGCCGACCGCGACGCCCTGCGCAAACAACTCGCCGACCTGCCCGGCCTCGACACGTACCTCACCGCCGGCTCGCCCGACGGCGTCGACGACGGCCTGCCCACGCTGCTCCGCGAGGCGGGACGGCGCGGTGAGCCCGGCTACGAGCAGCGCGTCCTGGTCGGCGGCGGACTGCGCCTCGACCACGTGCCCACCCTGCTCGCCGCCGGTGTCGACGCCTTCCACATCGGCGGCGCCGCGCGCCCCGGCGGTTGGCGGCACCCGGTGTCGGCGGCGGCGGTCGCGCGGTGGCGGTCGGCGCTCGACGGAACCTGAACCGGGCGGCGGCCGGCGGCCGGCTGGACGGCCGCGCCGACGGGGCCGAACGGGACGGCTCTGCCCGGTGGGCTCGGGCCGGACCGCAGGGTTCGACCGAAACGGCTCTGCCCGGTGAACTCGGTTCGCGGTCAGGCCAGTTGGTGCGGCAGTGCGGCCGTGTGGGTGACGATCAGGCCCGACACCGCGCGGGTGAGGGCCACGTACAGGCGGCGCAGGCCCGTGCGTTCGTCCGGTTCGCCGTCGACCACGGCCCGCGGTTCGTCGAGGACCACGTAGTCGTACTCCAGGCCCTTCGCGAGCGAGGCGGGCACCAGCGTCAGCCGGGTGTCGGCCGTCGTCTCCCGGCCGGGGTCGAGGTGGCCGATGCCCGCGGCGGTCAGCGCGCGCGCCAGCCCGGGAATCCGGGCGTCGGCCGCGATCAGCCCGGTCGAGCCCTCGTTGCGCAGCAACTCCGCGCAGGCAGCGACCACTTCGTCGGGGCCGTCGACCGTGCGCAGGTCGAAGAAGCCCGGGTTCTCCCGGACCGACGCGACCGGCGTCAGACCCGGCGCGATGTGCGGGAGCAGCCGGGAGGCGTAGGTGATCACATCGGTCGGCACGCGGAATCCGGCCGTCAACTCCTCGATCACCCCGTCCGGTTTGCCCAGGTGTGCCAGCGCCTCGTCCCAACTCCGCGTCGCCCAGGGCGTGGTGCCCTGCGCCAGGTCGCCGAGGACGGTCGCGGAACCGGTGGTGCAGCGGCGGCCCACGGCCCGGTACTGCATGGGGGAGAGATCCTGCGCCTCGTCGATCACGACATGTCCGAGCGAGTGCGTCCGCTGGACGAGGTCCGTCACCTCGTCGATCAGCACGGCGTCCGCCGCCGACCACTGCGCCGCCTTCACGCTCCGTACGGGCTTCGCCCACAGGATCGTCTTCCGCTCGTCCTCGTCGAGGATGCCCTCCGCGTGCGCGGCGAGGAAGTCCGCGTCGGTCAGCAGCCGCAGGACGAGCCGGGCCGGTTCGACCGGCGGCCACACCGCCTTGACGGCCGCCTTCACCGCCCTGTCGCGGGCCACGGCGTCCTGCACCCGGTCGTCCGGCGCCTCGCCCGACCGTTCCATCTGCACCAGCACGGCATGCGCGATCCGCTGCGGCAGGGCCTCCCGGGCGGCGCCGTACCGGATGGAGCGGTCGAGCAACTCCCGCACGATCGCTTCGAGTTCGTACGCCGGTACCCGCCATCGGCGGGAGCCGCGCACCACCATGACGGGCTCGGTCGGCATGGTCACGTGCGAGTAGAGGGCGTTCCTGAGCACCTGGGCCATCCGCGCGTCGCCCTTGACGACGGCCGCCGCCGCCTCGTCGGTGCCGCTCACCTCGACATGCGCGACCAGATCGTCCACGGTCCCCTGGCTGACCGTCAACTCACCCAGGGCGGGCAGCACTTGCTCGATGTACTGGAGGAAGGACCGGTTCGGCCCGATGACGAGGGTGCCGGTGCGGGCCAGCCGCTCCCGGTGCGCGTAGAGCAGATAGGCGACCCGGTGCAGACCGACGGCGGTCTTCCCGGTGCCGGGGCCGCCCTGCACACAGACGGTGCCGCCGAGACCGGACCGTACGATCTCGTCCTGCTCGGGCTGGATGGTGGCCACGATGTCCCGCATCGGCCCCACGCGCGGGCGCTCGATCTCCTGCTGGAGCAGCTTGCTGGTGACGGCCGCCTCCGCCGGGTCCAGCAGGTGCTCGTCCTCGTACGCCGTGAGGTCGCCGCCGGTGTAACCGAAGCGCCGGCGCAGTGAGATGTCCATCGGGTCCTTCTTCGAGGCCCGGTAGAACGGCTGCGAGACCGGCGCGCGCCAGTCGATGACCATCGGATCACCGTCGCCGTCGTGCACATGCCGGCGCCCGATGTAGAACCGCTCGCCCGCCGCGCCCTCCGCCATGTCCGCGCCGGGGGCGTGCAGGTAGCTGAGGCGGCCGAAGAAGAGCGGGGTGTGGCTGAGGTCGGCCAGCGACTTGATGCGCTCGTCGATCTGCCGGGCCAGGACCGCGGCGTTGACCCAGTTCGCGGTGACGTCCTTGATGTCGAGGGACTCGGCGTCCTCGCGCATGGCGCGCAGCGCAGCGCGCGAGGAGGAGAGGTGGGAACGTTCGCGGGCGAGGGGATCCTCGGCGGGCGTGGACAAGGGGTGCCTCCGGAAGACCTGCGTGAGCGATGCGCGCGGCGGCGCGTGCGGGGGTGCGGCGGATCCAGGTGCCGGCCGGTTTCCGTCCGGGCGGCCGCACTCCCTGCGGGGAGGCGGGCAAGAGCGGAGATTCTAGGTCAGGGGGCCGGACGAGGGCCAATGGGTTTCCGTGCGCGGGCATCCCGGGGCCGTGCGCCGCACGTCCCCTAGGGGACACCCCCTCCACCCAGGAGGGGAACGGGTCCGTCCGGAGACGTAGGCGGGGTGCCGCGGGTCAGCCCTTCGGACCGATGCCGACCTTATGTCCCAAGACGCACCATGGAGACATGAGCGCAGCCACCCTCCACCCGGCCCCCGCCCGGCCGGCCGGCGCCACACCGGTCACCGGCAGCCACCACCACCGTCTCGGCGAAGCCCTGCGCGCGATCAAGGTCTTCGCGGGCGCCGCGTTCCGCGTCGCCGTCCTCGGGGAGTACGGCGAGGAGGCGGGCGTCCGCCGCAGGTGACCTCTAGGGTCACTGCGTGACCGTACGTTCACGCAGCGCAACTCCCCTTCTCCTCGCGGCCGTTTCCCTCCTAGCCGTCTCCCTCCTGGCCTTCGCGGCCCTGTGCTGGTGCCGGCCCGTCCCGATGGCCGACGCCCTGGTCTACCGCGCGGAGGGCGCCGCCGTACTCCACGGCGGCGATCTCTACGGCCTCACCGTCACCAAGTGGCGGCTGCCCGCGACCTACCCGCCCTTCGCGGCCCTGCTGTTCGTCCCGGCGAGCGGGCTTCCCGTCCCGGTCCTCAAAGCGGTCTTCCTCACCGGCAACGTGCTGCTGCTCGGCTGCCTGGTCCACCTCTCCGCCCGGCTGGCCGGCCGCCCCGCCCCCCTCCCCGCCCTCCTCGCGGCCACCGCCGTCGCCCTGTGGCTCGAACCCGTCTCCCAGACGCTCCTTTTCGGCCAGGTCAACCTGGCCGTCGTCTGCCTGCTGCTGTGGGACCTCACCCGCCCGCCCGGCGCCCGCGGCAAGGGAGTCGCCATCGGCCTCGCGACCGGCGTCAAACTCACCCCGGCCGTCTTCGTCGTCCACCTGCTGCTGCGGCGCAGATTCCGCGAGGCGCTCACCGCCGCGACCGCGTTCGCGGCGACCGTACTGCTCGGCGCGCTCGCGCTGCCCGCCGCGAGCGTCGACTACTGGACCCGCCGCCTCTACGAGACCGACCGCGTCGGCAAGGTGTGGATCGTCGACAACCAGTCGCTCCAGGGCCTGATCGCCCGCGCCCTGCGCGACCCGGCGCCGGGGCTCTGCTGGGCGCTGCCCGCCGCCGGGGTCGCGGTGATCGGCCTCCGGCTGGCGGCCCGCACGCCCGACGACCGCTGGGGCGTTCTCCTCACGGCGGTCACCGCGCTGCTCGTCTCACCGGTCAGCTGGTCCCACCACTGGGTGTGGTGCGTCCCGCTGATCGCCGTACTCCTGGCGGACGGCCGCCTCCCCGCGGCGCTCCTCACCACGGCGCTGTTCGCCGCCCGCACGATGTGGCTGCTCCCGCACCAGGGCGGCCTCGACCTCCGACTGCCGTGGTGGCAGCAGCCGTTGGCGGCGCCGTATCCCCTCGTGGGGTTGGCGGTACTGGTGTCGGCCGGCCGCCGGGAGCGGGGTGCCGGAGCGACCGGGGACGTACACGCCGGGCCGTCCGCCGGAGCGGCCGGAGACTCACCCGCCGGGCCGGCCCGCGAACCGGCTCAGTTCTCCGCGAGGAGGTCGTCGGCGTCCAGGATGCGGTAGGCGTAGCCCTGTTCGGCGAGGAAGCGCTGACGGTGGGCGGCGAAGTCCTGGTCGATCGTGTCGCGGGCGACGACCGAGTAGAAGTGCGCCTGGTGGCCGTCGGCCTTCGGACGCAGGACGCGGCCGAGGCGCTGTGCCTCCTCCTGGCGGGAGCCGAAGGTGCCGGAGACCTGGATGGCGACGGTCGCCTCCGGCAGGTCGATGGAGAAGTTGGCGACCTTCGAGACGACGAGGACGCTGATCTCGCCCTCGCGGAAGGCGCCGAACAGCTTCTCGCGCTGGGCGTTGGAGGTCTCGCCCTTGATCACCGGGGCGTCGAGATGCTCGCCGAGTTCGTCGAGCTGGTCGATGTACTGCCCGATGACGAGGATCTGCTGCCCGGCGAACCGGCGCACGATCGCCTCCGTCACCTTCCGCTTGGTCGCGGTGGTGGCACAGAAGCGGTACTTCTCCTCCGCCTCGGCGGTGGCGTAGGCGAGCCGCTCGGAGTCGGTGAGGTTGACGCGGACCTCGACGCAGTCGGCGGGCGCGATGTAGCCCTGCGCCTCGATCTCCTTCCACGGCGCGTCGAACCGCTTCGGCCCGATCAGCGAGAAGACGTCCGACTCCCGGCCGTCCTCGCGCACGAGCGTCGCGGTGAGCCCCAGCCGCCGCCGGGCCTGGAGGTCGGCGGTGAACTTGAAGACGGGCGCGGGCAGCAGGTGCACCTCGTCGTAGAGGATCAGCCCCCAGTCGCGGGAGTCGAAGAGCTCAAGGTGCGGATAGACGCCCTTCCGCTTGGTCGTCAGCACCTGGTAGGTGGCGATGGTGACGGGCCGGATCTCCTTCCGGGTCCCGCTGTACTCGCCGATCTCCTCCTCGGTGAGCGAGGTCCGCTTGATCAGCTCGTGCTTCCACTGCCGGGCGGAGACGGTGTTGGTGACGAGGATCAGCGTGGTCGACTTGGCCTGCGCCATGGCACCGGCCCCGACCAGCGTCTTCCCTGCCCCGCAGGGCAGCACGACGACACCGCTGCCGCCGTGCCAGAAGTTCTCCACGGCCTGCTTCTGGTACGGCCGCAGCGCCCAGCCGTCCTCGTCCAGCTCGATCGCGTGCGCCTCGCCGTCCACGTACCCGGCGAGGTCCTCGGCCGGCCAGCCCAGCTTCAGCAGCGTCTGCTTGATCTGCCCGCGCTCGGAGGGGTGCACGGCGACGGTGTCCGCGTCGATCCGGTTGCCGACCAGCGGCGCGACCCGCTTGGAGCGCAGGATCTCCTCCAGCACGGGCCGGTCGGTGGTGGTCAGCACGAGCCCGTGCGCGGGATGCTTGGAGAGCGTCAGGCGGCCGTAGCGGTCCATGGTCTCCGCGATGTCGACCAGCAGCGCGTGCGGCACCGGGTACCGGCTGAACTCCACCAGCGCGTCCACGACCTGTTCGGCGTCGTGGCCGGCGGCCCGCGCGTTCCACAGCCCCAGCGGTGTCACCCGATAGGTGTGGATGTGCTCCGGCGCCCGCTCCAGCTCGGCGAACGGCGCGATGACCCGACGGCACTCGTCGGCCCGCTCGTGATCGACTTCGAGGAGCAGGGTCTTGTCGGACTGGACGATCAGGGGGCCATTCACGCGCGGCGCCTTTCTGCAGAACTCGGCACGGCCTGGCCGACGCGGGACGCGACCCGCGCATCGTGAGCGGCGACTCGTGATGCGTGACTCGTGACGTAGCGACACGGGACGTCGTGACTCGTGCGGCCAAACGTCCAGTGTGCCTCAACGGCGGACGATCACGGCGTGGGACCGGTGGCCGTGGGGTCACCCTCCGCGAGTTCCGCCACCCCCGTGACCCGGTGCAGGGGGTAGGTGCGGACCTCGTCCGCCGTGTGGTCGTAGGCGGTGACGAAGCCGCCCTCGACGCGGACGGGGGCGATGACGCGCTGGCTGGCGGCGCCCTCGGCGTTGACGTAGCCGATCCAGAGGGTGTCGCCGGTGAGGACGGCGGCCTGCACGGTGGCGAGGGTCTCGGCGGGGCTGGTGCGTGGGAGCAGGCCGCCGGCGGGCGGGGTCGCCGTCGGTCTGCGGGGGGCGGTGGAGGCCAGGTCGCCCGCTCTGATCGCGCGGACCGCCGCCGTGAGGAGGGTGGCGTCCGGGGTCGGCGGGCCGTCCGGTACCGGCTCGGGCGCCGTGCGCGGTGGGGTGCGGCGGGCGTGGGCCCGGGTGATCAGGACGTCGCCCTCGGCGGACTCGGCGGCCGGCGCGAAGCCCATCGCGCGCAGACCGTCCAGAAGTGTCGCCGGGTCGGCCTGGGACGCCAGTACCGTCGGGGCGAGCCGCCGCAGCCGCAGGCCCGCCGAGCGCTTGTCGGCGAGGATCTCGCTGAGCATCGCGTCGTCGTCGCACCGCACGTACGCCGAGGCCGCGCCGATCCGCAGCCGACCGTGGCGCCGGGCCACGTCGTCGATCAGGTAGGCGAGGGGCTGGGGGACCGGCGTACGGGAGTGGGCGGTGAGGAAGTCGTGCAGGTCCGAGGCGGAGCGGCCCGCGTCCAGGGCCCGGCGCACCGAACCCGGCGTGAAGCGGTAGACCGTCGCCCCGCCCTTCGACTCCACGTCCGCGAGCACGTCGAGGACGTCGGCGAGCGGGCGTTGCAGCGGGCCGGGTGCCACCGCCGTCAGGTCCGCCTGGAGCAGTACGTGGTCCAGCGGCTCGGGGAGCAGCGGCGCGAGCAGTCGGGCCGCGACGGCGGTGGCGGCGGACTGCTCCGCGGCGTCCCCGTACAGTCCGGCGCCCGCGCGGCCGGTCGGTCTTCCGTCGCTCACACGCCGCAGGATTCCGTGGTCCCGGAACTCCCGGATGAAGCCG
>NZ_JBEXET010000083.1:0-16028 GCF_040606415.1 Streptomyces sp. NPDC005423 | reverse complement strand
TTGAGTTCTCAAGGAACGGACGCTTCCTTTGTACTCACCCTCTCGGGCTTTCCTCCGGGCTTTTCCCTTCGGTCTTACGTTTCCGACTCTATCAGGCCGTTTCCCGATCCGATTTCCTCGGCGCTTTCCAGGTTTCCGCTTCCGCGTTTCCCTTTCCGGCGGTTCCGACTTTATCAGAAGTTTCGAGCCGGTCAGACCGGCCGTTCATTTCCACTTCATCGGAAGGGCTTCTATGAAATCAACGTTTCAAGAAGCGCGTAGACATACGCACCGTCGCCGACCGGATCAGATCCAGTTCTAGGCAACTGTTCGAATCTACCTCCCCACGCGCTCCGTGTCAACGGGGTCTGTGGGGCGAAGAGGAGACTAGCAGCCGACCGGGGCTGCTCGCACATCAGGCGGCTGTCGGGACCGTGGAGCTGCGTTCGGGAGCGTCGAGGTCGCCCGTCTCTCCGGCCCGGACCGCGCGACCGCCCAGGACGTAGACGTAGGTCAGGAAGGTCAGTTCGGCGAGGATGCCGATGCCGATGCGGGCCCAGGTGGGCAGGCCCGACGGGGTGACGAAGCCTTCGATGGCTCCGGAGACGAAGAGGACGAGGGCGAGGCCGATCGCCATGCCCACGGCGGCGCGTCCCTCTTCCGCGAGGGCCGTGCGGCGGGAGCGCGGACCGGGGTCGATGAGGGTCCACCCGAGGCGCAGTCCGGTACCGGCGGCTACGAAGACCGCGGTGAGCTCCAGGAGACCGTGCGGGAGGACGAGGCCGAGGAAGGTGTCGAGCCGGCCCGCGGACGACATCAGGCCGATGCCAACGCCGAGGTTCAGCATGTTCTGGAAGAGGATGTAGAGGACGGGCAGGCCCAGGAAGATGCCCAGGACCAGGCACATCGCGGCGGCCTCGGCGTTGTTCGTCCAGACCTGGGCCGCGAAGGAGGCCGCGGGGTGGCTGGAGTAGTAGGTCTCGTACTCACCGCCCGGGCGCGTGAGCCGGCGCAGTTCGCTCGGGGCCGCGATGGAGGACTGCACTTCCGGATGGGCGCCGATCCACCAGCCCAGGAGGACCGCGACGACCGTGGACAGGAGTGCCGTGGGGACCCACCAGTGGCGTGCTCGGTAGACCGCGGCCGGAAAACCGTGTCCCAGGAAGCGCGTCACATCACGCCATGAGGCACGGCGAGTCCCTGTCACGGCACTACGCGCGCGTGCCACGAGTTGGCTGAGCCGACCGGTGAGTTGCGGATCCGGGGCACTGGACTGGATCAGCGAGAGGTGCGTCGCGGTGCGCTGGTACAGGACGACGAGTTCGTCGGCTTCGGCTCCGGTGAGGTGGCGTCGGCGTTGGAGCAGGGCGTCGAGACGGTCCCACTCGGCTCGGTGGGCCGAGACGAAGACGTCGAGGTCCATCTGTTTGCCCGCCCCTCGGCTGTGCGTCGACTACTCGTTGGATGTCAGCTTGTCGTACTGCGGCACGAAGTGCGCTCAGCTTGGCAGACTGGCGGTTCTCGGAGCGGGGCAGGGGAAGGGCGGCGGGCGTGAGTGAGCTGGTGACGGGTGAGGCGGTGGCGTTGGAGCTGAGCCCCGCGAGGCTGCCCAGCAGGGCGCTGGCGGTGTCGCTCGATCTGGTCGTGACCGTGCTCGTCTACATCGCGGTGACCATGGCCCTGATCGCCGCTACGGCTTCCCTGGACGACGCCGCGCGCATCGCGGTCTCCATCGCGGCGTTCGTCCTTATCCCGGTGGGCGGCCCGATCGCGGTGGAGACGCTCAGCCAGGGGCGTTCGCTCGGGAAGCTGGCGTTCGGGCTGCGGGTCGTACGGGACGACGGAGGTCCGATCCGGTTCCGGCACGCGCTGGTGCGGGGTGCCATCGGCGTGATCGAGATCCTGATGACGTTCGGAGTCATCGCCTGTGTCGCCTCCCTCGTCTCCGCGCGAGGCCGACGGCTCGGGGACGTGTTCGCGGGCACACTGGTCGTACGGGAGCGGATTCCCGTCGGACCGACGGCGTTCGTGCCTCCCCCGCCGCCCTGGCTGGCGGGTCGGTTCGCCGAGCTCGACCTGTCGGCGGTTCCCGACGGGCTGTGGCTGGCCATTCGGCAGTATCTGACGCGGATGCGGCAGCTGGATCCGCAGGTCGGCTGGACGATCGCGGCCCGGCTCGCCACGGATCTCGCGGCCAGTACGGGGGCGCCGGCACCCCGGAACGTCCCGCCGGCCGCTTATCTGGCGGCGGTGGTGCAGGAGCGGCAGGCACGGGATGCCCGTCGGGCGTTCGGGAGCGGCCTCGGACACCCCGGCGGGTACGGTCCCGGTGCCGGGCAGCCGCCGCTGTCTCCGTCGGCCGCGCCTCCCGGTCCTTCCGGCGCGTATGCCGCCCCCGCGCCGAACGCCGGGCCTCCCACTCCCCTCTCTGACTCGCTCTCCGCTGTCCCGTCCGCTTACGCGCCTTCGCGAGAGGCGGCTTCGGCTGAGGAGCCGACGCCTCAGCCCTCGGCAGCGCCGGAGGTTCCGCCCACTGAGCGTCCGGCGACTGGGTTCGCACCGCCGGCGTAGCTCAGCGCGGAACCTTCCGGTTGCGCCTCTCCGGCCCGCGTTCCGGTGATACGGCTACGAGCCGCTGATCGGCGGGGGGCGACGCGGTGGGGCTGCGCTCAGCCGAACGCGGATGGCGGCGACTCCAGCTCCTCGAGCTCGATGCCGGGGGCCGCGAGCACCACGTCGCCGGCGATGTGCACGGCGTGCTGTTCGCCCGTGTCCAGGGCTGTGACCTGGTATTCGTCCACGGTCAGGGGGCCGTTGTCAGTGCCGTGTGCTTCTCTTTTCCGCAGGGCCCAGGACTGGTCGACGGTGCGTGGCGCGAGGACCGGTTCCGTGAAGGTGACGAGCCGTACGCGGGTGGCCGCGGAGGAGGGGGTGAGGCGCAGGAGACGGGTGGTGGCGATGAGGAACGCGGGGGAGGTGCCGGTGAAGGCGTGTGCGCGGACGTTGCCTTCGTCGGCGTGAGTGCCGGTGGGGTCGGTGCGGACCCAGGTGACGCCGTCCAGGGCGGCGCCGCGCACCTGCCAGCTCGCCGTGTGGAGTTCGAGTCGGAGGGGGCGGCCGAGGTCGTCGAGCGTGAGGTCGACGGAGCCGCCGTGGTCGCCCGCGGGGGTGGTCAGCTGGGAGACGTAGCGCCAGCCGGAAGGGCCGGGCGCGCAGTGGAAGTGCTCGTCTGCGAAAGGGGTGTGATCGTGCGGATCGTGGAGCGAATAACGGCCGCGGGGCATGGGGGTCCTGGATCTTGACGGGCTGGTCCGGCCAAAGGGGCAGGCCCCCGACACGGGGGTGCGGGGGCCTGCCTCGGTGGACCTGTCGCTGAGGCGCGCGTCAGTGCACGGACGCGCACCTCAGCACGGGGAACAGCTGCGGTGCGGACTCAGTAGCGGTAGTGGTCCGACTTGTACGGGCCCTCGACCTCTACGCCGATGTAGGCGGCCTGCTCGGAGCTGAGCGTGGTCAGCTTCACGCCGAGCGCGTCCAGGTGGAGGCGGGCGACCTTCTCGTCGAGGTGCTTGGGCAGCACGTAGACGTCGGTCGGGTACTCCTCCGGCTTGGTGTACAGCTCGATCTGGGCCAGGGTCTGGTCCGCGAACGAGTTGGACATCACGAACGACGGGTGGCCGGTGGCGTTGCCCAGGTTCAGCAGGCGGCCCTCGGAGAGGACGATGAGCACCTTGCCGTCGGGGAAGGTCCAGGTGTGGACCTGCGGCTTGACCTCGTCCTTGACGATGCCGGGGATCTGGGCGAGGCCGGCCATGTCGATCTCGTTGTCGAAGTGGCCGATGTTGCCGACGATCGCCTGGTGCTTCATCTTGGCCATGTCGGCGGCCATGATGATGTCCTTGTTGCCCGTCGTGGTGACGAAGATGTCGGCCTTCTCGACGACGTCGTCCAGGGTCGTGACCTGGTAGCCGTCCATCGCCGCCTGGAGGGCGCAGATCGGGTCGATCTCGGTGATGATCACGCGGGCGCCCTGTCCGCGCAGGGACTCCGCGCAGCCCTTGCCCACGTCGCCGTAGCCGCAGACGACGGCGGTCTTGCCGCCGATGAGGACGTCGGTGGCGCGGTTGATGCCGTCGATCAGGGAGTGGCGGCAGCCGTACTTGTTGTCGAACTTCGACTTGGTGACGGCGTCGTTCACGTTGATCGCCGGGAACAGGAGGGTGCCGTCGCGCTGCATCTCGTACAGGCGGTGGACGCCGGTCGTGGTCTCCTCGGTCACGCCGC
Source organism: Streptomyces sp. NPDC005423 (assembly GCF_040606415.1). NCBI lineage: Bacteria > Bacillati > Actinomycetota > Actinomycetes > Kitasatosporales > Streptomycetaceae > Streptomyces > Streptomyces sp. NPDC005423. Next base: position 11,765 of record NZ_JBEXET010000083.1, on the reverse strand, counting down.
GGATCTCGGAAGCGAGCTGGGTCCACTTCTGCGAGCCGTCGGTGATGGTGCGGTTGAGGAGTTCGAGGATGACGCGGTGCTCGTCGTTCTCGGCGGTGTCGACCGAGGGGACCTTGCCGTCCTTCTCGTACTTGACGCCGTTGTGGACCAGGAGGGTGGCGTCGCCGCCGTCGTCCAGGATCATGTTCGGGCCGCCGGTGGGGGTGTTCGGCCAGGTCAGCGCCTGCTCCGTGCACCACCAGTACTCCTCCAGGGTCTCGCCCTTCCAGGCGAAGACCGGGACGCCCTGCGGCTTCTCGGGCGTGCCGTTCGGGCCGACGGCGATGGCGGCGGCCGCGTGGTCCTGGGTGGAGAAGATGTTGCAGGAGGCCCAGCGGACCTCGGCGCCGAGGGCGACCAGGGTCTCGATCAGCACGGCGGTCTGCACGGTCATGTGCAGGGAGCCGGTGACACGGGCGCCGGCCAGCGGCTGCGTCGCGGCGTACTCCTTGCGGATCGACATCAGGCCGGGCATCTCGTGCTCGGCGAGGGTGATCTCCTTGCGGCCGAACTCGGCCAGGGAGAGATCGGCGACCTTGAAGTCCTGTCGGGTGTCGACAGTCGTCATGAAGAGGTGCTCCTCGGGGGTTGGGGCGAGGTGGGTACGGCTGGTCTGCGCGGCGGTGGACACAGATGCCCCGAAGGAGGACACAGGCATGCCCGCGTGCGCGCAGCGCAGTCCGTCGGAGGCCCTCTCTCCCTCGGCCGGTCCGCTTGGGACCGCCCGACCGCCATCAGCAGCGACGTCTGGCTCCGTTCCAAGCTACACCGGTGAACCCCGGCGCCCCAGTCCACCTTCGAACACATCACGCCGACATCACGCCGACATCACGCCGAACAGGGATGGCGGACGGGAGCGAGCCGGTCCGGGAGGGGCCGGGGGAAGTGCGGGTGAGTCGAAGGAGGCCGCGCGTGCGCGGAGGGCAGGGGCGCTGCTCGGGGGTGCGCTGTGAGATCGCGGACCAGGACGAACGACGCTTCCCGAATCTGCGGAAGAGTCGTGGGAGTCGCAGGATGCGAGGGAGATCAGGAAGGGCTGGTCCGTCGGTCCCGCGTCGTCGAGGGGCGGCCGGGGTGGCGTTTCCGAGTGACGTAGGTGTGAGGAGAGCGACGTGACCGAACAGGCCGGCCGGCCTCCCACGGGTGGCGGTGAGGGTGAGCGGCGGCGGTTGAAGCTGCTCGCGGTGACCGCGTGCCCGACCGGTATCGCCCACACGTACATGGCGGCGGAGAAGCTCGCGCAGGCCGCCGCGCGTATCGGCGTCGACATGAAGGTGGAGACGCAGGGTTCCATCGGCGCCGAAAATCTCCTTGACGACAACGATGTCAGTCACACGGACGGCGTAATCGTCGCCGCGGACAAGGACGTGGACCTGAGCCGTTTCGTGGGCAGGCGCGTGCTCACGGTCGGGGTCGCCGAGGCGATCCGGCATCCCGAGCGGCTGATCGAACGGGTGCGGACGGCACCCGTGCACGCTCCGGATGCGGCTGCCGGCCCGGTCCTGCCGGCGGCGCCGCTCCACGGAAAGCAGCGCGGTGTCGCGTACAGAGCGCTGATGAACGGGGTCAGTTACATGATCCCGTTCGTCGTCGTCGGCGGCCTGCTGATCGCGGTCTCCCTGTCGCTCGGCGGGCACGCGGACCCGTCCGGTGGTCTGGTCATCCCGAAGGACTCCTTCTGGATGAACGTGAACACCATCGGCGTGATCGGTTTCACGCTGATGGTGCCGGTCCTGTCCGGCTACATCGCCTACGCGATCGGCGACCGGCCCGCGCTCGTGCCGGGCATGATCGGCGGGTGGATCGCCAACACCGGTTCGCTGTACGGCTCGAAGGCGGGCGCCGGGTTCCTCGGGGCGATCGTGACCGGATTTCTCGCCGGGTACCTGGTGTCGTGGATCAGGAAGATCAGGGTGCCGAAGTTCGTGCGCCCGGTCATGCCCGTCATCGTGATCCCGGTGGTGGCGACGACGGCCCTCGGCCTGTTCTTCATCTACGTCGTCGGGAAGCCGATCTCCTGGGCCTTCGAGCATCTGACCAGCTGGCTCAGCGGGATGACCGGCACCAGCGCGGTTCTGCTCGGCGCGATCCTGGGGCTGATGATCGCGTTCGACATGGGCGGGCCGGTCAACAAGACGGCGTTCCTCTTCGGCGCGGGGCTCATCGCGACCGGCAACCAGACCGTCATGGGCATGTGCGCTGCCGCGATCCCGGTCATGCCGATCGGTCAGGGCGTGGCCACCCTGCTGCGGCGGGGGTTCTACACCGAGCAGGAGCGGGAGGCCGGGCCGGCCTCGTTGTTCATGGGCTGCTTCGGCATCTCGGAGGGCGCGATCCCGTTCGCGGCGGCGCGGCCCGCGCAGGTGATTCCGGCCAACATGGCGGGCGGCGCGGTGGCCGGGGCGGTGGCCGGGCTCGCCGGGGTGAAGGACGCGGTACCGCACGGCGGGCCGATCGTGGCGGTGCTGGGCGCGGTAGGCGGCGTACCGATGTTCTTCGTGGCCGTTGCGATCGGTGCGGCGGTGACCGCGCTGACAACGGTCGCCCTGATCGGTCTGAGCGTACGGAGACAGCACGAGGAGCAGGACGACGGTGGTCGTCGGACCGGCGGGGTCGATGCGGGGTGGGGGTCCGCTGCGGGGTCCGGGTGCGACGCCGAGTCGGGGTTCGGGGCCGGGCCCGGGAGCGACACCACGTCGGGGTTCGGTGCCGGGTCCGGGAGCGCGGTCGTGGTGGGGGCGGGGGGTGGCGCCGACGTCGGCGCTGTGGACGAGGAGGCCGTCGTGGCGGGACGGGTTGCCGGGGGCGGGTCTGCGGAGGCGGGCGCGACGATGACCGTGGCCGGTGCTCCTCCCGAGGTGCTGTCCGGCTACCTCACCGGTCGGACCGTGAAGTGCCAACTCGGCTCCCGCGACAAGGAGTCGGCGATTCGTGAGATGGCGGAGCTGTTGGCGGCCACCGGGAAGGTCACCGACGTGGACGAGTTGGTGGCGACCGCGTTGCGGCGGGAGGCGCGGGGCACCACGGGGCTTGGTGCGCAGATCGCGATCCCACATGCCAAGACGGATGCGGTGAGCGCGCCGGTCGTCGGGTTCGCGCGGTCGGCGGACGGCGTCGAGTGGAACGCGATGGACGGTACGAAGGCGCGGCTGGTCTTCATGATCGCCGTACCGGAGGCGGCTGCCGGGGACGAGCATCTGCGGATTCTGGCGCTGCTGTCACGGAAGTTGATGGACACCGGGTTCCGGCAACGACTGTTGGCGGCCGGGGACGAGGAGGCGGTGCTGAGGGTGTTGGGGGAGGTCGGCTAGGGGGCCCGGACGGGTGGGGCGGTCGGCGGGCGGGGTGGACGCGCGTGCAGCGGTCGGCGCGCGTGGGGCGGTCTTCCGACCCGCTGCCGTGGAGGGGGCGGGAAGCCTGCCTCGTTGCGGTGGTTGGACGCGTCGGACGCCGTTCACGGGTCGACTTCGTCGGGCGGGCGGTCGGGCGGTCAAACGGGCCGGTCGGGCATCGCAACCGGTGTGCGGGGTTGGGGTTCACGGACAGACCTGCGGTGGCACCTGGTCCGGTTGCGGTTCAACCGGCCCGGTCGGTTGAACCGGTCCCGGCAAGCGGACCGGTCCCGGCAAGCGGGCCGGTCCGAGGCCGCCGCCAGCCCGCGGGGGCGGCCTCAACTGCCTTCAGTGGTCAGTGGGTTGGGGGGTCGGGCCGCCCGCGGTCGCCTCGCTGTCCGGGCCCTTGGCGGCCTCGGTCTCGCTGTAGATGTCGGGTTCGAGATAGATGACGCGGGCGATCGGGACGGCGGCGCGGATGCGGGCCTCGGCGGCGTTGATGGCGTTGGCGACCTCGGTGGCCGAGTCGTCGTGCTGGACGGCGATCTTGGCGGCGACGAGGAGCTCCTCCGGGCCGAGGTGGAGCGTACGCATGTGGATGATGCCGGTGACGGTCTCGCCGTCCACGATCGAGGCCTCGATCTTCCTTACCTCCTCGCTGCCCGCGGCCTCGCCGAGCAGGAGCGACTTGGTCTCGGCGGCGAGGACGAGCGCGATCGTGATCAGCAGGATGCCGATGCAGAGCGTGCCGACGCCGTCCCAGACGCCGTCACCGGTGAGCAGGGTGAGGCCGACGCCGCCGAGGGCGAGGACCAGGCCGATGAGCGCGCCGAAGTCCTCCAGGAGGACGACCGGCAGCTCGGGTGCCTTGGCGCGGCGGATGAACTGCGACCAGGAGTGGCTGCCGCGCAGTTCGTTCGACTCCTTGATGGCCGTGCGGAACGAGAAGCCCTCGGCGACGATCGCGAACAGCAGGACGCACACCGGCCAGTACCAGTGCTCCAGCTCGTGCGGGTGCTTGATCTTCTCGTAGCCCTCGTAGACGGCGAACATGCCGCCGACCGAGAAGAGGACGATCGAGACGAGGAAGGCGTAGATGTACCGCTCGCGGCCGTAGCCGAAGGGGTGCTGGGGGGTGGCCTCGCGCTGGGCCTTCTTGCCGCCGATCAGGAGCAGGGCCTGGTTGCCGGAGTCGGCGAGCGAGTGGACGCCCTCGGCGAGCATCGAGGACGAGCCGCTGAAGGCGAACGCCACGAACTTCGATGCCGCGATGGCTAGGTTGGCGCCGAGTGCCGCCACGATCGCCCTGGTGCCGCCTGACGCGCTCATGTGTTCGCGGGTCCCTTCGCCTTCGTACCGTCGTCTGTCATCTGTCGTGTGTCGTCTGCCCCGTGGTGGTCGCCCGTTGCACGTCGGCTTCTTCCGGTTTCCGGTTCCGGGTCCCCGGTTGCCGTTCTTGGTTTCCGGTTCTCGGTTTCCGTCTGCCGTCGGCTCCGTTCGGACCGGGCGGTCGGCGGTCCGGTGGTTTTTGCCCGGGCTTTGCCGATGAGTCATTCTCGCAGCTCGCCCCGGCGACGGCTCGTCAGGTTTCCACAGGCCCGGTCATACGATCACAGTGGCCCGGAAGAGGGTGCCCGGCCCCGACACCTCGGCCTTCTCGCCTGCCGGCAGGAAGACCGACTCGCCGGGGGCCAGTTCGTACTCCCCCGCCCGGACGGAACCGGCCGTGCAGAGCAGGATCTGCGGGGTCTCCAGGGCGACGTCGCGGGCGGCGGCACCCTCGGGGAGGACGTACCGGGAGAGCCGGAACTCGTCGATGGGGGTCTCGTAGACCTCCTCGCCGTCGGCGGACGCCTCGGGGCGCAGCACTCCGGGATCGTTCGGCTCGAAGCGGACGACGCGCAGGAGTTCGGGGACGTCGACGTGCTTGGGCGTGAGGCCGCAGCGCAGGACGTTGTCGGAGTTGGCCATGATCTCCACGCCGAGGCCGTCGAGGTAGGCGTGCGGGATGCCGGCGCCGAGGAACAGGGCCTCGCCGGGCTGCAAGCGGACGTGGTTGAGGAGCATCGCGGCGATCACCCCCGGGTCGCCGGGGTAGTGGTGGGCGATGTCCGCGTAGGGCGCGTAGTCGCCGCCGAGGCGGGCGCAGGCGGTCGCGGCGGCGGCTACGGTGCGGGCCATCTCGCCGCGGTCGGCTTCGAGGACCGCGGTGAGGACCTCGCGCAGCGCCGCCCCCGGGGGGCGGGTGCGCAGCAGGTCGACGTACGGCTTCAGGGCGTCGACGTCGAGGCCGTCGAGCAGGTCGGCGGTCTCCTGCGGGTCACGGAAGCCGCACAGGCCGTCGAACTCCGTGAGCGCGCAGATCAGTTCGGGCTTGTGGTTGGCGTCCTTGTAGGTGCGGTGCGGTGCGTCCACCGGGATGCCCCGGCGCTCCTCGTCGGCGTAACCCTCCTTCGCCTGCGCCAGGTTGGGGTGCACCTGGAGGGAGAGGGGGGCGCCGGCGGCGAGGATCTTGAACAGGAACGGCAGCCGGGGGCCGAACTTCGCGACCGTCCTGTCGCCCAACTCCCGCTCCGGGGCGGCCTCGACGAGATCGGCGAGGGTGCCGCGCGCGGTGCGTGAGGGGGCGCCGGGGTGGGCGCCCATCCACATCTCTGCCTGCGGTTCACCGCTCGGCGCGACGCCGAGCAGCCCGGGGATGGCGGTGGTGGAGCCCCAGGCGTAGGGGCGGACGGTGTTGTCGAGGCGGTCCATGCGGTTTCTCTACCGGTTCTCTCTGCGTACGACGGGGATTGTCTCCACGGCCCTCTCCGCGTACGGCGGACGGGGCGTCGACGTCCAGATCAGGCGCCCGAGGCGAGCGCCAGGTAAACGGCGGCGAAATCCGTCATGGCGATCAGCTCCGCCAGGGTCTCCAACTCGCCGCCCTCCTCCGGCTCCAGCTCGCTGATCGGCGTGTCGTGGCCGAGGGCCAGGTCACGGGCGGCGGGAGCGGCGGTGAGGCCACCGATCGGGCGGTCGCGGAGCAGCACCACGCGTGCGTGCAGCGCGGGCGCCTCGTCGACGCGGTCACGGAAGAAGTCGTCGGGGTCGGCGCCGGCGGCGAGCGGGCCGGCCAGCAGGGCGCTGTGTTCGGCGAGCGCCTCGGGCAGTTCGGCGACGAGCGCGGGCCGGCCGGCCAACTCGGCCAGCGCGGCGGCGAACCGGCGTCCCGCGGGGCCGGCCGACGTGCCCTCCGTCCAGATCACCGGGAGCGCGTCGGCGAGTTCGGCGGCGAGGGTCTTCGCCGGGTTGCTGTACGTCGCGACGGCCGGCCCGCAGCGTTCGGCGATGTGGTCGAGCCGGTCGGCGACCCTCTCCAGGGCGTCCGGCGGTGCGCTGAGCAGGCCGGTGCGGTCCAGCAGCGCGAGCAGCGGGGTGAGCAGCGCCCACAGGACACCTGGGGCGGAGGCCGCGGCGGGAGGCTCCTGGTCGTCCTGTTCGTACGGCGCGGTCGCCATCGGTACGAAGAGGCCGTGGGCGACGTCGACCGCCTCGGTGAGGGGGCTGCGCGCGGGGGCCACGGCGGCGACGGAACAGCCGCGACGGTAGGCCTGTTCGGCGAGGAGCGACAGGCCGGGCTCGGAGCCGTCGGGGGTGGCGATGAGGAGCAGGTCCACCGGGCCTGCCCAGCCGGGGAGCTCCCAGCGCAGGGCGCCCGCGGCGGGGGCGACGCCGGTGGGGGCCAGGCGCGTGACGGGGCTGCCGGGGCCGGCGAGTGTGCCGAGCAGGTCGGCGACGCTGGTGGCAGCGGTGCCGGGGCCCGCGATCAGTACGGCGCGGGGGCGGCCGTCGGGTTTGAGGTTCTGGACGCCTGCCTCGGCGGCGTGCCGGGCGGCGGTGCGCACGCGGGCGCCTGCCTCGGCGGCCCCTCGGAGCAGGGCGCGGCGGTCGGCCTCCGCGAGCCTCTCCGGGGTGTCGAGCAGCGATTCGTCGAGCATGGTCGGCAGCCTCCGATCGCCTGGTCGTCGGTTACGCGGGGCGACGGGCCTCGTCGACGAGGAGGACAGGGATGCCGTCCCGGACGGGGTAGGCCAGGCCGCAGTCCGCGCCGGTGCAGATCAGCTCGGTGTCCTGCTCCTTGAGGGGGGCGTGGCACGCGGGGCAGGCGAGGATCTCCAGGAGGCCGGCTTCGAGCGGCATGGGGTGTCCCTTCGGGGCGGGGGGGTCGGCGACGCCGTGGCGGATGTGCCTGGTCAGGGTACCGCCGGTCGAGGGGCGGTGCGGGGGGTCGGGGCGAGCGGTCCGGGGACGGGGTCCCGGGGGCCCTTTTTCGGCTCGTACGGCACCGTGGTTCTACGCCGGGGCCCGGAGCCGTTGCCCTGGTCGACGACCCCGGGGTTGTGCTCCGGAGCAGTGCTCCCGGGTCGCCGCTCCTGGGCTGTGCTCCGGATCGGCGCTCCGGGTCGGCGCTCCGGGTCGGCGCTCCGGGTCGGCGCTCCAGGTTGACGCTTTGGGTTGACGCTTTGGGACGGCGCTCCCCCGCAGCGCTCCGGGACGGCGCTCCGAATCGGCGCTTCAGGTTGGCGCATTGGGACGGCGCTCCCCCCGCAGCGCTCCCGGTCGGTGCTCCGGCTCCGGCCCGTCATCCGACGCGTCGTAGGCGGCCGTCGGGCGCGGGGAGAGCCGCCGGGGCCGAACCGGGCACCGAGTCCCGGGACCGTGTTCTCAGCCCCGGATGATCGCCAGTACCTCGTCCCGTACCTTCGCCATCGTCGCCTCGTCGCGGGCCTCCGCGTTGAGGCGCAGGAGGGGCTCGGTGTTGGAGGGGCGGACGTTGAACCACCAGTCCGCGGCGGAGACCGTCAGGCCGTCCAGGTCGTCCAGGGTGGTGTCCTCGCGGCCCTCGTAGGCGGAACGGACCGCGGCGAGGCGGGCGTTCTGGTCGTCGACCGTGGAGTTGATCTCGCCGGAGCCCGTGTAGCGGTCGTACTGCGCCACGAGGGCGGAGAGGGGGCCGTCCTGGCCGCCCAGGGCGGCGAGGACGTGCAGGGCGGCGAGCATGCCCGTGTCGGCGTTCCAGAAGTCCTTGAAGTAGTAGTGCGCGGAGTGTTCGCCGCCGAAGATCGCGCCGGACTTCGCCATCTCGGCCTTGATGAAGGAGTGGCCCACCCGGGTGCGGACGGGGGTGCCGCCGTTCTCCCGGACGACCTCGGGGACCGACCAGGAGGTGATCAGGTTGTGGATGATCACGCCCTTGCCGCCGTTCCTGGCGAGTTCGCGCGAGGCGACCAGGGCGGTGACCGCCGACGGGGAGACCGGGTCGCCGTGCTCGTCCACGACGAAACAGCGGTCGGCGTCGCCGTCGAAGGCGATACCGAGGTCGGCGTCCTCCTCCCGGACCCGCTTCTGGAGGTCGACGATGTTGGCCGGGTCGAGCGGGTTGGCCTCGTGGTGGGGGAAGGTGCCGTCCAGCTCGAAGTACAGGGGGACCACGGTGAGGGGCAGGCCGGCGAAGACGGTCGGGACCGTGTGCCCGCCCATGCCGTTGCCCGCGTCCACGACGACCTTCAGGGGGCGGATCGACGTCAGGTCGACGAGTGAGCGGAGGTGCGCCGCGTACTCCTCCAACGTGTCCCGTCGGGTGATCGTTCCTGTCGGGCCGGCCGCTACCGGGGCGCCCGAGTCCAGCCAGGACTCGACGAGTCGGCGGATGTCGGCGAGGCCGGTGTCCTGGCCCACGGGGGCGGCGCCCGCCCGGCACATCTTGATGCCGTTGTACTGGGCCGGGTTGTGCGAGGCGGTGAACATGGCGCCCGGGAGGCCGAACGCGCCGGACGCGTAGTAGAGCTGGTCCGTGGAGCAGAGCCCGATCTCGGTCACGTCGACGCCACGGGCCGCCGCGCCGCGCGCGAACGCCCGGGACAGGCCGGGGGACGAGGGCCGCATGTCGTGCCCGATGACGATCGCGCTCGCGCCGGTCACCCGCACGAAGGCGGCCCCGAACAGTTCGGCCAGCGACTCGTCCCACTGGTCCGGAACCACTCCACGTACGTCGTACGCCTTCACGAGCTGCGACAGATCAGCGGTCACGGCCAACCCTCCAGAAAGTTCTCTCGGTCGCGCCACAAACTACCCGCCGCCACGGACCCGGCGGGGAGCGGCGCCACCGCCGTACGCGGACCGATGCCTGAGTTGGGGTCGCTGCCACCCCAACTGCCGACGCGGTGAGGGGAGTTCACGTGAGGTCGGTCCGCAACGGCAGCCGGCGGCCCGTCCGGGACACCGCGGGAAAGATCAGAAGGACGCGGCCAGCTTCAGTTGTCGGGCGACCGCAGGACCCTGAGGTGTCCGCGCCGCGCGACCTCCATCGGGTCCGCGGTGCGCGGGCCGCGGCCGCTCTCGGCCGGGCGGCCCTGCGGGCGCGCCGCCTCGCGTACGGCGTTGGCGAGGGCCTCCAGGTCGTCGCCGCTGGGGCGGGCGGGGGCGGAGGCGTCGAGGAGCCGGACGACCTCCCAGCCGCGGGGCGCGGTGAGGCGCTCCGAGTGCTCGGCACAGAGGTCGTAGCAGTGGGGTTCGGCGTAGGTGGCGAGCGGGCCGAGGACCGCGGTCGAGTCGGCGTAGACGTACGTCAGCGTCGCGACGGCGGGGCGGCCGCAAGCGGTTCGCGAACAACGACGTACAGGGCTCACGACGTTGGACGGTACCGCACTCTTGAGCGGGCCGCGACGACTCTCCCCTGCTCACCCCACCGTGTCGGGCTGTGAAAGGCTTCACATGCCCCCTGGAACATGCGGTGTTGACCTGCGTGAACGGCTTCCGGCGAGGTCTCGGGCGGCCCCGGATCCGGTCATCACCCGGCACGAACACCGTCAATTGGGCTGAGTTCCATGGTCGGGGAGGGCTACGGAAACGAGCCCAACCGTGGCTGGAACGGTCATCCCGCGCCACCGCGCGGCACCCCGGGCGCCGCCTCGGGGAGCGGCCGGGCCTCGCGTCGGGCCGGGCGCCCGGCGGCGGCGGGGACTAGGCTTCAGCGGTGATGGACAACCCCGTACCGCCCCCCGCCGCAGGCCCCGGGCCCCGCCGCCGCGACCGCCATGGCCGGGGCATGCGCGGACCGATCGCACCGCCCCAGGTTCCGCTGGCCGCGAGCCGGGCCGAGGCGTTCGCGGATCTGGTGCAGGACTCCGTGGAGCGCCTGGAGCGGCGCTGGCCGCAGCTGGCGGACATCGATTTCCTCGTCCTGGAGGTGCCGCAGCCGGCCGGCGGCCCGGGTGACGCCTGGAACGACGAGGCGGTGCCCCTGGGCGGCGCGATCGCCGCCCGCGAGGGGAGCCCCGCGCGCGTGGTCGTCTACCGGCGCCCCGTCGAGATCCGCACGAAGGGCCGGGACGAACGGGCCGCCCTGGTGCACGAGATCGTCGTCGAGCAGGTCGCGGAGCTGCTGGGGCTCACCCCCGAGACGGTGGATCCCCGCTACGGGGAGGACTGAGCCCTCCCCGGCGGGGACCGCCACGCGTGCGTGCCCTGCGCGAGGAGGGCGGGCGTGCGTGCCCTCCTTACTGGAGCACCGACAGGTCCTCGTCCGTCCGCGGCACCAGGACCGTCCCCCGGTCGTCCGGGAGGGTCTGGACGGTGAAGCCCGGGACGCCCTCCACGGTGGCGGTGAGCGTGCGGGAGGCGTAGACGGGGCCGCCGGTCAGGGTCTCCACGGTGAGGGCGTAGGTGCCCTTCGCGCCGGCCGGGACCGGTGCTTCGACGTCCTGGGCCGTACCGGCCTTGACCGTGTAGGTCTTCGAGGCCGCCGTGCCGCCGCCGCTGCCCGCCGAGGCGGTGACCTTGACCGTGGCGGTGGCGGTGGGGGCGGCCAGGGACAGGGTGGAGCCCTTGGCGCTGTTGTCGGCGGAGGTGGCGCGCGCGCCGACCGGGGCGGTGGCGGGGATGAACGCGGACTCCTGTTTGCCCGCCTTGCCGCGGACGACCCGCAGCGCGGCCACCACGGGGACCGACCGGTCCGTCGGGGTCAGGAGCAGTGAGCCGGCCTCGCCCCGGGTGACGTCCCCGAGGTCGACGGCGGTCGTCACCCCCGACTTGACGTGGACCGTCTCGTGCCCGGCGGGCGTGATCGGTCCGGTGGGTGAGGCGAGCCGCAGCTTGAGGTCGGCGTCGTCGTCGCCCGGGGTGAAGACCACCAGCCGTACGGAGGTGGCGTCCTTGGGGATGCCGGGCAGCACCAGGCTGCCGGCCGGGTCCGCGGACGCGGCCAGCCAGTCGCCGCCGGTCTTGGCGTCCAGCGCCTGTACCGACGCGCCGAGCCGGCCGCTGCGCACGATCACGTGCACGGTCACGTCGGTCTGCTGCTCGTCGGTGAGGGTGGAGAGCAGGACCGGCTCGCTGGAGTGCGGCTGGACC
>NZ_JBEXET010000082.1:0-17141 GCF_040606415.1 Streptomyces sp. NPDC005423 | reverse complement strand
AGCTCACAGCACCGCAGACCCCCGTCGCGCTGAGCTGACACGCTCACAGCAAGTCACCAACATGGGTTGACAACTCCATTGGGAATCCTTTCGAGAGACGGCCTCACCTGACCTCGTGCGGTCGGCCCAGAGCGCGGTGAAGGCCTTGCTACCGTTCCGTTTTTCTGGGCCGCCGACCCGAACCGGACGTGCGTGTTGGCCACGTATCCCCTCTCTGGCAACGTAGGTCGAGTCAGGCATATTGCATGATTCATTGAGCTTTGAGAGGACGTTCCGGTTGAAGACCGGATAGTTCATGGGTTGTGCCAGGTTATGGGTGTTTCGCGGGTTACTCGTTTCGCGAGGTTGGAGATCATTGCGAGGCGGATCATGCTCTCGGAGTGGGCGGGTTTGGTTTCGTAGTCCCGGGCGAGGCGGCGGTGCATCATGATCCAGCCGAAACTTCGTTCCACTGGGACAGGGCCATCGTGCACTCCTCGTGGTTGAACTGGGCGTTCACCAAGGAGAGTTACGCGATGGCCCGCCTCCTGTTCAGGGAGCAGTACCCACCCGGGGAAGTGCGCCCCGGGCAGACGCCCGCGCACTCCCGGCCACTGATCCCGTACACCACGACAAGGGACACCATCCCGCCATCGGGGGGTGACGGCGCCCACGGCGCCCGGACATGACGAGAGCGGCCCCGCTTCCCCGAGGAAAGCGGGGCCGCAGGGATTTGAGCGGTGGTGGATCGGGCAGCCGCCTGGGACTGCCGGAGGTCGAAGATGAAGTCGGCGCCTCGTGAGGTGGTCGTAGGCCGCCTCGTAGGAGGCTCGCCCGTTGGACTCGATCTTGATTGCCGAGTGGCCCGACGTCTGGTGAATGCGGCGTGGCAACGTCACGCGCTGGCGCTGTGTGACAGCGCTGCCCCTTCCCCTGAAACTGAACCATCGGCGACACGGGACCGTTGTAGGGGCCGGAGGGCGACCGGCCCTGGATGGGGGTGCTCGTTGGGGCTCGTCGCGGATTGCCCGGCTGGTTTTGGAGATGTTGTTGGATCCGAGGGTTTCAGCACGCCAGTGCCGCAGTTGCGGAGGGTCAGTCGAGGCCGTCTCGTATCCCAATGGCGTGGCCGCTGTTCCTTTTGATCGGAGACGGAATGACCAATCCATTTGACGACGACCGCAGTGCGTTTCTGGTCCTTATCAACGGCGAGGGGCAACATTCGCTGTGGCCGGTCTCGGCCGAGACGCCGGTCGGCTGGACGATCGTCAAGGGTGAGGACACCCGGCAAGCGTGCATCGACTACGTCAACGCCAACTGGGCCGACATCCGGCCACAGAGCCTCGTTTCTGCGATGGACGGGAGCACGTCGTGACGCGCGCTGCGATGACGAGCCGCGCCCCACGGGGCGTCTACGACCACGCTGCCGGACGGCTCCTGACTCGGACGGTGCCCGGCCTGTTCGCCGCGCAGGTTGCTCGCACGCCAGACGCGGTCGCGGTAGTCGGCGGAGGGACCACGCTCACGTATACCCAACTCGACGCCAGAGCAAATCAACTGGCGCATCGGCTGGTGAGAATGGGAGTGCGGCCGGATGATCCGGTCGCACTCATCATGGAACGCGGTCCCGACCTGATCACCGCGATCCTGGCTGTCTTGAAAGCGGGCGGCGGCTACGTGCCGTTGCGGGACGATTTCCCTGCCGCCCGACTGCGGTGGATCACTGCCCAGATTGGTGCCACCGTCTTGGTGCGCGACCCGGCAACGATCCACGTAGAGTTCGAGCACGACGCCGTCGAGCTGATTGTTGACGATCAGGCATTCGCCGATGGGCCGAGCAACGAGCCGGCAGTGACGCTGTCCGGTGATCACCTCTGCTACGTGATGTACACCTCCGGCTCGACCGGAGTGCCGAAGGGCGTGGCCATCACCCACCGCGACGTGGCCGCCTTCGCCACCGATCAGTTGTGGCACGATCACGCCGAGCGCCGGGTGCTCCTGCACTCCCCGCATTCCTTCGACGCCACCACCTATGAGCTGTGGGCGCCGCTGCTCAACGGCGGCACCGTCGTAGTGGCACCACCGGGCCGCTACGACACCCACGACTTGGCCGCGCTGATCTCCGAGAACGACGTCACCGCGCTCTTCCTTACCGCTGCTTTGTTCGACCTGGTCTCCGCGGAGCGGCCCGAGTGCCTCGGCCAGCTACGGGAGTTGGCCACTGGCGGCGACGTCCTGCCGCCCATGGCGGTCCGCCGGATCCTGGAGGCCAACCCCGGATTCATCGTCCGTAACATGTACGGGCCCACCGAGGTCACCGTCGCCGCCACGGCGCATTCCGTGTGTTCAGCCGCGGACGTAGGTCCGGTGGTTCCCATCGGACGCCCCTTGGACAATACGCGCGTGTATGTGCTGGACGGGTATCTGCAACCGGTGGCGTCCGGGGTGGTCGGTGAGCTGTATATCGCGGGAGCGGGTCTGGCGCGCGGCTATCTCGGCCGGCCGGATCTGACAGCGGAGCGGTTCGTGGCATGCCCGTTCGGTGCCGGTGGTGAGCGGATGTACCGCACCGGTGATCTGGTCCGCTGGAACAGCAGCGGCGAACTGGTGTTCATAGGCCGTGCCGATGACCAGGTGAAGATCCGGGGATTCCGGATCGAACTCGGCGAGATAGAGAACGCCCTGGCATCGTATCCAGGCACTGCCCAGACCGTCGTCACCGTCCGCGAGGACCGTCCCGGAGACAAACGCCTGGTCGGCTACCTGACAGGCATCGGACTGGACATCGCCGACGTACGCAGACACCTCACGGCCCGGCTACCCGACTACATGGTGCCGTCCGCGATCGTCGTCCTCCAGGAACTGCCGGTGACCAGCAACGGCAAGATCGACAGAAAAGCCCTGCCCGCCCCGGCCGCGGACGTCACCAAAACCCACCGCCCGCCCCGCACCCCCTACGAAACAACCCTGTGCCAGCTCTACTCCACACTGCTGGGCATCACACACATAAGCATCGACGACGACTTCTTCACCCTGGGCGGCCATTCGCTGCTCGCCACCAAACTCACCGCCCTGATCCGTTCCGCGTTCAGTGTGGACGTGACAGTGCGGGATGTCTTCGCCAATCCGACGCCGTTCCGTCTTGCCGCGCTCCTGGAACCGGCCCCGGCTTCCCAGCGGCCGACGCTGCGGCCGATGCCCGGTCTCAGCGACGTTCCTCTGTCTTTCGCCCAGCAGCGCCTGTGGATTCTCAACCAGATGATGGGTTCCAACGCCACCTACAACCTGCCGTTCGCGATCACCCTCACTGGCCGTCTGGACGTCGAGGCACTGGGGTCCGCGCTGACCGACCTGTTCCAACGGCACGAGACGCTGCGCACGGTGTGCATCCAGGTGAACGGCGAACCCCGGCAGCGGATCCTGCCCGCAACTCCGGTGGACCTGACCGTCGAGCACGTCGGTGAGCAGGAACTGCTGGCAGCTCATTCCCGCGCGGCAGACCACGTCTTCGACCTGGCGCACTCGCCGGTGTCGCTGCAGCTGGTGCGCACCGAGCCCGACGAGCATGTCCTGCTGCTGACCCTCCATCACATCGCAGCGGACGGATGGTCGATGAACCCGCTGCTGCGAGACCTGGCCACGGCCTACACGGCTCGCAGGGCCGGCCACGCCCCAGGCTGGGTCCCGCTGCCCGTCCAGTACGCCGACTACGCACGCTGGCACCGGGAGATGCTGGGATCCTCCGACGACCCGGAAACCCCGCTCGGCCATCAACTGTCCTACTGGCGAGAAACGCTGGATGGCGCACCGCCCGAACTCACCCTCCCCTACGACCATCCCCGCCCCGCCGCCGCATCCCACCGTGCCCACGAAGTGCCGCTGGCCATCGACGCCGCACTGCACGAACGATTGCAGTATGTGGCGCGTGAAACGGGCACCACCGTCTTCATGGTCCTGCACGCAGCCCTGACGGTCCTGCTGCACCGCATCGGTGCCGGTGCGGACATCTGCGTGGGCAGCCCGATCTCGGCTCGCACCGACGAGGCGCTCACCGATCTGGTCGGGTTCTTCGTCAACACCCTGGTGCTCCGCACCGACCTCTCCGGCGATCCGACGTTCCACGACCTGCTCACGCGGGTGAAGGACACCGACTTGGACGCCTTCGGCCACCAGGACGTTCCCTTCGACCAGCTGGTCGAGCAACTCGCCCCCGATCGGTCCGCGTCGCAGCATCCGCTGTTCCAGGTGATGCTCGTACTCAACCCGGCGATCCCCATGCCGAGCCTGCCCGGCCTCGACTGCCAGATTCGGCTCCTGCATCTCAACTCGACGCAGTTCGACCTGACCGTGAACCTCACGGAGAGCCGATCTGCCGATGGCCGCCCCGCCGGAATGACGGGTGCGATCGTGTACGCACGCGATCTGTTCGAGCAGGACACCGTTCAGACGCTGGTCGAGCAGTTCCTACGTGTCCTTGAGACGGTGGTCAGTCGGCCGGAGACCCGCATCGGGCAGTTCGACCTTCTGCCGGCCGCAGTTCGAAAGCGCATCCTGGTGGACTGGAACGCCACTGCCGAGGAGCTGCCGGCGGCGACCCTGCCCGACCTGTTCGCGACGCAGGTGGCCCGGACCCCGGCCGCGCTCGCCTTGATCGCGGACGGGGTCGAGGTGACCTATGCCGAGCTGGACGCCATGTCCGACCGGCTCGCACACGTCTTGGCGGGCCGCGGCATCGGGGCCGAAGACATCGTTGCCGTGTCGATGCCGCCCTCGCTGGAGTGGATCACCGCCGTGCTGGCGGTGGCCAAGACGGGAGCGGTCTACCTACCGGTCGACCCCGCCTACCCCCATCAGCGAATCGAGTACATTCTCGGCAACAGCAAACCCGCCCTGCTGATCACAGTGGCGAACCTGGAGCAAACCCTGCCCTGCGTAGCGATACCCCGGATGTCGCTGGACTCTCTCGACCAGGCCGCCGATCCGGGGCCTGGGGAACCGTTCACCACGGCTGACCGGGTACGGCCACTGTCGGAGGCCAACGCGGCGTACCTCATTTACACCTCCGGCTCGACCGGTCTGCCCAAGGCCGTCGCGGTCAGCCACACTGGATTGACCAGTCTGGTGTCACACCAGGCCCGGATCTTCCGGACCGGCCCCGGCAGTCGGGTCCTGCAGTTCGTGTCTCTCAGCTTCGACCCGTCCATCCTCGACCTGTGCGGTGCGTTGCTGACCGGGGCGACCCTGGTCGTGGTCCGCGCCGAGGATCTGGTCGTGGGGCAGCCGCTGGTGAACACCATCGCCCGGTACGAGGTCACCACCGCGGTGATTCCCCCCGCGGCACTGGCAGTTCTACCGCAGGGGTCGCTGCCCACGGTGCGCACACTGATCGTCGGCGGAGACTCCTGCCCACCGGAACTGGTGGCCCGATGGTGCAGTGACCGCCGCATGATCAACGCCTATGGTCCGACGGAGAGCACAGTGGCCGCGACCATGTCCGGACCTCTGCGCGCGGACGGAGCCGTGCCGCCGATCGGCTCACCGGTCGCCAATACGCGCGTGTATGTGCTGGACGGGTATCTGCAACCGGTGGCGTCCGGGGTGGTCGGTGAGCTGTATATCGCGGGAGCGGGTCTGGCGCGCGGCTATCTCGGCCGGCCGGATCTGACAGCGGAGCGGTTCGTGGCATGCCCGTTCGGTGCCGGTGGTGAGCGGATGTACCGCACCGGTGATCTGGTCCGCTGGAACAGCAGCGGCGAACTGGTGTTCATAGGCCGTGCCGATGACCAGGTGAAGATCCGGGGATTCCGGATCGAACTCGGCGAGATAGAGAACGCCCTGGCATCGTATCCAGGCACTGCCCAGACCGTCGTCACCGTCCGCGAGGACCGTCCCGGAGACAAACGCCTGGTCGGCTACCTGACAGGCATCGGACTGGACATCGCCGACGTACGCAGACACCTCACGGCCCGGCTACCCGACTACATGGTGCCGTCCGCGATCGTCGTCCTCCAGGAACTGCCGGTGACCAGCAACGGCAAGATCGACAGAAAAGCCCTGCCCGCCCCGGCCGCGGACGTCACCAAAACCCACCGCCCGCCCCGCACCCCCTACGAAACAACCCTGTGCCAGCTCTACTCCACACTGCTGGGCATCACACACATAAGCATCGACGACGACTTCTTCACCCTGGGCGGCCATTCGCTGCTCGCCACCAAACTCACCGCCCTGATTCACGACGAACTCGGCGTGGCCATGCCGGTCCGAGCCGTCTTCACCTCCCGGACCGTGGCCGCCCTGGCCCACGCCATCGAGGGAGGCACGACGGCTGAAGTGGATTTGACGGCCGAAGCCCGTCTGGATCCGGCAATCACGGTGAACCCCACCATGACGCCGCGCCCCCGCGACGTGCAAGAGGTGCTGCTGACCGGGGCAACAGGCTTCCTCGGAGCCTTCCTCCTCGCGGAGATCCTGCGTGTCCTCCCCGACGCCACCGTCACGTGCGTGGTGCGGCCGATCGGCTCCGACAACGCCCGGACGCGCCTCGAACGCAGCATCACTCGATACGGCCTGTGGGACGAGGATCTCCACAAGCGGATCAACGCCATCGCCGGTGACCTGGAACAGCCGCTCCTCGGCCTCGCCGAAAGCGAGTTCACGGCTCTCGCAAGCCGGGTGGACGTGATCTACCACAACGGTGCACGCGTGCACCACGTGGACCCGTACCAGCGGATGAAGGCAGCCAACGTACTCGCCACCCAGGACATCCTCCGCCTGGCCGCACTGGGCGGCGGAATCCCCGTGCACTACATCTCCACCGGCAGCGTCCTGGTAGGCACCGGGAACAATCCCCCAGACCTCGAAGAAGACCGCTGCGTCTCCCCCGAACTCGTGCCGCCCAACGGGTACATTCAATCCAAGTGGGTGGCGGAGCAGTTGATGAGGGAGGCGAAACGCCGAGGCATCCCCACCACGATCCACCGACCCGCCCGGATCAGCGGCCATACATTCACCGGGGCCGCGAGCACGGAAGACTCCTTCTGGAAGTTCATCAAGGCGTGCGTCGAACTGGGCGCTGCGCCCGATGCCGAGGGACACCTTGAACCCGAGGACCTGGTGCCGGTCGACTACACGGCCGGCGCCATCGTCGAGTTGTCCCGTCTGCGGGTGCCCGAGGGAGACGTGGTCAGCTACAACCTGAGCAATCCGATACCCACCCGAGCCGAGGACGTGCTGCGGCAGGCACGACTGGCCGGTTACCAGTTGGAAGCCCGTACCGGCCCGCAGTGGCTCGCGGCCCTCACTGCAGCCGCCGTCACCGCCCCCGAGGACAGCGCCCTATCAAGCGTCGCCCTCCTGTACGGCGATGCCCCGATCACCATGCCGCCCAATCACACCCCGCCCCGCTTCGCCACCGACAACGTGCAGCGGGATCTGAGCGGCTCCGGCCTCATCTGCCCTGCGATCAACGAGTCACTGATCCGGCACTATCTCGCGGTCTACGCCGATACCGGATTCCTGCCCCATCCGCCTCCCCTGCGCTTCGATGACGCCAGGGGCTTGGAGCCGACATCGGCTCCTGGAACATCAGAGGCAACACCGTTGCGTTTGAGTCTTGAGTCGCAGGTCAAGCCCTGGTGAATGACGCAACGGGACGTCCTGATAGATCAACTTGTGTCGAGCAAGCAGATCATCGGGAGTCCCGTTGCAGGAGAAGTCTGTCATCACCCGCACGATCGAGGCGGCCGGGGGCATATACGCGCCCGGTCACCTGGGCGAGTTGACCCAGATCGTGGACTTCGCGCTGGTGGACGCGGTGATCCAGGAGACCGGGTCGCGTGAGAACTCGCGGGCGGCGCCCTGGTGATCGTCCTCGCCGCCGTGGTGCCGCTGCTGATCCGTCAGGTGCGGGCTCTGGCCCTGGCCTCTGGGCAGCCTGCACACGAGTCGGTGCCCGCGGGCACGGCCGGGGTGTCCGCGCGGGCGCCGAGGTAGAACGCTCTGGCCACCTCGACGGCCCCGCCGAAGTCACGGAACGCGCGGTCACGGGCCACTGCGTCCAGCACCGGCCGCCCCGCGCACGCCGGGAGGTTCCACTGGGCAGCGAGGTGCCGGCCGATGCGGTCGGCGGACAGTCGGTCGGTGGTGTGCCGGGGGTCGGCCGCCATCGTGGCCGCGTTCACGGCGTAGGCCGCGGCGACGTCCTGGGCCGTGGGCAAGGAGTCGTCGAGCAACTCCCCGGCCTCGGCCGGGCTGGAGGGCCACACCGTCCATGCGCCGTCCAGCCGCGCCGAGCAGACCATGACCCGCAGGAGGGCTTCCCCCGGGGGGAGGGCGCGCAGCTCGGCCGGGGTGAGCCAGTAGGCGAGTTGTTGCCGGGACATGGCGGCCGTGTCGACTCCCTCAGCCGCGGCCGTCCGCAGTGCGGCGGCCTCGACTCCGTCCGGGCCGGTGTCCCTTCCGGCGACGGCCGCCAGGACCCGGGCCCGCCACCGTGCGGGGAACCCACTGTCGTAGAGCTGTTGGTGTTGGAGCACCGCGAGGAAGGGCACACCGCCGGGGCCGGGGCGGTGTGCCGCCGTCCAGTACCGCACGAAGGACGTCCGCCACGGCTCCTCATCCCACTCCCCCGGCCCTGGCTCGGGTGCCGGCAGGCCGCCCGCTGCGACCAGGACGAGTGCATGCTCGGCGTCCTCCCGTTTCACGTCGTAGGGGTTGCGGCGGCGCCACCCGTCGGCCGCGGCGAACGCGGCGCCTGCGCCCTCCTCGCGGGCCCGGCGGGCGAGCGCGGCCCACGTGCGGCGGGTGAACGGCAGTGCGCGGGCGAGCCCTTGGAGCCTGTCGGCGTCGGTGTCGCTGATCTGTCCGGCCGCGGCACACCGGATGAGTGCGGCCCGGATGTTCACCCGGGCCTCGGACACCGGTTGTCCCTCGGGGGTGTGCAGAACGGAAACTTCGTCGTCGGCGTCGAGCACCCCGGCCGCCAGGTCCTCAAAGACGCGCCCGACGCCGGTCATGACCCGAGCCCGCGGCGGAGTCAAACACCCCATGCAGCTCACCAGCCTCGGCAAGAAGGTCGTGGCCGCCGCGGCTCCGTATACCGACCAGAGCGGTGACCTCCACACACCACGTCACAAGCCGAAGGACCTCGCCTCGCCCGAGCCGCGGCAGCCCGCGGGCATGAGCAACGGTGAATCTGGGCGCCTCCAGCGCGGTCCGCGAGGAATCTGGATCATGGGAGGGGGTGTTCTTCGCCCGCGTCGAGGAGCTCGGTCACGAGCCGACGGGCGTACGCGGCGTCGAGTCCGGCCGGGCGGAAGAGGATGCGGTACATCATGGGGGCGACCACGCGGTCCATCGCCGTCTCGATGTCGGGAGTGTTCTCCTCGCGGCCGATCGCGCGGGCGAGCATGACGTCGACCTGTTCGGCCGCGTAGGCCGAACACTGACCGGCGTAGCTGCCGTCCGGGTCGCCGAGCAGAGCGTCACGGATGTAGGCGCGGCCGGAGGGGGACGACATCTCGTCAAGGAACTGTTCGGCCCAGGCCGTCAGGTCGGACAGCAGGTCGCCGTGGTCCTCCGGCGCAGTGTCGGGCCGCAGGCGCTCCACCGCGACGTCCGACAGCAGCTCCTGAAGGTCGCCCCAGCGGCGGTAGATCGTCGAGGGGGTGACTCCGGCGCGCTGGGCGACCAGCGGGACGGTCACCGCGTCGCGGCCCCGCTCCGAAAGGATGTCGCGGACAGCGGTGTGCACCGAAGCCTGGACCCGTGCACTGCGCCCGCCGGGGCGCACCATCGGCTTACGACTCATGACTCCACCTTAAAGCACAGTTCTTGCGTTTAGGAGGGGTGTGCCGGCTCGATGGCCGCACCAGGGCCCCCTCGCTGCGGGCACCCGGCCCTGATCCCGACCGGAGCCGAACGGCATAGGGGCCGGTCCGGAACCGCCCGGCCCGCAGGCCGCTCTCAGGCGGCCGGCGCGAGCGATCGGGCGGGCTGCGTCCGCTCGTAGGCGTGGCCCACCCGCAGCAGCTGCCGCTCGCCGAAGGGTCGCCCGAGCAGCTGCATGCCGATCGGCATGCCTGCCGTGTCGTGGCCCACCGGGACGGACAGGGCGGGCACTCCGGTGATGTTGGCCGGGGAGGACAGCCGCACGTAGGCGTCGGAGACGGCCTCGGTCGAGCCGTCGGACCAGGTGACGCTCTTCCGGCCGGTCTTCACCGCGGTCATCGGGACCGCCGGGGCGGCGATCACGTCGACCTTCTCCAGAACGCGGGCCCATTCTTCCTGCATGAGCGTCCGGGAGCGCTGGGCACGCAGATAGTCGCCCGCGCCCATCAGCTCACCGGCCTCCAGGAGGATGCGGACGTCCGCCCGGTACAGCTCAGGGACGGTACGCAGCATGCCCTCGTGGTAAGCGGTGGCCTCCGGAACCATCAGCCCCCACTGCGTGGCCTGGATGTACCGGGTCATCGGGATGTCGATCTCGACGAGATGGGCGCCGAGCGTCTCCAGCTGCGCGATGCCCCGGCGGACGGCGGTCTCCACCTCCGCGTCGACATGGTCGAAGTAGTAGTTGCGCGGTACCCCGACGCGCATGCCCGCCAGGTCCGGCTCCCGTTCCGGCCGGTGGTCGACGGCGGGGGCGTCCAGCGAGGCGGGGTCACGCGGGTCGTGCCCGGCGAGGACGTTCAGGACCAGGGCCGCGTCCTCGACGGTGCGGGTGACCGGGCCGACGTGGTCCAGCGACCAGGACAGCGATGTGACGCCGTGGCGCGGCACCAGCCCGTAGGTCGGCTTGAGGCCGACGACCCCGTTCAGCGCGGCGGGAACCCGGATCGACCCGCCGGTGTCGGTGCCGAGGGCGAAGGTCGCCGCCCCGGCCGCCACCGCGACGGCGGACCCGCCGCTGGAGCCTCCCGCGACCCGGCCGCGGTCCCAGGCGTTGGCGGTCTGCGGGGTGATCAGGCCGTAGGCGAACTCGTGGGTGTGGGTCTTGCCGACCAGGACGGAGCCTGCGGCCCTCAGCCGGGCGGCGACCGTGCTGTCGGCGGCGGCGCGGTGGCCGGCCCGGACCCGGGAACTGGCGCTGGTGGGCGAACCGGCGACGTCGATCAGGTCCTTGAGCCCGGCCGGGACGCCGTGCAGCGATCCCCGGAACATGCCGCGGGCCGCTTCCTGCTCGGCCTCCCGCGCCGCGCCGCGGGCCTGCTCAGCGGTGACCGCGACGTACGCCTCGACGTGCGGGTCCACCTGGTCGATGCGTTCGAGGACCGAGTCCACCAGCTCGACGGGGGACAGTCGGCGGGCCCGGATTTGCTGCGCGGCGTCGGCGAGGGTCAGCTCATACGGCTGCATCGCGCTTCTCCTTTCCGGCGCGGTAGGCGCCGGCGGGCGGGGTGTCCCCGAAGTCCAGCTCACGCAGGACCGAGACGACGGAGTGGATGTGGTTGGCGGTGGCGGCGACTGCGGCGTGGCGGTCATCGGGCAGCGGAAGTCCGACACGGGCGGCCCAGCGGGCGGCCTCGGGCGGCGTGAGTTCAACGGAGGGCACGGGTTTCTCCTGATCAGGGGGCGTGGCAACGAAGCACCCCGCACCAAAAGCCAACGGTTTGCGTTAACCCGACCATAGGCCCTACTGTCGGGTTAACGCAAATTCATTGCATTTACGGAAGGAGTCCCATGCCCGGCATCATGGCCGACGCACCCGCGCACGTCGCCCATCGGGCCGCCCGCGCCCGTACGAAGAGGCGCACGGCTTCTTTCGCCCTCGACGTGTCGATACTCGCGGCCCTCCTGGCCGCGTCCAGCGTTCCGACCCCGCTCTACCCTCTCTACCAGGACCAGTGGGGCCTCTCCGCGCTCGCCGTCACCGTGGTCTTCAGCGCGTACGCCCTGGCCCTGTTGCTGGCCCTGCTCACCACCGGAGCGCTCTCCGACCACCTGGGGCGACGCCCCGTCCTGGCAGGCGCCCTGCTCATGGCGGCCGCCTCCAGGGTCCTCCTGGCCTCAGCGGACGGCGCGAGCTCCCTGACCATCGCCCGGGTTCTGGAAGGAGCGGCCACCGGCGCGGCCACCAGTGCCGCGGGCGCGGCGCTCCTCGACCTGGAGAACCCCCGGCGCCCGGGCCGGTCCGCCCTGGCCAACCGCGTCACCCCGGTCGCCGGTATGGCCACCGGCGTGCTCGTCTCCACCCTGCTCGTCCGTTTCGCCCCCGCCCCCACCGTCACCGTCTACGTACTGCTGGCGGCGTTGTTCCTCGCCCAGGCGATCGCGGCCACCTTCACCACGGAGACGGCCCACCGCCGCGTGGGAGCGCTGCGGTCGCTGCGCCCGCGGGCCGGCGTCCCGCCCCCGGTCCGCCGCACCCTGCTGGCCGCGGGCGCCGCTGTCGGCACCGTCTGGGCGCTGGGCGGCTTCTACTCCTCCCTCGGCCCGGCCCTCGTAGGCCTGGTGGCCCCCGACGCCCCGCAAGCAGCCCGTGGCATGGTCTTCTTCACCCTCAGTGCCACCGCCGCGCTCACCGTATGGGCGCTGCGGCGCAGGCCGCCCCGCGCCACGGCGATCGGCGGCTGCCTGTCCGTCCTGCCCGCCGCGGCCCTGACCCTGAGCGGTCTGCACGGCGCCGGGCTGCCCGCGGTCTACGGCGGCGCGGTACTGGCCGGCATCGCCTTCGGCGCCGTTTCCCAGGGGGCGCTGCGTATGCTCCTCGCCTCGCTCGACGAGCGGGACCGCGCCGCGACACTGGCCGCCTACTACATCCTCAGCTACCTCTCCATGAGCCTGCCCGCCGTCGCCGCGGGCGCCGCCACCCAGCACTACGGGCTGGGGGCCACCTCACACGCCTACGCCATCACCGCCGCTCTCCTCGCTCTGGCGGCCCTGGCGGCACTCACCGCGTCACGACACGGGACGGCCCGCCCCGAAGCCGACCGCTCCCACTGAAGAGAACAACCGACCGCTTCCGCCGAAGAGAACCAAAGGAAACGACACACCATGCACACCTCCCCCGGCGCCACTCCCATCTCCTCCTGGGCCGTGGGCGGCGTCACAGTCCACCGCATCGACGAAGTCGCCCTGCCGCCCGCGACCGGACCCTGGCTGCTGCCCGACGCCACCCCTGAGGTGGTGACCGCCCAGGACTGGCTGCACCCCCACTTCGCCGGCCAGGACGGGATTCTGCACATCGACAGCCACAGCTTCGCGTTCGTCGTGAACGGGCTGCGCGTTCTCGTCGACACCGGCATCGGCAACGGCAAGGAGCGGGCCAACCCGGCCTGGCACGACCTGCGGACCGACTTCCTGGAGCACCTCACCGGCGCCGGTTTCCCCCCGGACTCCGTCGACCTGGTGATCCTCACCCACCTGCACGCCGATCACGTCGGCTGGAACACACGCCAGGTGAACGGCGAATGGGTCCCCACCTTCCCCAACGCCCGCTACCTCACCTCCCGCGCCGAGCGGGAGTTCTGGGCCACGTACGACATGGAGGAGCCTCGCGAACAGATGTTCCGCGACTCCGTGATCCCGGTCGAACAGGCGGGTCTGCTGAGCACGGTCGAGGTCCCGCACGAGGGGGCCGAGATCGCCCCCGGCCTGCGCTTGATTCCGACACCCGGCCACACCCCCGGCCACGTCGCCGTGGAACTGACCAGCCAGGGTGAGACGGCACTGATCTCCGGCGACTGCGTCCACCACCCCGTCCAGCTCGCCCACCCCGTCATCGGCTCCTGCGTCGACATCGACCCGCGGCAGTCCGAGGCCACCCGCCGCAAGCTGCTCCGCTCCCTCGCCAGCACGGACACCCTCCTCCTCGGCACCCACTTCGCACCGCCCACCGCCGGCCGCGTGATCGCCCACGGGGACGCCTACCGGTTGGAGCCCGTCCCCGCTTCCTGATGCCGTGGCCACGCCACCCCGGTCACCGCAGATATGGCCGCCCCTCGGACTCCACCAGGGCCGCTCCTCTCGAATTCGCCGCCGAGGTCGATCACGCCAGGGACAAGTACGCGAAGGGCGTCTACGTACGGGGGATAGCCGACTCGAGTCGATGGGTTTCCCGCGCTGCAGTCGTATCTGGCGGGGATCGAATCGTCCGCCGCTGACCTGCAGCCTCAAAGGGACAAAATCGTGAGACAGCGAGAGGTGTCCCCTGAATGAGACGTACAGAAAAACCTGCAGACCGCTACAGCGGAACGGGACATCCCGATTGCGGGCCTACAGCAACCTGTCGGCGGACTCGATGCTGGAGAACGTCGTCGCCGCAGGCACCCTCTACTCCTTGTTCTTCATGGAGGAGGTGTCCGCGCGGCTCGGATGGGCGTGGGAGCCACGCGAGGTGACGCCCGGCCGCCGGCCCGTCATGGAGGTCGCGGGCATTGATCAGCGGCTCATCGGCTGGCAGTCCACCCGCCGCCAGCAGATCGAGGACGCGCTGGCCGTCTTCACCACTGACTACGAAGAGGAGCACGGGCATGCGCCGGGGGAGCAGGCCGCCTACGCGCTGGGCGGGAAGGCCGCCGACCGGACACGCCCGCCGAAGCCCGAGACGCCGCGGTCGCTGACCAAGCTGCGCGACGACTGGAGGAAGTCGGCGATCCGGGCGTACGGCGTCGACGTCGTCTCCCGGCTCGCCGTGCGGGCGAGGACGGCGGCCGCGGCGGTGTGGGCCCGGGTGCGGCCGGTGGTCGACGTCGTCCTGGCCGCCGTCGACGTCACGGCCGTGGTGTACGTCATGCGCGGCGCCTTCAAGCGACGGCACCTGCTCGCCGAAGCCCGACGTCACCTCGCCTACGTCCTGCGCGGCCGACCCCACCAGCCCGGCCTGGACGAACAGATCGTGCAAGCGGTCGTCGACGACTACACCCGCCCGGTCGGCCGCCGGATGATGACCGCCGACCTGCGCGCCCTGTACCCGCGCGACACCGACGACCAGGCCGTACTGCGCCCGCTGACCCGCAACCGCACCGCGCCCCCGTACGAGCGGGCCCGCCTCGCCGCCGGCGCCCTGGCCGCCCGGCTCAACGCAGCGCGGCGTGCGGAGCGCCTGGGCTCCCGCCCCCGGCCGTACGCCGTCGCTGTGCCCACGGCATCGAGGTCGCACCCGCGGCCGTTCCGTACGGACCGGAAGGACGGCCGCCTCCTGGAGGCGGAGACCGGCGTGGCCACGGTGGAGCAGACCCGCCAGACCATGGAGGCCGCTGCCGTGAAGGTGGCCGCCACCGTCCAGGACAGCAAGCGAGCGCGCGCCCTCGCCCACGGGCCCCGACCGCAGCCCGCCCCGGCGACGACCCCGCCGCAGCACACCCAACAGCCCGGCACTCAGCACACAACAGGCCGGACCACAGGAGGAGTCGCATGAGCACCCCGGAAGAAATGCCCAACCCCGACGACGCACTCGCCCGCGCCCGCGCGGCCCGCCCGGAGATGGCCGCCGCGCTCGACGAGGACCAGGAGCCCGAGCTCGACGAGGACCTGGGGTGGCAGCCGGTCTGGAAGCGGCCCCGCAAGTTCAAGTCGAAGGCGGACAAGAAGAAGGAGCTGCGCAAGCAGCGGGAGCGGCTCCGGGATGCCGGGAAGCGCCGTTTCGCCGCCGGGCAGTCGCGCCGGCCCCGCTCCCGGCAGAACCGGATCGGCAACGCGGCCGCGCGCCGCGATGCCCGAGCCCTGTCCCGGGTGCGGCACTCCAACGCCTGGCTGTGGTGAGGATGCTGGACATCGTCCACCGGGTGGAGCCCACGATGTTCTGCATCCCATGGCGATGCAGAACATCGAGTGGAGTCCACTCCGGGCTCCACTCGATGGCCTCCACTCGGTGGGCTGCCCGAGTGAGCGACGCTGTCGGGGATCTTGGTCGAGGGTCTTTTAGAGATCAGCGAGCTGAGTGCGTCTGGTGGGGGCTGGCGGTGACTTGCGGGGTGGTCAGTGGTCGTGGGGGCCGGGGGTGTGGATGGGGCCGTGGGCGTCTTCGCAGTGCCCGTCCCGGCCGGCGCCCCTGTCGTCGGTGATCTGGAGCAGGCTGGTGGTGTCGTCGCCAGCGTGGTCGACCTGCAAGGTGGCGTGGCCGATGCGGTACTCATCGGCCAAGAGCTGCTGGAGGTCGCGGCGGATGGCGTGGCAGTCGCTGCCGGGGGTGACCAGGACGTGGGCAGACAGGGCGTTCTGGCCGGAGGTGATCTGCCAGACGTGCAGGTCGTGGATCTCCACGACGGCGTCCTGGTCGGCGAGGCGGTCGCCGAGGGCGTCGGGGTCGACACCGGCGGGGGCGGCTTCCAGGAAGACGCGGGCCGAATCGCGGACCAGGCCGTAACCGGCCTTGAGCATGAGGACGACGACCAGGAGGGAGGCGATGGCATCCGCGCGGGCGAAGCCGGTGGTCAGCACGATCAACCCGGCGATCGCGGTGGCGATGAAGCCGAACAGGTCGGTGAGGATGTGCTGGTAGGCGCCTTCGACGTTCATGCTGATGCGGTTGGCCTTGGAGATCGACCAGGTCGCCGCGAGGTTGACCGCGACTCCGACCAGGGCGGTGGCCAGGACCAGGCCGCCGGTCACATCGGGCGGGGAGATCAGCCGGTGCACTGACTCGTAGGCCAGCCACACCGACAGCAGCAGCAGGGTCAGGCCGTTGGCCTGCGCGGAGAGGATCTCCACCCGCTTCAGCCCGTAGGTGTAGTGGCCCTTGGCGGGGCGGGCCGCGAGCTTCATCGCGACCAGCGCCAGCACGATCGAGGCGACGTCGGTGAGCATGTGCGCGGCGTCCGAGATCAGCGCCAGGGAGTTCGCGATCACGCCGACGACGACTTCGGCGCACATGAACACCGCGATCAGCGTCAGCGCGATCGTCAGCCACCACCGGTCGGCATCCGCCGCCACCCCGTGTGCGTGACCGGAGTGCCCGCCCGCGCCCTCAGCATCATGGCCGGCAGGCTCGTGGTCGTGGTCGTGGTCGGACACAAGGTCCCCCTGGGAGATTGGCCGCGCTTGGGGTGCAGCAGGGGTGCCCAGTCAACCGCGCCCGGCGGCCCTTCACCAAAGGCTGCAATGGGGACCGTTACCACTTCCACCTGCGGCAGGGTGTCGGCGAAGTCGGAGGCCATCCGGTTCGTGACGGTCTGACAGGTTGATCTGGCTCGGGAAGCGGCACAGGCACGGCTTCCAAGATC
>NZ_JBEXET010000081.1:0-18873 GCF_040606415.1 Streptomyces sp. NPDC005423 | reverse complement strand
TTCGACACCCCTGTTCTTGAGCTCGGAGAGCACGCGAAGCCAGTGCTTCGCGCCTTCGCCGCCGTCGCCTGCCCACAGGCCGAGGATGTCACGGTGCCCTTCGGCGGTGACTGCCAGAGCCACATAGATCGGCCTGTTCGCTACTTGGCCATCACGAATCTTGACGTTGACAGCGTCAATGAAGACGACCGGGTAGACGCGGTCGAGCGGCCGGTTCTGCCATTCCGCCATGCCATCCATCACCTTGTCGGTGATCGTGCTGATGGTCATCTTGGACACGCTGGCGCCGTAGACCTCGGCCAGGTGCGCGGAGATCTCCCCGTGCGTGAGGCCCTTCGCGGACAGCGAGAGCACCATCTCGTCCACGCCGGTCAGCCGGCGCTGCCGCTTCTTGACGATGGCCGGCTCGAAGGAGCCCTCCCGGTCGCGAGGCACGTCGATCTCGACCGGCCCGACGTCCGTCAGCACCGTCTTGGGTCGTGTGCCGTTACGGGAGTTGCCGCCGTCCCTGCCGGCCGGATCGTGCTTGTCATAGCCGAGATGGTCGGTGATCTCGCCCTCCAGGGCTGACTCCAGAACCGTCTTGGTCAACTGCTGCAGCAGCCCGCCCTCGCCGGTCAACCGCAACCCCTTGCTGCGGGCCTGCTCGACGAGCTGGTCGATCAGTTTCTGCTCGACCGTCACAGTCTCCGGCGACGGATCCGCCTGAGCGTCTGGGGCCACGAACTCGGTCACGGTGTCAGTCACTTGATGTCTCTTCCATGATCATCAATTACACCGGTGAGCGTACAGACCCGGCACCGGTCAGCACCGCCGCAGTGGCCGCGCACAACAGCGCGACCGCCGGATACCGCCGTCCTCGGACATCACGGGGATCGGGGACCAGGTTCAGAAACGACGCAGGGCGACGACAACGCCAGGGGCAAGAGGCGCAGTCCGGGAGCTCAGTTGCTCCAGCGCTGCGGCGTGGTCCCGGTGCGTATGCAGGGTGACCCGGGCGGCGTCTGGCGGCCCGCGCGATAACGGCCGGGCTGCGGGAGACGATGGACGACATCCGGCGTACGTCGCCGTCCTCGCCGCCCGGGTCCGCGACGCCCACACCGTGCCGGAGGAGATTGGTGGCCGGCGTGTGACGGGCCTGGTGGGGAACACACGTACCGCGGGTGTTCATTACCGCGCTGCCCTACGGGAAGAAGCCGGTCGAAGGCAGACGCAACCCGCTCCCGGGCAGGAGGTGATCCGCGTGCTCACGGCACTCGCACGGGCTGGCCAAGCTCGGCCGCGACCGAGTTCTCCCGCGCAGCTCCCTGCGAGTCACCCCAACGAGGCACCATCATTGGACCTGCGCCCAACTCGGATGCACCACCTGAGCGAACACTTGGGCAGGGTCGGTTCCGTTGTCATCCACGAGCGCGCGACCGAGACCCGCCTGGCCGCGCCGTCATAGCCGTCGTGCATCAACTTACCCTTTGCGTAAAGGTACTTCAGCGATAGCGGCGTGGAACCAGGCCGCCGCACGACGACCCCGGTTCTTCACCCACTGGGCCTGGACCACCCATGCCCCTCAGGTCTGGTGATCAGAACGACAAGAGCCGCACCCACCGTCACGTACGGATCTGTGAGGGCCGAGGGGTGAGAATCCCCTCGGCTACTCGGCGGCCAAGGCCCGTTGCCGGTTGAGATCCGAGTGAGGCAAGGATGTCGCCACCCGGGCCGTGCAAGTACCAGGCGAGATGCGCGGCCAGCGCGGTGGTGTCGATGGGCAGATCGACGGGCCCGATCAGTTGCGCCACGTTTGTCTGATCAAACTCCTTGGCACAGCGCAGATATGGGCGGTAGACACCGACCTTGTCGTTCACGAAGTGGTCCGCGTCGGTGAACCCTTCCGCGCCGTCTTGGATGACCGCCTCCGGGATCTCCAGGATCCTGCTGAGCGCCCTGAAAGTGTCCCGCAACGGCGTGGAGTGGGCGTTCGTCAGGTGATAGACGCCGGTTCCCGTGTCGGCGAGCGTGATCTGGACGGCGGCCCGGGCAGCTGCGTCGACGGGGATGTAGTTGGTGCTCCCATCGGGCAGACCGTTGATCCGCAGCGGCCACGGGGGTTCACCGCCGCGGCCGCGCAGTTCCCGTACCGCGAGTGCGAGGCCCAGAGCGAGGTTGTACAGGCCGCTGATGGTCGTCGCGGCGAGGGTGCGGCTGTGCCCGATGATCAGGCTCGGGCGGAAGATCCGGATGCTGTCGAAGGACTGTGCGCGAACCTCACACTCGCTGGCGACCTTGCTGTACTCGTACCAGTTGTTCACGGCAGCCGACGGGTCGGCCGGGTCGGCGGCGATCCAGCCGTTGCGCCGTCCCGCGACCAGTGCGCTGCTGATGAAGTTGAACGTCGCGCAGCGCGCGGCCCGGCCGAGGGCCAGCGCGTTCCGGGTTCCGTCGATGTTGCGGGCGACGATGTCCTCCTTTCGCTCGTACTCGTAGGCCATGGAGGCGGCGACGTGCCAGAAGTGGTCTGCGTTGCCGGTGAGCCCTGCGCCGCAACTCGGCTCGGTGATGTCGCCGATGAGACCGTGGCAACGCCCTTCGATCTCGGGTGCAAGGTCAGGACGGCCGTAGACCGTTGCGGCACGCTGGAGCTCCGACTTGAGCCGGGTGTCGGCGTCCAGGCCGGGCCGTGGGCGGACCAGGCAGGTGACCTTCCCGTTGGTGCGCTCCAGCAGTTCGAGGACGATGGCGCTGCCGAGGAGGCCGGTGGCGCCGGTGACGAGGTGGTGTTCCACGACTTCTCCCAGACGAGTAAGTCCGATGCGATCAGCGGTCGTACGCGATCAGGGATCGGGTGACCGGTGCGCGCCGGTGTTGCGGTTGTGCCAGATCGATGCGGCCATCGCGAGGATGACTGGGCGACTTCGGACTCACCCGTCTAGGAGCGGGCGCGCAGGCCCAGGCGGGGGATGTGGTAGATGCGGCGGTCATCCACCCACAGCCAGCACTCAGCCCAGACGGTCCGCTCGTCGGAGCCCTCCAGGATCCGGGCCTCAACGATGACCTCCTTGTCGGTGGGCAGGACCTGCCCGCGGAACTTCCAGGCAAGCGGGGAGATCAGTTCGTAGCCGGGCGACCCGAGATACCACTGCAGAGCCTGGACGATGGCCTCGATGCCAAGGGAGCCGGGCATCACCGGGTCCTGGAAGAAGTGAGCTTTGAAGAACCATTCACCTGGCTGCACCCGCTTGAGTGCCCTCACGTGTGCGAATCCCCGGTCGTGGGTGGGCCGGTGGCCGGTGATCTCGTCCAGCATCAGCAGCATCGGGCCCGGCAGCCCGCCGCCGGGTGTCAGGCGGACCCGGCCGTCGGACGGCTCGACCAGCCGGCGGCGGTCGGCTTCGGTCGGGGGGAAGCCGACCTGGTTGGCGAGCGCGGCCGTGGTGAAGGATCCGAAGACGGCCGTGCCGTCCAGCAGTGGGCGGTCGTCGACCTGGGCGGTCACCGCGAACGACTGGATGATCATTCCGCTGACTTCCGAGATCTCCGTGAGCTCGGCGCGGGTGGTGATCCGTCGGTCTGCCGGGTTCACTTCGGTGTGCAGGGACAGGTCGCCGTCGAGATTGCGGAAGAGCATCTCGGTCTCGCTGCGGAGCATGACGCCTCCGTAGGAGCTGAGCCAGCCGCACGGTTGCAGTGCGGTTTCCAGCAGCGCCGAGACGGGCATGACGCCGTCGGGGTTCTGGACGAAGTACCAGGCGTCAGTGGGGATGTCGTACTCGGCGTGGACGGTGCTTCCGGTTTCCAGGCCGCCGTATGCGCCGGAGACGTCACGGATCCTGGTCACGAAGTGGTAGGGCGGGCCAGGGAGTCGAGGTGCGCGCCGGGTGCCGTCGAAGCCTTCGCCGATGCGGCCGAGCGCTTGGGTCTGCGGTCCCTGGGCGTGGGCGAGCAGTGCGTTGTGGTCGAGGTGGATCCCGCCGATCTGCGCGGCGGGCCGGGAGTCGGTCACGAGCGGGCCCTGCAGCGGCCAGTCCGGGACGAGCCGGACAGCCAGCCCGGCGACGTAGACGGCCTTGACCCCGTCGGCGGTGAGCAGGACGTCCGCTATGAGGGTGGGGTGGGGGCCCGCACGGAACTCCTTCACGAACACCTCGTAGATCAGTTCCTTGCTCTGCGGGGTCACCTGGCCGCGGCACAGGATCCGGTAGGTCTGCTCGGGGACGGGTTCGAAGCGCCATGCGTCGCGGGTGAGGGTGCAGCCGGCGGCGGCGAGGTAGAACGACATCGCCTGCAGGCAGCCGTCCAGCATGAGGGTGCCCGGCATGCACGGGTCGTTGTGGAAGTGGCCGTCGAAGAACCAGTCGTCGGGGCGGAGCGCCGTGCGGGCCTGCAAGTAGCCGCGTTGCCAGGGGCCGCCGTCGCTGTCGAAGCAGATGACCTCGTCGAGGAGCCGCATGCGGCCCGGTGGGATGCGCGGGGTTCGGACGTGTGCTTCGGCTGCCCGCCACTGCTCGCCGAAGCAGGCGACAGGATGGCCCTGGCTGAATGCTTCGACTTCCGGCTCGGAGAACCGCTGTCGGGTGCCGCGGACGGGGGGCGGGTCGACCTGTCCGGGGCCGGCCGGTGCGGACTGGGGATCCCACAGGACTCCGCTGGTGTCCGCCAGTTCCTCGTCGGTGAAGTAGCCCGCCTGTCCGTTGCGGATCGTCAGCATCGGCCGGCCGTCGGCGCGGCAGTCGAACTCGAAGGTGAACAGCCGCTGGCTGCCGTTGATCACGTGGTCGGTGATCCGGATTTCGTAGTCGAGCAGTGTGCCGGTGGGCGGCGGTGGTGCGTGGTACACCGCTTCGGCGCCCAGCAGCCGGTAGACACGGCGGCCGCGGTTGTCCAGGTCCGCGCCGAGCCAGCTGATCAGCAGCAGGTCGGCCTGTCCGGCCTCGATGACCAGGCCGGGCGGCATGCGCCCGGTGTGATCGAGGTACCAGGCCCCCGGGGTGAGGTCCGTCTCGGTCCATATCGTCCCTGTGGCCAGGGAGCCGGGGACGGCATCGATCCCGGTGACCCGGTCTGCCAGCAGCAGCGGTGGCCGCGGCATACGAGTCTGCCGCTCGTCGTGGTCCTGGACGGCGAACATCGGCCCGAACAGCCGGGAGACGTTCCCCTCGGCAAGGTATTCGAGGTCCTGCCGGCTGAACTTCGGTCCTGGCCGCGCGTGCGATCCGGCGGACAGCGGCACCGGGCCAGGCGAAGGGGCGATCCGGTGATGTGGCCTGGCCGGGTCGTTGGCGCGTGATGCAGGGGGCAGTGCGGCGGCGATCCGGGCCTGCTGCGCCAGGAACCGCAGCTGTGCTTCCTGGCTCACCGCCAGATGGCGGAGGTGGACGGCGGAGACCTGTGCGAGTTGCTCGGCCAGCAACGCCTGCACGAAGCGGGCCGGCGTCGGTGCTGGTGCTGGTGCTGGTGCGGGAGCAACGGGGCTGGGGGACGCCGCCTCCTGCAGAGGCGTCCGGGACGGGACGACGGCCGGCAGGGTGTCCGGGTGGACGGCCATCTGCTCCGAAGGAGTCGCCGGACCAGCTTGCCGCGGCATCGGAAGGTGGGCGGGAAAGCGGAGGACGGGGCCGGTTTCCTCGGCTCGGTCTGGCCGCTCGGGCCAGGTCACGGGCACGCCGGCGGCGGCCAGTTCGGCGAGTGAGGCGAGCAGGCCGTCGAGGCCGTGGCCTCGCAGTGGGTCGAGGGCGACGGCGAGGTGGGGGCGCGTCCCCAGAATGCGGCTGATCCAGCCTGTGCAGAGGCTGCCGGGACCGTGTTCGATGAAGATGCGGACGCCGTCGCGGTAGGCATGCTCGATGGAGGCGGTGAAGTCGATCGTGCCGACACACTGATCAGCGGTGGCCTGCGCGGCCCGCTCGGCTGACAAGCGGTAGGGTCGGCCGGTGGCCCCGCTGTAGAACCGGACGCCGGGAACGGGCTGTGTGGGCAGCAGGTGCAGTTCGTAGAGGCGGTCGCGCACGGCGGCTGTCTCGGGGACGTGGGCGGCCACGTCGTAGTCGAGGAGGAGCGCGTTCGGCTCGTCCAGACGGGCGAGGGCGGCGGTGCATGCGTTCTTCTCGCCGCCGAGCACGCACAGCCCGGGTGCGTTGACCGCCATCAGGTGGACGGCGGGCAGGTCTGCCAGCACTGCCCGGACCCGGTCGGCGTCGGCGGTGACCTGGTAGGCGGCCCACTGGGTGCCGTGCACGCCGGTGTCCGCCCAGGCGGCGCGGACGGTGTGCATCGCACCGCCGAGGTCCGCGGTGAACAGGCCGGAGGCGCGGGCGGCAGTATACAGACCGGTGCAGTCCGGCCAGGCGCCCAGCGCGGCCAGTGCGGCGGCTTCCCCGGAGGAGTAGCCGATCGCCGCGGCCGGGTGGATGCCGAGGACTTCACGGGTGATCAGGGTGTGCAGGACTGAGAGGAACGCCGCTCCGCTGATCTGGTCCATCGCGTCCCTGGGGCGGCCGTCCCGGCGGTAGGCCCATCCCACCAGCGGTTCGAGGGGGCCCAGCCGCTTTCGCACCGCGTCGATGAGCTCGGGGAAGGCGCGCAACAGCTCCCTGCCCATGCCCGGGTAGGCGGCCGAGCCGTTGGTGTAGACGAAGGCGATCTCCCCCTCCAGCGGTGTGTCGCAGAACGCGACACCTGGGGGGCGGATCGCGCCGCTGTGCAGCAACTCACGGATCGCTGGTGCGCGTCGGGTCGCCGTGTCGGCCGACTCGGCGACCACGGCGAGCCGAGCGGGGCCGCTGTCACCGCCGCGGCCAGCTTCCAGGGCTGCCAGCGCGGCGGCCTGGTCGACCCCGGAGAACACCGTCACCTGCGCGGCCGCCGGTGTCCAGCCCCGGACGTCCGCGCCCTGCAACCGCGTGCGTCGCAGGCCGCCGTCGCATCGGGCCGTCGCGACCTCCACACTGCGCACCGGGGTGAGTGCGGGGGCCGAGCCGGGGGGCACCTGCTGGTGGTGCACGGCGAGTACGCCCGCGGCCACGGCGAGCAGGCCGCGTGCCGCGTGGCTGTGGCCGAAGAGCGTCGCAGGATCGAAGGCCGTACCCTCTCCCAGGAGGAGATCGGCCGGCTCGTTTGCCGACTCGGGCAGCAGGGCGAGCACGGGGTCGTCGTCCCTGAGGGCGTCGTCCAGGCGCTTCAGGACCAGCACGACTGCTGCGTCGGCAGGCCGGTCGGGGCGTCCCAGCGCGTGTACGGCTGCCGCGTGGACCGGCTCCGAGGAGAGGTCGACGGCGCCGACGACGGCTGCGTCGACCTCGCCGCAGCGCAGCGACCGGGCGGCGAGGTCGAGAGCGATCAGGCCGGACTCCTCCTCGGCGAGCACCGCGTAGGCGGGGCCGAGCAGGTCGAACTGGATGCTGATGCGGCTGGCCGTGCCGTTGATCATCATGCCGGTCAGGCGTGCCCCGCTCAGGCGGGGGCCGAGCGGTTCGTCGAGGCCGGTGGGCCGGCCGTGGTGGGCGGACCAGGCCTCCAGCCGCCAGCGGGCGGTCAGGCGTGCGCCCTCGGGGTCGCAGCCCGTGCCGATCAGTACCGAGGTGCGGCTGGGAAGCCGCAGGCCGGCCACGGCCTCCCGGGCCGCTGACAGGACCAGCAGCTGCTGCGGCAGTGTTTCCTTCAGGTCGTTGGGGGGGAACCGGAGCCCGGTCAGGCTCAATTCGACGTCCTGGCGGCCCGCCTCGGGGGCCTGGCCGGTGAACAGGGCGGTGCGGAAGTCGCCGGTTCCGGTGCCGGACCCGGCGCGCACCCCGAGGGCAACGACCGCGATCTGCGGCGGCTGCTCAGGTCTGGTCTGCCGGCGCCTGGGCCGCGTCGGTTTTTGTGGGGTCGCGATGGCGTCGGGCGGGTCGATGACGAGGTGGGCGTTGTTGCCGCCGAAGCCGAACGCGCTCAGCGCCGCGCGCCGCCGGCCGTTCCACGGCTCCGCGTGCTGCAGCAGCCGGAAGGGTGCATCGCGCAGGGCCTCGATCGGGGACCCGACCCCGGGAGTGCCGGGGCGCAGCCCGTTACGGAACGCGCCGAGGATCTTCAGCAGCCCCGCGATTCCCGCTGTCGCCAGCAGATGGCCGACGTTGGCCTTGACCGAGCCGATGGCCAGATCGGCGGCGTCCTGGAAGACGGTGCTGCTGCTGCGGACCTCGATGGCGTCGCCCACCGCGGTCCCCGTCGCGTGGCATTCCAGCAGTGTCACCGTGGACGGGTCCAGGTCCGCTGCCGCGTATGCCGCCCGCATCGCCTCTTCCTGGCCCCGCGGGGAAGGGGAGAGGAAGCCGCCGGTGTTGCCGTCGTTGGATAGGCCGATGCCACGGATGATGCCCAGCACGGTCCGCCCGGCCCGGACGGCGTCCCGGTGGCGCATCAGAGCGACCAGCCCAGCGCCTTCACCCGGGATCATGCCGTCGGCGCGCCGGTCGAAGGGGAGGGGCCGTCCGCTGAGGCTCAGCGCGCCGAGTGAGGCGAATCCGACGTGGATCTGCGGTCCGGCGGCCGCGCTGACCGCACCGGCGAGCATCAGGTCGGCAGCCCCGTCCTGCAGCCGGTCGCAGGCCATCTTGATCGCGTACAGCGAGGACGCGCACGCCGCCTCCAGGCCGAACCCGCCTGCGCCCAGGCCGAGCGCCTGCGCGGCGCGGACAATCGGCGTCCCCGAGCAGAAGCGGTCCGAAGGATGCGGCCGTCGTCGCCCTGCGGGTGCGGACCAGTCGTTCGGGCCGTCCAGGCCGAGTCGGTCCAGCCACACCTGTTCGGCATAGGCGGTCAAACCGCGCCAGGCGAAGCCGAGGTTGCCCATGACCAGACCCGCCCGCCCCGGCGGGCCGTCCCATTCGGCCTCACGCAGCGCCTGCCGTCCGGCGTGCAGGATCCAGCGCAGTGCCGGATCCCAGCCGGCCACGGACTCGGCGTCGACGGAGAACCCGGACGGGTCAAAGGCCTCCTCGAACCCTCGGACGAGTCCGGACACGGGTCGAAAACCCTTGGGCAACCACTCCACCACACCGAGATCGGACCAGTCCTGCGGCAGGCCCCACTCGTCCGGGGCCACCTCGCTCAGGTTCACCCGGCCGTTCTCGACGCCGCTCCAGAAGGCGGCCGGGTCGAGCGCGCTCGGAAGCACGCAACCCTGCCCCACGATCGCGATCGGTTCGAATGCCACGCTGCTCGTCCTCCATCAGTGCTGCTTCGCGGTTTTCATGAGTGGGGGGTGAGGGCGACGCCGAGGAGTTCGGCATAGAGGGTCTGGTCCTCGCGTAGCAGGGCGATGTCGCAGACAGCACGCTTCCCGGCCCGGTCGCGGCCGTGCACCAGGCAGTGCAGGGTCCGGCCGGCAGGACCGAACCGGTGCCTGCGGTACTCCCCCAGGCCCGTGGCTGCGACGGGGAAGCCGAGCACGTGGTTACCCCACAGGGCCGCGAGTTGCAGGACGGCGTCGACGGCCACGGCTTCGAGGTGCGGCACTTCTCCCCGCACTCCAGTGCCACCGACCTCCAGCAAGGCGACAGCGCCAAGATCACCGATCCGCACGCCGTCCGCCGGCATCCGCAGCACGTCATCCCAGCGCACCACGTGTCCGCTGTCCTCGCGCCCGTCGAACGGGGGCAGATACGGATGGTCGGGCCACACGCCGCCGCTCAGCGTCTCGCCGATCCGGGCGACTGCCTCGACTCGTGAGGCCGCACCCAGCAGCCGCAGTTCCAGCCGATCGCGCCGGGGCACGCCCTGGACGTGCAGGCTGCCGCCGCCGTACGGCGGCTCTGTGGCACCTGGCGTGTCGAAGGCGATGTCGCCCAGCACGACGATCGGCTGGTCCGGGTGCCAGCCGCGCGCCGCTGCGGTGAACAACTCCGCTGCCACCGATATCGGTTGGAGGCCGGCGCGGAGACTGAGACCGCTGGGCTCACTCAGGTGTCCCGTCCCGTTGGCAACTGGCGCCTCGGCCCTCAGCGTCGGCGGGTCGGGGAGCTCGCCGGCCGTCAGGATGACGTGCGCGGAGCCGTGTCCGGCCTGCAGCTCTGCTGCGAAGGCGCCGGCTCCGGCACGCAGCGGGATCAGGTCCAGTCCCTGCTGCCCGAACCGGGTAGCGATGTCCGGGGTGACCATGCCGCCGTCCCAGGGGCCCCAGCCGATGGAGCGGACCAGGCAGTGCGGTCGCCGGGCACGTTCGACGGCGGCGACCTGGCCGAGGACCTCGTTCGCCATCGCGTAGTCGCTCTGGCCCGGGTTCCCCGCCCACGCCGCGATCGAGGAGAACAGGCAGAGCAGTCGCAGCGGGTCGTCCCGGGTGGCGTCGAGAAGCACGCGCAGACCATCCAGTTTCGTGGCGAGGACCGCCTCGTACTGCTCCGCGGTCTTGTCGGCGATGCTCTTGTCGTGCACCACGCCCGCAGCGTGGATCAGGCCGGTGATGGGCCCGAACACCTCCCGGACTGCGGCGAGTGCGCGGTGCACCGACGGCGCGTCGGTGACGTCCACCGGGAAGTACCGCACCTCGGCGCCATCAGCCCGCAGAGCGGCCAGGGTCCGGCGCACCTCCCGGGCGGCGAGAATCCGGCGTGCCCGGGCAACGATCGCCGCCGGGCCGGAGTCCGGGGCGCGGGCGGCCAGTCGTGCCACCAGGGCCGGCTGGTCGACGGCGGCCTCCAGCCCCGGGGGCTCCTCCTCGGTGAGCTCGGTCCGGCCGAGCACGGCCAGCCGGGGGCGGTACCTGGCGGCCAGTTCGGCGAGAACTGCGGGTGTCACCCCGCGGGCGCCGCCGGTGACGACGACCACGCCGTCCTCGTCGAGTGGGGCGTCTGCGGGCTCGGCGCTGCGGGGAGCGGCAACCGTGTCGAGCGTCACGCGCCGGCCGTCCAAGGGCAGGCCGACGTTGAGGGCCGGCCCCCCTGACACGAGCTCGGCGACGATGGCCTCGGCGACCGCCGCGCTGTCGCGGTCGCCGCGGGCGCAGTCGATGGCCTTGACGCTGGCCGCGGGCCACTCCCGCGCCGCGGTCCGCGCCAGGGCGGCAATGCCACCGAGCCAGGCACGATCCCCTTGCCCGCCGCTCAAACCGAAGTCGCCGCCGGTGTCCTGAACGACGGCGAACAGGCCACCGTCCGCCGCCATCACGGAGGCAACCTCCTGGGCCGCCGTGAACACCCCGCGCATCACGGTCAATCCGTCCTGGGGTGTTTCAACGGGCGCCATGCCACCGAGCAGCAGTACGGCGTTCGCTCCGCTCAGCGAGCCGTCCTCGGCCGCCTCGATCCCGTGTGCGCGCAGCCTGGTCACCACGTCCCGGGCCAGCCCGCTGCCGCCGTCCACCACGTGGAGGACAGCTCCTGTCAAGCCGCCCATGGCGACACCTGCGGACGGCAGTTCCACGGCCCGCACCACGCGCCGCCGCACTGCCGGCCGGCTCTGCTCAGCCAGCGCGTCTTTCACCCTCCTCGGCCGAACCCTCACCCGTGGACTCTTTCCCGTGCTGACCCGTCGCGGGCGTGCCGGCGGCCAGCTGCGCGACGATCGCGTCGACGGTGCGCAGCTTGAACAGGCCGGCGAGCTCGGGAGAGTCGGAGGCGGGCAGCCCGGGGACACGCTTCCGGACGGCAGAGAGGATCTGCACCTTCTTGATCGAGTCAACACCGAGCTCCGACTCCAGATCCATGTCGGCACCCAGGAGCTCGACGGGATACCCGGTCATCTCCGCGACAATTCCCAGCAGCAGCCCGGCGTCCAGAACGGTGGTGGGCGGCTCGGGAGCAGCCACCACGGGCGCCGCGGCGGGAGAAGCCGCTGGCAGCGGGGCGGACGGGGGAGCGTTGCGGAGGACGGCGGACGGGACGGGCGGGAGTGGAGCCATGAGCTCGGGCGCAGGGGCCTGGAAGGCCGTCGGCGTGGGAGTCTCGGGCTGCGGGAGCATTTCCCGGACCGGGGCGACGGACGGCGCGAGTACGCCCGCCGCAGAGGCGACCTCACCGGTGCCCGCCAGGCCTGCCAGCCGGCCCAGGGTGTTGTCGACGAGCTGCAGGTAGGACTGGTGGCCGGCCAGCAAGGCCTGCTGGAAAGCCGCCTGGGCCTCGGCGGTCTGCCGCTGGGTTGCGGTCAGGACCTGCAGCCAGTCCGGCTCGGGGACGGTCGGGTACTGCGCCATCGGCGTGCTCGCTTTCTCGGTGGGCGCGGGCTGGAGCGGAACAGGGACAGGGACAGGGGCGGTGGTCGGTTCGGGCCGGGACACCGTCGGGAGAGCCGCTCGGGAAGGAGCGGCCGGCGTCGGGGCCGGTGCGATCGGCCCCGTGTCGGACGGCGGACCGGGGCGGCCGTACTCGGCGCCGTTGATCTTGACAGCGGCTGCGCCGGGGGGCCGGACCGCCGGCTCCGGTGCCGGCCACAGAGCCTCGAAGTCCAACTCCACGCCGTTGACAGCCAGCCGGCCCAGAGCAGTGAACAGCGACTCCACCGGGCACATGCCCTTGCGGTCGAGGTTGATCGCGAGGTGCGGCCGCTCGCCCAGGATCGAGCCGACCATCCCGGTGATCGCGGTCCCGGCGCCGACCTCGACGAAAACGCGGGTGCCCGCGGCATACATCGCCTCGATCTGGTCGACGAAGACGACCGGTGACGCGCCGTGCACGGACACCATCTCGCGCAGTCGTGCCAGATCCGGGCCGTAAGGCTCAGCCGTCAGGTTGCTCCACGTCT
This sequence comes from Streptomyces sp. NPDC005423, assembly GCF_040606415.1. NCBI lineage: Bacteria > Bacillati > Actinomycetota > Actinomycetes > Kitasatosporales > Streptomycetaceae > Streptomyces > Streptomyces sp. NPDC005423. Next base: position 6,165 of record NZ_JBEXET010000081.1, on the reverse strand, counting down.
CGATCTTCGGAGGCGACAGCCGTTCCGCGTCGAGAAAGGCGGAAAGGGCCGCATTCGCGGAAGCGACCAGGGGGGTGTGCGCGGCGATGACCACATCCAGCCGCCGTGCCCGTACGCCACGCGTGGCGAGCTTGGCCTCGAACTGCTCGATCGCGGCTGCCTCCCCCGACACCACGACCTGGTCGGGCTGATTGTGGTTGGCGACCCAGATTCCTTCCGCGCCCTCCAACTCCGCCTTGACCCGCTCCAATGGGAGTGCCACGGCCAGCATTCCGCCCGGGACCTCCGATGCCGCGCCCATCACCTCCCCGCGTCGCCGGGTCAGGCGCAGCAAGGTGTCCGCGTCGTAGACACCCGCCGCGTGCAGGGCGACCAGTTCGCCGAGGCTGTGCCCGCCCAGACGCTGGGCCCGCAGTCCAAGCACGTCGAGCACCGCCAACAGCGAGAGACTGTGTGCGGCCAGCGCGGGCTGGGCCCACTCCGTCCGGGTCAGCAGCTCACGCTGTGCCTCCCGCTGGGCCTCGCTGAAGGCCGGTTGGGGAAAGACCACCTGGTGCAGCGGCACCGGCCCCAGTTCCAGCCCCGCTACCCTGTCCCACACGGCGCGGGCGGCCGGAAAGGCCATGGCCACCCCGGCGCCCATGCCCGGATACTGCGACCCCTGGCCAGGGAAGAGGAAGGCCAGCGGACCCAGCTCGGCTTCCCCGGTGCTGTAGCTGACGCCGCCGGGAGCTGTCATCGGCCGGTTCGGGCGCAGTGCGAGGAACCGGTCGAGCTTGGTGCCGGCCTGGGCCGCGTCGGCAGCGACGAGGGCCAGCCGGCACACGGCAGTGCGGTCGAACGTGCGCCTGCTCTCCCGAGCCGCCTCCACGAAGGGCATTTCGTCCAGCAGTTGACGGGCTCGGGTTCTGAGAGTGTCCAGCGACGGGCCGCTGAACAATATGAGTTCCTGCGGCAGTGCGTGGTAGCGCGCCGGTTGTGGCCGTCCGTGATGCGGCCGGTATTCTTCGAGGGTCGCGTGGTAGTTGCTGCCACCGAAACCGAAGGCCGACAACGAGGCCCGGCGCGGATGGTCGTCCGCCCTGACCCACGGCCGGGCCTGCGTGTTGAGGTAGAAGGGGCTCTTTTCGATCTCCAGCGCCGGATTGGGCCGGGCGACCTTGATCGTCGGCGGAAGCACCTTGTGATGCAACGCCAGGACCGCCTTGATCAGTCCCGCTGCGCCGGCCGCCGCTTTGGTGTGACCGATCTGCGACTTCACCGACCCGAGAGCGCACCAGGCGGTGTCGGCACTGTCGGCGGCGAAGACCTCCCGCAACGCGGCGAACTCGGCAGCGTCCCCGGCCCGTGTGCCCGTGCCGTGCGCTTCGACCAGCTCGACCGTGCCGGGTGAGTAGCCGGCGAGCTCGTAGGCGCGCCGCACGGCCCGCGCTTGTCCTTGCGGTTTCGGCGCGTAGATTGCGCTGCCGTGCCCGTCGGAGGCCGTTCCGACCGCCCGCACAACCGCGTACACCCGGTCACCGTCGCGCTCGGCGTCGGCCAGACGCTTGAGGGCGACCATGCCGAGGCCCTCACCGATCACCGTGCCGTCGGCGTCCGCATCGAAGGGCCGCACCTCGCCGGAGGCGGACAGGGCGGGAGTCTTGCTCATCGAGACGAACATCAAGGGGTTGTTGAGCGTGTCCGCGCCGCCGGTGAACATCACGTCGGCGTGGCCCAGAGCGAGTTCGTTGACGGCGGCGCTGAGGGCAGCCAGCGAACTGGCACAGGCCGCGTCGACCGTGCAGTTGATGCCGTGCAGGTCGAAGCGGCTCGCGATCCGCCCCGCGATCACATTGGAGAGCATCCCGGGGAAGCTGGATTCCTGCCAGGGCACGAACTGGTCGGCGATCCGGTCGCAGGCCGCCTGCGCCTCTTCCTCCGGTATGCCCTGCAGCCGCAGCGCCCGCAGCCAGACAGGTCGCTGGATACGGGCTGCCATGGTGCCGAACATGGGGAGGGAGCCGCTGCCGAGGATCACACCGATCCGTTCCCGGTCCAGCGGGCCCGCCAGGTTGGCTTCTGTGTCCGTCAGCAGCCGGTCGGCCACGACCAGGCCGAGCAACTGCGTCGGGTCGATGGCCGCCATCGTCGTGGGCGGGACGCCGTGCGCGATCGGGTCGAAGTCCACAGCGGGCAGGAAGCCGCCGCGCCGGCAGTAGGTCTTGTCCGGAGAGGACGGGTTCGGGTCGTAGTAGTCGTCGACCAGCCAGTGCGTCGACGGCACATCGGTGAGAAGGTCCTTCCCGGCGACGACATTGCGCCAGAACGACCGGACATCGGGGGCCCCGGGGAGCAACGCGGCCAGTCCGACGACGGCAACGGGAACCGGCTCGGGCGTGCGGGACTCAGACATGGACGGCATCTCTCTCATACAACCGGTCAGTTCAAGGAAGCGGGTCGTTCACAAGTCGCTTACAACAGGTGAGGACAGGAGACGGGGCACGTGGAGGCCTGTGCGCGGGACGTGGACGCCGTAACTGCGCAACTGATGGGCACGGGTGACCACCGCCGCGCCCTCCATCAGATTCCGGGCGATCTGCACGACCGTGCAGTTCTCCGGTTGGGCCAGCGAGCTGCCGACCACCCACCGGTTGAACGAGCCGATCGCGGGCCCGCACCAGACCTGGTAGTCCGCCCGCCGGGACGGCTCTCCGGTGATGGCCCAGCGGCTGGCTTGCCCCAGGTAGGAGCGGAAGACCAGGGCCATGCGGTGTTTGGGGTCACGCTCGGCGACTGTGATCTGGCCCGGGTCGCGGCCGGCCCAGTAGCGTCGAGTGGCGGCCCATGCCTCCTCGAAGCCGGCCCGTAGCAGGTCGCGTTCTATCCGACCGCGAACCCCCGCGGGAATCCGCTCCAGCGAGTCGTAACGGCGGTAGGCCTCGTAGAGTCCGGCCGCGCGGCTTGCGTACATGGTGCCGCGGCGCAGCACCTGCACCTTGACGCCGTACTCGAACATATCGGACGCCGGGGCCATCACGACGTCGGCCAGGTCCGCTTCGGCGAGCAGCCGCTTCACCTCGTCGGAGGTCCCGGCCTCGACGGATCGCTGGTTGACGGTCCCCGTCACGACGTAGTCCGCCCCGCAGGCGAACGCCGACGCCACAGCGAGCGGATCACCGAGCCCGCCGGCGGCACCGACCCGGATGCGCTCGGAGTAGTCGTGGCGGCGGGAGAGGGAGTCCCGCAGGCCCAGCATCGCGGGCAGGATGACCGTCAGCGGACGGTTGTCGGTGTGGCCGCCGCTGTCGGCCTCAACGGTGACGTCCGTGGCGAGTGGTACCCGCCGGGCGAGCGCGGCCTCGTCAGCGGTCAGCCGCCCCTGATCCAGCAGGACCCGCAGCAGCTCATCGGGGGCCGGAGACATGAACTTCTCGGCCACCTCGGGGCGAGACACCTTGGCGAACAGACGGGTCCGCCGGTTGATCTTGCCCTGCGCGTCCGCCTGCAGGCCGGTTGCGGCGCACCGGACGACCGCTGGGGTGAGGTCCATGAAGGCGGAGGCGGACACATTGGCCACACCGTAGTGGTGAACCAAGTCGATCACATGGTCCTCGTAACCCGGTTCGTTGGGCGAGTGGAGCAGGTTCACGCCCCAGTTCGACGAGGGATGAAGCGTCTCGGCCAGTTCCTGGACGGCTGCGCGGACCTGTGCCGGGCCGAGGCCGCCGGCGCCGAAGAAACCGAGCAAGCCCGCCCGGTTCATGGCCACCACCATGCGGACGGTGGAGATCCCGTTGGCCATCTCGCCGGCGATGTACGGAAAACGGACACCGTGTGTGGCGGCGAAGGTGCGATCGCCCAGCCACTCCGGATACAAGGCGGGCAGCGACCCGAGTACTTCCAAGCCTCCCATGCCTGGGCGCAGATCTCCCCCGTGGACGACGCCCCGGATTGCTCCGTCGCCCACGACCTCAAGCCTGTGACGGGGGTCGACGAGGAGCGCCGCGACGTCGTCAGGCATGACGGCCAAGGGCTGCCCCTGCGGGTGCCGGCGCAGAGATTCACGAACGAGAAGCGGAGTACGCCCGACACCGCCGCGTTCCGGCGAATCGTCGAGCATGTCCGAAACACCCACCTGTTTCACCCCTTGCAATAAGCATCGGAACTCGGTGTCGGATGACCGAAGGCCGTGTGGCTCCAGTTGCACAAGACACAGCAGATGTCCCATGGCTCCGCCATCGGGCTCCGGGACGAGCACCGGCACACAATGCGGCCGCATCCGCACACCGCGACCGACTTACGACCGGAAGGCCGAACAGTGAATTTCGCGTGACCTCTGGAGCCGAATTGGATTGTCGATCCGAACCGCCGATGTCTCGCATCGAACCGCATCGTTGAATCCAGAACTCCGCTCGATGCGAAACTAGCCGCTCCGCTTGGCGGCCGTCAACAACGAATTCGTTGTAAAGGGACTCGGAGAAGTAGGGGAATGTCTGATTTGATCACGGAATACAGCGCGGGGTGAGGGCGTCGGCAGGTGCGGTGTTGGTGTAGCCGGCGAGTCTGAGGGCGCCGCGGGCGATGTCGCGCAGGGCCGTCGTCCACCGCGAGGGGGCGTCAACTTGTCGAGCGAGGTGTCGGGTGGGGGTGTGTCAGGCCATGTGCGGGCAGGTTTCGGCTTCGTGCTCAGGGTGTGGTGGGCGGGCTGACGACGCCGGTGACGTGGTTCCAGATGGTGAAGCGGTGGCGTATTTCGGTGCGGCAGCCGGGGGCGGTCATGCGGTGGCGGCGGGGTCGGAAGTGGGGTGAGATGCCGCTGAACGCGGGTACCGGTGCCCCTTGTACGACGGTGACGCAGCCCCCACGGACAGCCCCCCTCCAGCGTGAGCAACGCAAGGGCCACCCCATCCCGGTCAGTCAACGTGACAGCACCGGGCTGAACATTGCCTTTCAGTACACGGCGCACTGGACGGACGGGTCGAGTTGAGACCGTGGTGCGCACCGAGCGCGGTCTCGGACATCGCCGGGTTTCCGCATCGGTGGCGGCTGTGCCCGCACCGGCGGTGTGTTGGCGTCCCGGACCGGCAGGTTCCGGTCCTGGGCCTCTGTGCAGCCCGAACATCGCGGCAACCGGGGCTGTGCGGCTTCGGCGAATCCGTTGCCGTGCGGGTCGCCCGTTGCCCGGGGCGGACGCTTCCGCTGCCCGTCGAGGAGCCTGGACCGGTCGCCGAACAAGGCGGACGACACGCCGACCGTCACCTATGATCTGGCCGGGAAGCCGCACCGAAGGCTCCGCATGACCGCAACCGTCGACGGCATCCTGGCTATGCACAAATCGGAGTCGGACTCTCGACAGGAAACACTGAAATCACGGGACCTCGTGGCTACCAGCTGCTGCCCGGGCGAAAACGCCTGCCTCCGCAGTGGTGTCGTCATTTTTTGACGCGCTGTAATGGGCCCGTAGAAGTGCAGGACTTGACACCCTGCCAAGTAAATGCTGTTCTGCTCTCCGATGCCGGTGTGTGGTGCGTGTACTCGGGTTGCCGGGCCATAGAAGGAAACCACTCCGAAGCACACCGCTTGCGCATGAATCGCGGTCGCGGAATGTTGCACGACCGTCGATCCCGCTGCTTTAGCGGGTAGTCGGCGGTAATCGATCCGGAGCGTATGGATTCGCCGAAGAATCCGTTAAGGAAGGGAGAGGGGCAGTGCCGAACGACGTGCTGGAGAACCCCGGCACTCTGATCTCCCCCTACGGTGTGGCCGGCGAGGTGCGAGAGCTGACGTACTCCCCAGGAGAGCCCAAGGTGTTGGGGTACGGATCACTGAGCCCTTTCCAACCTGGCTGTGGCGTCGGGGTGTTGGTGGGCATGGGTGGTACGGAACGACGAAGCTCCTGGTAGACGGGTTCTCGACCAAGATCACCCGTGTCCGCCAGGAGCTTCGCGTGCTTGTCTACCCGTCGTCGATCGATCTGTCCAGCCGCACGCTGCGGCACCTGACGAGGCAACTGGCCGCTCACCGGCGGGAGATAGGTACGCGATGGCGGCGTCTGCCCCTCGGCCGTCAGGCTCTGCTCGCCCTGGCCCATCGACGCGCTCGCAACGGCAGGGCTGAAGTGCTGGGCGGACAAGGCGTACCAAGGGGCCGGCCGTCATGTCCGCGTACCTTTCCGGGGCCGCC
>NZ_JBEXET010000080.1:0-19427 GCF_040606415.1 Streptomyces sp. NPDC005423 | reverse complement strand
GAGGAAGGCGGTCGCCCCGTCGGTGCGGGCGCCGGTGACGGTGTCGGCGGACTCGGTGCCCTCGGCGAGCCGGGCGAGTTCGGCCAGCGCGCCCGCGTGGTCGTCGGCGAGGACGACCGCACGGTGGTCCAGGGCGGCCCGGGAGAGCGCCAGGGAGTGGGCGACATCGCGCAGCGCCACCTCCGGGTGGGCGGCCAGGTGGGCACGGAGCGCCTCGGCCTGGCGGGGCAGCGACTTGGCGTTCTTCGCCGAGACCGCCAGCAGCACGGGCAGCGCGCCGCCGCCCGGCCGCGCGGGGTCGCTCTCCTCGCGGGGCGCCTGCGTGCGCTGTGGTGCCTCCTCCAGGATGACGTGGGCGTTGGTGCCGCTGAGGCCGAAGGAGGAGACACCCGCGCGGCGCGGACGCTCCCCGGCCGGCCACCGCACCGGCTCGGTCAGCAACTTGACGTTGCCCGCCTCCCAGTCCACGTGCGGCGAGGGCTCGTCCACGTGCAGCGTCTTGGGCAGCACACCGTTGCGCAGGGCCATCACCATCTTGATGACACCGCTGACACCGGCCGCCGCCTGCGCGTGACCGATGTTGGACTTGATGGAGCCCAGCCACAGCGGCTTGTCCGCCTCACGGTCCTGGCCGTAGGTGGCCAGCAGCGCCTGCGCCTCGATCGGGTCGCCCAGACGGGTGCCGGTGCCATGGCCCTCGACCGCGTCGACATCCGCCGTGCTCAGCCCGGCCGCGGCCAACGCCTGCTGGATGACCCGCTGTTGGGAGGGGCCGTTGGGCGCGGTCAGACCGTTGGAGGCGCCGTCCTGGTTGACGGCCGAGCCCCTGATCACCGCCAGCACCGGATGGCCGGCCGCCTCGGCGTCGGAGAGCCGCTCCACCAGGAGCAGACCGATGCCCTCCGCCCAGCCGGTGCCGTCGGCCGCACCCGCGAACGCCTTGGAACGGCCGTCCGCGGCAAGCCCGCGCTGCTGGCTGAAGTCGACGAACAGATCCGGCGTCGGCATCACCGTGACACCGCCCGCCAGCGCCATGGTGATCTCACCCGAGCGCAGCGCCTGGCACGCCATGTGCAGGCTCACCAGCGACGAGGAGCAGGCGGTGTCGACCGTGACGGCCGGCCCCTCAAGACCCAGCGTGTAGGCGACCCGGCCGGAGGCGATACTGCCCGCGCTGCCGTTGCCGAGGTAGGCCGCCAGATCCTCCGGCACCTCACCGGCCCGGCTGCCGTACTCGTGGTACATGATGCCCGCGTACACCCCGGTACGGCTGCCGCGCACGGTGTGCGGGTCGATGCCCGCCCGCTCGAACGCCTCCCACGCCGACTCCAGCAGCAGCCGCTGCTGCGGGTCCATCGCGAGGGCCTCCTTCGGCATGATCCCGAAGAAGTCCGCGTCGAACTCGGCGGCGTCGTACAGGAATCCGCCGTCCTTGGCATACGTCTTGCCCGGCAGGCCCGGCTCCGGGTCGTAGATCGCCTCCGCGTCCCAGCCGCGGCCGGCGGGGAAGGGGCCGATGGCGTCGCGGCCGGCGGCGACCAGCTCCCACAGGTCCTCCGCGGAGCGCACCCCGCCGGGGAAGCGGCAGCTGACCGCGACGATCGCGATCGGGTCGTCGCCGGTGGCCGGACCAGCCCTGCGGACGGCCGCCGCCGGGGCGGCCACCGCGCTCACCGACAGCTTCTCCAGTACGAAGCCCGCCACCGCACGGGAGTTGGGGTAGTCGAAGACCAGCGTGGCCGGCAGCCGCAGCCCGGTCGCCGCACCCAGCTGGTTGCGCAGTTCGACCGCGGCCAGCGAGTCGAAGCCCTGCTCGCGGAAGGCCGTCTCCGGGCCCACCGCGTCCGCCGAGGCATGCCCCAGCACGGCCGCGACCTGCGTGCGCACCAGATCCAGGACGATCCGCTCCCGCTCCTGCCGCGACACCGCGGCCAGCCGCCGCTCCAGCTCACTGGACTCCGCCGCCGCCGCGGTCACCGTACGGCGCACCACTGCGCGCACCTTGCCGCGCAGCAACGCGGGCACGTCCTCGCCCCGCGCGGCCAGCGCACCGGCGTCGATCCGCAGCGGCAGCACCACCGCGTCCTCGCCGGCCACCGCCGCGTCGAACAGGGCCAGGCCCTCCTCGACGGAGAGCGCGGGCAGCCCCAGGCGCCGCATCCGCTCCAGGTCGGCGTCGGTGAGGTCACCACCCAGACCGGTGCTGATCTCCCACATGCCGAACGCCGGCGCCGTGGCGGGCAGGCCCTGGGCGTGGCGGTGGGCGGCGAGACCGTCCAGGAAGGCGTTGGCGGCCGCGTAGTCGCCCTGCCCGGCCGCCAGCACCGAACCGCCGGCCGAGGAGAACAGCACGAACGCGCTCAGCTCCGCCTCCCGGGTCAGCTCGTGCAGATACCAGGCACCGTCCGTCTTGGGCCGCAGCACCGCCTCGACACCGTCGGCCGTCAGCGAACCGACCAGACCGCCCCCGGCGACCGCCGCCGCGTGCACCACACCGCGCAGCGGGTGGCCCGCGTCGATCCCGGCCAGCAGGGCCGCCAGCGCCTCACGGTCGCTCACATCGACCGCCGCCACCGCCACCTCGGCGCCCAACTCCTCAAGTTCCGCGACGAGTTCACGGGCAGCGGGCGCATCAGGGCCGCGCCGGCTGGTCAGCAGCAGATGCCGTACGCCGTGCTCGGCGACCAGGCGGCGGGCCACCAGCGCGCCCAGACCGCTCGTCCCGCCGGTGACCAGCACCGTGCCGGCCGTGTCCCACACCGGCCCGGACGCGCCCGGCGCGGTGATCCGCTGAAGGCGCGGCACCCGCACCTCGCCGTCGCGTACCGCCGTCTCGCTCTCCCCGGCGGCCAGCGCCGTCCGGGCCTGCGCCTCGGCGTCGGTGTCGGCGGCGGAGGCGGTGACATCGACCAGGACGAAGCGTCCGGGGTTCTCCGCCTCGGCGGCCCGGACCAGACCCCACACGGCGCTCTGCGCCGGATCGACGTCCTCGCCCGCCCGCACCGCGAACGCGCCCCGGGTCACCACGGCCAGCCGCCCGGACGCCGAACTGCCGCCCCACTCCTGGACCTTGGCGAGCACCTCACGCACCGTCGCCCGCACCCGGGCGGCCGCGTCGGCGCCCTCCCGCACGGGCACCACATACACACTCGCCTCGTCCGCACCCGGCGCGCCGGCCGGGGCGGCCGGCCACTCCACCCGGTGCAGGGCCGCCGCCGCGCCGTCCGCGGCGGCGGCCAGCTGCTCGGGCGAGACCGGACGCGACACCAGCGACTCCACGGTCGCCACCGGCGCGCCGTTCTCGTCCGCGACCAGGATCTCGGAGACCTCATCACCCCGGATACGGCGGATCCGCACCCGCAGCACCGATGTGCCGGCCGCGTGCAGGGTCACCCCGTTCCAGGAGAACGGCAGCAGGGTCTCGCCCCCGGCCGCACCGTCCCCGCCGAGCAGATCGGCGTGCATCGCCGCGTCCAGCAGCGCCGGGTGCAGCCCGAACCGCGCGGCATCACCGCGGGCCTGCTCGGGCAGCGCCACCTCAGCGAACACCTCATCGCCGCGCACCCAGGCCGCCTTCAGCCCCTGGAAGACGGGCCCGTAGGCATACCCCCGCTCCAGCAGCCGCTCGTAGGCACCCTCGACCTCCAGCGCCCGCGCGCCGGCCGGCGGCCACTGCACGAGATCGAAGGCGGGGACGGCGGCGGCGGGCACCAGGGTGCCGTAGGCGTGCCGCGTCCACGGCGCCTGCGCGCCCGGGCCGCGCGAGTGGATCGCCACCGACCGGGCGCCCGAGGCGTCCGCGGTGCCGACGCGGACCTGCAACGCCACACCGCCGCGCGCGGGCACGATCAGCGGCGCCTCCAGCAGCAGTTCCTCCACCTTGCCGCAGCCGGCCTGGTCGCCCGCGCGGACCGCCAGCTCCACGAACCCGGTACCGGGCAGCAGCACGGTCCCCAGCACGTCGTGGTCGGCCAGCCAGGGCTGGGTGTCCACCGACAGGCGTCCGGTCAGGACGACCTCGCCGGAGTCGGCGGACTCCACCGCCGCGCTCAGCAGCGGATGCGCGACGGCCTCCAGGCCCACCGCCCCCAGCCCGGCCCCGCCGGCCGTCGCACCCTCCAGCCAGTACCGCTGGTGCTGGAAGGCGTAGGTCGGCAGCTCCTGCCAACTGTCGCCGCCCGCACCGAAGTAGGCGTCGAAGTCGAGGGGCGCACCGGCGGCGTGCAGCCGGCCCAGCGCACCGAGCAGGGTGCGTGCCTCGGGCCGGTTCTTGCGTACGGCGGCCTCGACGACGGCGTCCTCGACGCTCGCCCGGGTGAGCGCGGACAGGATCGCGTCCGGCCCCAGCTCCAGGAACCGGCTCACCCCCCGCCCGGCCAGATACCCGACCGTGTCGGCGAAGCGGACCGCCTCGCGCAGGTGCCGGGTCCAGTAGGCGGGGGTGCCCCACTCCTCGGTGATCTCGCCGTGCACTCCGGCGACCACCGGGATCTGCGGGGCCGTGTAGGTGACGGTCTCCGCCACGGCCCGGAACTCGGCCAGCGCCGGTTCCATCAGCGGGGAGTGGAAGGCGTGCGAGACGCGAAGCCGGGTCGTCTTACGGCCCTGCTGCGTGAACTCCGCGACCAGCGCGTCGACTTCAGACTCTTCGCCTGAGATGACCACGGAGGTGGGGCTGTTGATCGCAGCGATCCCCACCGCGTCGCTCACGAACGGCAGGAGTTCCTCCTCGGTGGCCTGGATCGCGGCCATCGCACCACCGGCCGGGAGTGCCTGCATGAGGCGCCCGCGGGCCGTCACCAGCCGGGCCGCGTCCTCCAGGCCGATCGCACCGGAGACGTGTGCGGCGGTGATCTCACCGATGGAGTGCCCGGCCAGGTAGTCGGGGCGCACCCCCCACGATTCGACGAGGCGGTACAACGCGGTTTCCACGGCGAAGAGGGCGGGCTGGGTGTAGGCGGTGCTGTTCAGCAGCGCCTCGTCCTCACCCCACATCACCTCATACAGCGAACGGTCGAGGTGGGTGTCCACGGCCGCCACGACCTCGTCCAGGGCGCGGGCGAACTGCGGGAAGGCGGCGTGCAGTTCGCGGCCCATGCCGAGGCGCTGGGCGCCCTGGCCGGTGAAGAGGAAGGCGGTCTTGCCCTCCTGGACGGTGCCGGCGACGGAGTCGACCGAGGCCAGGGCGGTGAGCAGTTCCTCGCGGGTTTCGCCGACGACGACCGCGCGGTGGTCCAGGCGGGCGCGGCGGGTGGCCAGGGCGCGGCCGACGCCGGCGAGCGCGGAGTCGTCCAAGTCGGCCGCGAACTGGGCGAGTTGGGCGGCCTGGTCGCGCAGGGCCTGCGGGGTGCGGGCGGAGACCACCCAGGGGATGAGGGCCGGCACGGGGCCGTCCTCGTCCCGGGCGGGTGTCGCGGTGGCGGGCGCCTCTTCCACGATGACGTGGGCGTTGGTGCCGCTGATACCGAAGGAGGAGACACCCGCGCGGCGCGGGCGCTCACCGGCCGGCCACTCGACCTCCTCGTTGAGGAGTTCCACCGCGCCCAGTTCCCAGGAGACCTGCGGGGAGGGCTCGGCGGCGTGCAGGGTGCGGGGCAGGACGCCGTGCCGGATCGCCTGCACCATCTTGATGACACCGGCGACGCCCGCGGCGGCCTGCGTGTGGCCGATGTTGGACTTGATCGAGCCCAGCCACAGCGGCTTGTCCGCCTCGCGGTCCTGGCCGTAGGTGGCCAGCAGCGCCTGGGCCTCGATGGGGTCGCCCAGGGTGGTGCCGGTGCCGTGGCCCTCGACGACGTCGACGTCGGCGGTGCTCAGGCCGGCGTCCCGCAGCGCGCGGCGTACGACACGCTGTTGGGAGGGGCCGTTGGGGGCGGTCAGGCCGTTGGAGGCGCCGTCGGAGTTGACGGCGGAACCGCGCAGCACGCCCAGCACCTGGTGGCCGGCGGCCTCGGCGTCGGAGAGACGTTCCAGCAGGAGCAGGCCGGCGCCCTCACCCCAGCCGGTGCCGTCGGCGCCGCTGCCGAAGGACTTGCAGCGGCCGTCGGCGGCCAGGCCGCCCTGGCGGCTCATATCGACGAAGGTGTCCGGGGTGGACATGACGGTGACGCCGCCGGCCAGCGCGAGGGTGCACTCGCCGCGCCGCAGCGCCTGCGCCGCCCAGTGCATGGCGACCAGCGAGGAGGAGCAGGCGGTGTCGACGGTGACGGCCGGCCCCTCAAGGCCCAGCGCGTAGGCGACCCGGCCGGAGACGACGCTGGCCAGGCTGCCGTTGCCGTGGTAGCCGGCGAGGTGCTCGGGCAGCGGGCCCAGCCGCAGCCCCCAGTCGTGGTACATGACGCCGGCGAAGACGCCGGTGTCGCTGCCGCGCAGGGCGTGCGGGTCGATACCGGCCCGTTCGAAGGTCTCCCAGGCGATCTCCAGCAGCAGCCGCTGCTGGGGGTCCATGGCCTGGGCCTCACGCGGGCTGATACCGAAGAATTCCGGATCGAAGTCGGCCGCGTCGTAGAGGAATCCGCCCTGGTCGGTGAGGCTCTTGCCGGCCGCCTCGGGGTCGGGGTCGAAGACGTCGGAGTCCCAGCCGCGGTCGGTGGGGAAGGCGGAGATCGCGTCCACCCCCCCACGCACCAGACGCCACAGGTCCTCCGGGGAGGAGACCCCGCCGGGGTAGCGGCAGGCCATGCCGACGATCGCGATCGGGTCGTCGTCGGTGGCGGAGACGGTGGCCGGGGCGGGCCGGCGCTCGGGGGCCGGCTCACCCAGCCGGGAGGCGAGGTGGTCGGCGAGCGCGCTGGGGGAGGGGTAGTCGAAGATGAGGGTGGCCGCCAGCGGCAGCCCGATCGCCGCGCCGAGCCGGTTGCGCAGCTCGACGGCGGCGAGGGAGTCGAAGCCCATCTCGTTGAACGCGCGGGTGGCTTGGACGCGTTCGGCGCCGTCGTGGCCCAGGACCGCGGCGACCTGCGTACGCACCAGCTCCAGCAGGGCCTCGCCGCGCTCGGCCCGCGACAGCCCCGACAGCCGGCGCGCCAGGGACTGCTCGACATCGGCCGGGGCGGCGGCGCTGCGCCGCACCGGGCGCACCAGACCGCGCAGCACGGAAGGCAGTTCACCGGCACGGGCCTGGAGGCTGCGCAGGTCGAAACGGACGGGCACGGCCGTGGCCCGGCCGCTGCTCAGGGCGTGGTCGAACAGGGCGAGGTTCTCGGCCGGGGTGAGGACCTTCAGGCCGAGGCGCTCGATACGGCGCAGCGCGCTCTCGTCCAGGCCGGCACCCATGCCGCCGACCCCGCTCCACAGGCCCCAGGCGAGTGAAGTGGCGGGCAGACCGGCGGTGTTGCGGTGGACGGCGAGGGCGTCGAGGAAGGTGTTGGCGGCGGCGTAGTTGGCCTGTCCGGCGCCGTCGAGGAAGGTCGCGGTGGAGGAGAACAGCACGAACGCGTCGAGGCCGGCCGAGGCGGTCAGCTCGTGCAGATGCCAGGCACCGTCGGCCTTGGGCCGCAGCACCGTCTCCAGCCGTGCCGGGTCCAGCGACTCCACCAGCGCGTCGTCCAGCACACCGGCGGCGTGCACGACGGCGGTCAGCGGCCGGTCGGCGGGAATCGCCTCCAGTACGGCGGCCAGCGCCGCACGGTCGGCGACATCGACGGCGCTCACCCGCACCTCGGCGCCCAACTCTCCCAGCTGCGCGGCCAGTTCACGGGCCGCGGGCGCATCGGGGCCGCGCCGGCTGGTCAGCAGCAGGTGCCGTACACCGTGTTCGGTGACCAGGTGGCGGGCGAGGGCGGCGCCGACCCCGCCGGTGCCGCCGGTGATCAGGACCGTGCCCTCGGGGTTCCACCGGGCGGCAGAGGTCTCCTCGGCCGGCGCGGCGGCCAGCCGCAGCACGAGGAACACCCCGTCACGGACGGCGGCCTCCGCCTCCTCCAGACCGGCCGCCAGCCGTACCACCTCCCGCTCGTCGAGGGAGCCGTCGCTGTCCACCAGCACGAAACGGCCCGGGTGTTCGGCCTGCGCGGAGCGCACCAGACCCCACACCGGGGCCTGACCGAGGTCGGCCTCCTCGCCCGGCGCGGCGGCCACCGCGTTGCGGGTGAGGACGACCAGCGGGCCCGCGGCCGGACGCTCGTCGGCCAGCCACGCCTGGAGCGCGGCCAGCACGTCGCCGCTCGCGGCGCGCACCCGCTCGGGAACGGAAGCGCCCTCGGCCGCGGCCGGGACGGTGTGCACCGCCGGATGCGGGGCGCCGGCGGCCGGGGCGGGCAGCGCACGCGGCGTCCACGCCAGGTGGTAGAGGGTGTCACGGCCCGGGGTGCGCAGCCGGGCGGTGTCGACGGGCCGTACGGTGAAGGACTCCACGCGGCCGACGGGCAGACCGTCGCCGCCCGCCAGGTCCAGGGCGACGGAGTCGCCGCCGGTCGCGGTGATCCGCACCCGCAGCACGGCCGCGCCGGACGCGTACAGGCTCACGCCCGCCCAGGCGAACGGCAGCCGGGGTCCGGCGCCCTCGGCGGCGGGCGCGGCGAAGTCGGTGGCTTGCAGGACGGCGTCCAGCAGCGCCGGGTGCAGGCCGAACTCGCCTGCCTGTCCGGCGACTTCGGCGGGCAGGGCGACCTCGGCGAACACCGCGTCGCGGCCCCGCCACACCCCGCGCAGACCGTGGAAGGAGGGCCCGTAGCCGTAGCCCTGGCCGGCCATCTCCTCGTAGAGGCCGCCGATGTCGACGGGGTCGGTGCCGCGCGGCGGCCACACGGCCGCCTCGAACCGCTCCCCGCCGGCGGCGGGTTGCGCGCTCAGCCGGCCGGAGGCGTGGCGCTGCCAGTCGGTGTCGGCGGGGGCGTCCTCGTCACGGGAGTGGAAGACGACCCCGCGGCGGCCGTCGGCCTCCGGCGGGCCGACGACGATCTGCAGGGCCACCCCGCCGGTGTCCGGCAGCACCAGCGGCGCCTCCATCACCAGCTCCTCCAGGTGGGGCAGGCCGGTCTCCTCACCCGCGCGCAGCGCGAGTTCGACGAACGCGGTGCCCGGCAGCAGGGTGCTGCCCGCGATGACATGGTCGGCCAGCCAGCCCTGGGCGCGCGGCGAGATCCGCCCGGTCAGGACGGTGGCACCGGTGTCGGCGAGGGAGACCACCGCGCCCAGCAGCGGATGGCCGGCCGCGACCTGGCCCAGCCCGGCCGCCTCACCGCGCGCGAGCGGCGCGGAGAGCCAGAACCGCTCCCGCTGGAAGGCGTAGGTGGGCAGCGGGACGCGGCGGGCGCCGGTGGCGGCGAAGAACGCCTGCCAGTCCACCCCGCCGCCGCGGGTGTGCACCCGGGCCAGCGCGCCCAGCAGCCCGCGCCGCTCGTCGTGGCCGCGGCGCAGCGTACCGGTGAAGTGCGCGCCGGAGGAGGCGTCGAGGAGGTCGCGGCCCAGGCCGGTCAGGACCGGGTCGGGGCCCAGTTCGAGGAAGGTGGTGGTGCCCAGCGCGGCCAGCGCGCGCACCGCGTCGGCGAAGCGGACCGCCTCGCGGACATGGCGCACCCAGTAGTCGGGGGAGCACAGTTCGGCGCTGCTCGCGGCCCGCCCGGTCAGCGCGGAGACGACCGGGATACGCGGCGCGGAGTACTCCAGGACGGAGGCCAGCTGCCGGAACTCCTCCAGCATCGGTTCCATCAGCGGGGAGTGGAAGGCGTGGCTGACGCGCAGCTTCTTGGTGCGGTGCCCGCCGGCGGCCAGAGCGGCGGCGGCCTGGTCGACGGCCGCCTCGGCGCCGGAGATGACCACGGCGGTGGGCCCGTTGACGGCGGCGATGGCCACCTCACCGTCCAGATACGGCAGGACCTCCTCCTCGGTGGCCTCGACCGCGGTCATGGCGCCGCCCGCGGGCAGCGCCTGCATCAGCCGGCCGCGCGCGGCCACCAGGGTCGCGGCGTCGTCCAGCGACAGCACCCCCGCGCAGTGGGCGGCGGCCAGTTCACCGATGGAGTGCCCGGCGAGGTGGTCGGGGCGCACTCCCCACGACTCCAGCAGCCGGAACAGCGCCACCTCGACGGCGAACAGGGCGGGCTGGGCGTAGGCGGTGTCGTCGAGGACGTCCTCCTCCTCGCCCCACAGCACTTCGAGCAGGGGACGCTCCAGCTGAAGGTCCAGATGGCCGGCCGCGGCATCCAGGGCGGCGGCGAACACCGGCTCGCTGTCGTAGAGTTCACGCCCCATCGCCAGGCGCTGACTGCCCTGTCCGGTGAACAGGAACGCCAGCCGGCCACCGCCGGCACTGTCCTCGACGACGGCGGGCGTCTCCTGGCCGGCGGCCAGCGCGCGCAGCCCCGCCAGGGTCTGCGCCCGGTCCTGGGCCACGACGACGGCCCGGTGGCGCAGCGCCGCCCGGGAGGTGGCCAGGGACAGTCCCAGATCGGCCGGGGCGAGCTCCTCGTCGGCCTCGACCCGGGCCAGCAGCCGCACGGCCTGCTCGCGCAGCGCGGCCCCGGTGGCGGCGGACACCGCCAGCGGCACCGGCCCCGGCGCGGCGACAGCGGGGTGCTCCTCGTCCTGGGGGAGGGGCGGCTCCTCAATGACGAGGTGGGCGTTGGTGCCGCTCACCCCGAACGAGGACACACCCGCCCGGCGCGGCTCCTCACCCCTGGGCCACGCCACCGGCTCCGTCAGCAGCCGGACCGTACCCGCCGACCAGTCCACGTTCGGGGTGGGCTCGTCCACGTGCAGGGTGCGCGGCAACTCCTCGTGGCGCATCGCCATGAGCATCTTGATGACCCCGGCCGCACCGGCCGCGGCCTGGGTGTGCCCGATGTTCGACTTGGCCGAGCCGAGCCACAACGGCCGCTGCCCGGTGTGCTCCTGGCCGTAGGTCGCGATCAGCGCCTGCGCCTCGATCGGGTCGCCGAGCGTGGTGCCGGTGCCGTGCGCCTCCACCACGTCGACCTGCGCGCCGCTCAGCCCGGCGTTCGCCAGCGCCTGGCGCACCACCTGCTGCTGGGCCCGCCCGCTGGGCGCGGTCAGACCGTTGGAGGCACCGTCCTGGTTGATGGCGGAGCCTCGGATGACACCCACCACCGGGTGGCCGGCCGCCTGCGCGTCACTGAGCCGCTCCAGCACGAACACACCGACACCCTCGGCGAAGGCGGTGCCGTCGGCGGCGGCCGCGAACGCCTTCACGGTGGCGTCCGGGGCCAGCCCGCGCTGCCGGCTGAAGGCGGTGAACGTGCCGGGGCTGCCCATCACCGCGACCCCGCCGGCCAGCGCCAGCGTGCACTCCCCGCGCTGCAGGGACTGCACCGCCAGGTGCACGCCGACCAGCGAGCCCGAGCAGGCGGTGTCGACGGTCAGCGCCGGCCCGGCAAGACCCAGCACGTAGCTGACCCGGCCGGAGATGACACTGGGCGCGTTGCCGCTGAGCAGATAGCCGTCGAGACCGTCGGGCGCCTCGTGCAGGCGCATCGCGTACTCCTGCGGCTCGGCGGCGATGAACACGCCCGCCTCGGTGCCGCGCAGCGCGTGCGGGTCGATGCCGGCCCGCTCGATCGCCTCCCACGCGCTCTCCAGCACCAGCCGCTGCTGGGGGTCCATCGCCAGCGCCTCACGCGGGCTGATGCCGAAGAAGTCCGCGTCGAACCCGGCCGCCTGCGCGAGGAACCCGCCCTGGCGCACATAGGTGGTGCCCGGGGTGGAGGGGTCGTCGGAGAACAGGGCGTCCAGGTCCCAGCCGCGGTCGGCGGGGAAGTCGTCACGCACGTGCTCACCGGCCGCGACCAGCCGCCACAGCTCCTCCGGCGAGGACACCTCACCGGGATAGCGGCAGCCGATGCCGACGATCGCTATCGGCTCGTCACTGGCCGCCACCGCCCGCACCGCCGGCGCGGCGCTCTCCGGCAGCCCGAGGACAGAGGTGCGCAGATGGGCGGCGAGCGCCGCCGGGGAGGGGTGGTCGAAGGCGACGGTCGGCGGCAGCACCAGACCGGTCGCCTGGTTCAGCCGGTTCTGCAGCTCCAACAGGGCGACGGAGTCCAGGCCGAGATCCTTGAAGGACCTGCCGTCCTCCAAGAGCGCCGCCACCGCCTCGGACCCCTCGGGTCCGTCGGGCGCGCCGGCCTGTTTGGCCCGCAGTACCGCGAGCGTGTGCTCGCGCACCAGGCCGAGCAGCACATACGTCTGCTCGGCGGTGGGCAGCGCCGCGAGCTCGCCTACGAGCTCCAACTCCGCCGCCGCGTTCGCCGCGGTGTCACCGGTCGGCCCACCGTGGTTGCCGGGGTTTCCGGGCTGGGTCATCTGCACTCCACACACTCGTTGTCCGCAGCGGACGGAGAAAACTTCGGTGGTCCAGGACGTTCGCCGTCCGCCCGGTGACATCACGTCGTCACCGGGCGGACGGATCGGGTCCGTTCGGGCGGGCGGGGGAGACCGTCCCGAACGACCGGCCTGAAAGAACAGGGGTCGGGGAGAGGAGCGGGGCCCGGCCGGCGTCTCACCGCCGGCCGGTCCTCAGTCGGCGACGCGGGCCGGCTCGACCAGACTCAGGGCCTGCACCGGGCAGGCGTCGATGGAGTCGAGGATCTGCTCACGCAGCGACTCCTGCGGCTCGACGATCAGCATCGCCTGCCCGTCGTCGTTCTGGTCGAACACGTCCGGGCCGGCCAGCACGCACGCGCCGCAGGCGACACACACGTCCTTGTCGATGGCTACTTGCAGCATGAGAGGCCTTCTTCCTTCACCAGGTGACCGGCAGCGCGTGCAGGCCGTCGATGAGGGCCGTGTCGCCCTTGAAGGGCAGCTCGCCGGTGGGCACGTCCAGGCGGAGCGTGGGAATGCGCCGCAGCAGCGTGGTGAAGAGCACCTCCATCTGCATCCGCACCATGGTCTGGCCGGCGCAGCGGTGGTGACCGGAGCCGAACGCCAGGTTCTGCGCCGCCTCCTTGCGGTGGAAGTCCAGCCTGCCCGGCTCGGCGAACACCGCCGGGTCGTGGTTGGCGGCCTGCAACGCGCACACCACACCCTCACCGGCCCTGATCAGCACCCCGCCGATCTCGACGTCCTCCGCGGCGACCCGGACCGTGCCGTGGTCGGAGACGGTGGAGAACCGCATCAGCTCGTCCACCGCCTGCCCGGCCAGCTCCGGGTGCTCGCGCAGCAGCGCCGCCTGCTCGGGATGGGTCAGCAGCACCACGATGGCCATCGTCATGCCGTTCAGGGTGCTCTCGTGACCGCCCGCGATCATCGTGCGGACCAGGGCGCTCAGGTCCAGCGCGCTCAGCTCGCCGCCCCGCTCCCGGTTACGGACGATCAGATGGCTGATCAGGTCATCACCGGGGTTCTCGGTGCGCTCGGCGATCAGCCGGTGCAGCAGGATCTCCACCTCGGCGTTGGCCGAGGCGTGCTCCTCCGCGCTGCCCTGCGTCACCAGCAGCGAGATCCACCGGTAGAACAGGTCGGTGGAATCCCGCGGCAGGTCCAGTTGCTCGGCCGTCTGGATCGAGGGCAGCGGCGCGGTCAGCGCCTGCACCGCGTCGACCGGACCGCCCTGCTCCAGCATCGCGTCGATCAGCTCGTCGACGATCTCCTGCGTCCGCGGACGCATCGCCTCGACCTGCTTGGCCGTCAGCTCAGGCATCAGCAGCATCCGGTGCTTGGTGTGCACCGGGGGGTCCATGTGGAAAAGGGTCCGGCTCACGATGCCCTGCTCCAGCAGCTCCAGCGGGAACGCGAACTGCAGCGGGTAGCCGGGGTCGGCGATGTCGGAGTGGAAACGGGGGTCGCGCAGCATCTGCTGCATGTCCTCGTAACGGGTCAGCAGCCAGGCCTCACGCCCGCTGAACTTCAGTCTGATCTTGGAGACCGGCTCGGTCTCCCGCAGGACCGCGTACTCCTCCGGCGGCGCCATCGGGCAGCCGCGGCGCAGCGGAAACGGTCGCACCTGCGTCTCCGCCGTCTCCGGCCGCGTACTGGTGAGTTCCGTCATGCTTCCTTCTCCCATGGATCAATCGGCCGAGTCGTGTTCGGGGCTTCCGCCAGAACGGAGTTCACCCCATGCAGGCTGCTTCCATTTCCCCGGCCCGAAAACCCCTAAGTCTCCGCCCCCATTAGGGGGGTCGACACGGGGCCGCGGCACGGTCCGGCGGAATTCGAGCGTCGGATGAGAAAGAAGAGCGGCGGGCTCGAATTCAACGACAGAAAGCAGGAATTGACGTAGATTCCGCACCAGCCCGCCGCCGCGCCGGGCGATCGCCTACGATGGACGCACCTGCGTGCGTGATACGCATCGGATCTCGGGAAGAGAACGTATGAAGGCGGAACGGGCCATGACCAGCGACAAGAACGCGGGGCTGCCGAACGGCATCCACGTGCTGTGGGACCTGCGCGAGCGGGAGCAGCGCGGGCGCACCGGCCTGAACACGGCGCGGATCGTCACGGCGGCCATCGCCCACGCCGACGAGAACGGGCTCGCCTCACTGTCCATGGCGCGGGTCGCCGAGCGCCTGAAGTTCGCCACGATGTCCCTCTACCGGCACGTGAGCAGCAAGGACGAACTCCAGTCCCTGATGGTCGACATGGCCTACGGCACACCCCCGGAGCTGACCGCCGGCGAGGGGGAGTGGCGGGCCGGCCTGGAGCAGTGGGCCCGCGCCTTCCTGGAGGTCTTCCGCCGCCACCCCTGGATGCTCCAGATCCCCGTCAGCGGACCCCCGGTGGAGCCGGGCCAGATGAACTGGCTGGAGCGCGGCCTGCGCACCCTGGGCACCACCGGCCTGACCCCCAACGAGAAGCTCTCCGCGATGCTCCTCATGGTCGGCTACGTCCGCAACAACGCCCAGCTCTCCACCGGCATGGCCGGCCGGGACGAGTCCGAGGCCGAACTGATGGCCCACTACGGCCGCGCCATGGACAAGTTCATCGACGCCGAGACCTTCCCCGCCGTCCGCGAACTCATCGACGCCGGCACCTTCGAGGCCCCCGACGATGACTTCGGCTTCGGCCTCCAGCGCGTCCTGGACGGCATCGAGGTCCTCATCCGGGTCCGGGCGGGCGAGAACCCGCTGGGCCGGGCGTAACGCCGCCGCTCGCGCCGACACCACGGGCGCGGCGGCAGCCGCGGCGCCGGCGGGGGAGCGGCCCCGCCTTCCGGGTCCGGCGAGCCCGGCCGGCCCCCCGGCCCCCGGGACCGACTCCGTGACCCCAACAAGACCGTACAGAAGGCGACTTGAGGCCCGAGGCCGCAACCAGGCGGCAGTGAGGGCGACTTGAGCCCCTGTGCTGCAACCAAGCCGCAGTCACGGCAACTTGAGACCCGAGCCGCAACCAAGCCGTAGCGACCGCGACTTGAGGCCCTGGGTCTCAGGTCTCAACCAAGCCGTAGCGGCGGTGGCTTGAGGGCCCAGAACCTCACCCGGGCAGTAGCGGCAGCGGCTTGGGGCCGGACCCTGTCCCGTTCCGTCCCGCCCCGTGCCGTCGCGGAGAAGGCGAAGGCGAAGAGGTCCGCCCCCGGCACCTGACGGTGACGGGGGCGGACCTTTTTTCGGGGGCTCTCCGGGGTCTTGCCGGGGGTCAGCGATAGGCCGCCGAAGAGCGCGGGACGGAGGCGGGGGAACCTTCCGTCCGGGGGGTGGACCGGTAGGCCAGGCCGTAGTCGCCCTCCTGGGCCTGTGCCGCCTCCATCGAGCCGGGCAGCGCCGCCTCGATCGGGGTCTTGCGCAGGAGCAGCGAGGCGACGATCGCGGTCAGGGCCAGCAGCAGGGCACCGGCCGTGCAGGCGACCTGCATGCCGTGGGTGAAGGCGTCCCGGCTGTCGGTGATCAGCTTGCCGCCGGCGCCGGCCGACAGGTGGCCGGCCACGTCGGCCGCGCCGCCGATCGTGTTGTGCAGGGCGTGCAGCGCGGAGCCGGAGACCCCGGCCGGGCGGACGTCGGACATGTCGTGCCGGTAGATCGCGGAGCCGATGGAGCCCAGGGTGGCGAAGCCCATCGCGATGCCGAACTCGGTGAAGGTCTCCGAGACGGCGACCGAGGAGCCGGCCTGCTCCGGCGGCGCGGAGGTGACCACGATCTCGGCGGAGAGCGTCTTGCAGGCCACCATGCCGCCGGCCAGCAGACCGACGCCGACCAGGACCACCGCGATGCTGGAGTCGACCTTGACCTGGGTCAGGATCCCGAACCCGGCGGCGATGATCAGCAGCGCGCCGCCGATGATCTTCCCGGGCCGGATCTTGCGGCCCAGGACCGGGGCGAGACCGACCGCGACCCCGATCGCCGGCATCGGTGCCAGCGACCACAGCGAGGCCTTGAGTGGGGAGTAGCCGAGGACCATCTGCATGTACTGGTTGGTCAGGACGCTGCTGCCCATCAGGGCGAACGCCACCATCATGTTGGTGATGACCGCGCCGCTGAACCCGCCGTTGCGGAACAGCCGCACGTTGATCATCGGGTCGGCGGCGGTGCGCTGGCGGATGACGAAGACGACCAGGAGGACTCCGCCGACCGTGGCCGAGATCGCCGCGGGGCGGCTGTAGCCGTTGATGACGAGCTCCTTGAACCCGTAGATCAGCGCCATGATGCCGGCCAGCGACAGCACGGTGCTGAGCAGGTCGAGCTTGCCGCGGTTGGGGTCGCGGTACTCCGGCAGCAGCAGCGGGCCCAGGATCAGCACCAGCACCATCACCGGGATGTTGATCAGGAAGACCGAACCCCACCAGAAGTTGTTGAGCAGCAGGCCGCCGACGACCGGACCCACGGCCGCGCCCGAGGTGAGGGTGCCGCCCCAGGCGGCGATGGCGGTCTTGCGCTCCTTGGTGTCGTGGAACATGTTGCGGATCAGCGCCAGGGAGGTCGGCGTCAGGGTGGACGCGGCCAGGCCCAGCAGGGCGCGCGAGGCGATCAGCATCTCGGGGCTGGTGGAGAAGGCCGCCAGCGCCGACGCGACGCCGAACATCGCGGCCCCGATCAGCAGCAGCTTGCGCCGGCCGACCCGGTCGCCCAGCCAGCCGACGGTCACCAGGGTGCCGGCCAGCACGAAGCTGTAGATGTCCATGATCCACAGCAGCTGCGTCGCGCTGGGTGAGAGGTCCTCGCTCAGCGGTGCGATCGCGAATCCGAGGACCGATACGTCGACGGCGACCAGGAGGGTGACCAGGACGATCACCACTAGGCCGCACCACTCCTTCATTCCTGCCTTGGGCTTCAGTTCCGTCATGGCAATCGTCCATATCCTCTCGGCGTATGTGGCACGCAGAGCGTATCACATACGCATCTGCGTGCCACGTACTCGTCGTCAGGTGGGGGGTCGGGTGCGCGAGCGGCTCGTGGTACCGAGCGACGGGATGATCACGCGGGTCGAGCGCCGTGGGGTGCGGTACCCCAGGCGCTCGGCCGGTTCGATATGAGAGAAACCCTGCGGGAATGCGGGGGTGCTGTGAGACATTTCCTTATCCCTGACCGCAAGCACATTCGGGTTGGTGAATCGCTTGGCGAGCGGCAAAGTTCCGCTCGGAACGCTAACGGGGTCCACGGCCCCCAACCACCCCTAACCGCCCCCTAACTTGACCCCCGGCCCAATCGGCCGGCGGGGGGCGTGCAGAGGTTCTAGGGGTGCCACTGCCTCCGTCAGGGGTGGGCGCGCGCCCCCCGGGCGAAGTAATTTGCCAGATATCCAGGTCCGACCTGAGTTCGTCAATTGCGTATACCGATTCGGCGCGGAGTCGGAAATTCCTGCCCGGGACGCCGGGGAAACCGCAGCTACTTTCGGCGCAGTCGAAAGGCATTGGAGGGGTGTGCTCGGTGAGCAACGAGGAGAAGCTTCTCGAATACCTACGCCGGGCTACCGCCGACCTGCGCGACACCCGCGCCCGGCTCGCCGAGGCGGAACGCAGAGCCTCCGGCGAACCCGTGGCCGTGGTCGGCATGGCCTGCCGGTATCCCGGCGGCGTCACCTCCCCCCAGGAACTGTGGGAGCTGGTCGCCCAGGGCCGCGACGGCGTCTCGCGGTTCCCCGCGGACCGCGGCTGGGACGTGGACAACCTCTACGACCCCGAACCGGGCAAGCCCGGCCGCACCATCACCACCGAGGGCGGATTCCTCTACGACGCGGGCGACTTCGACGCCGGCCTGTTCGGCATCTCCCCGCGCGAGGCCCTCGCCCTGGACCCCCAGCAACGCCTGCTGCTGGAAACCTCCTGGGAGGCGATCGAACGCGCCGGCATCGCCCCGCACACCCTGCGCGGCAGCCGCACCGGCGTGTTCGGCGGCCTGATGTACCACGACTACGCCCAGGGCACCGAGGCCTCCGGCACCACCGGAGGCAGCCTCGTCACCGGCCGCGTCGCCTTCAGCCTGGGACTCGAGGGCCCGGCCGTCACCATCGACACGGCCTGCTCCTCCTCCCTGGTCGCCATCCACCTCGCGGCCCAGTCACTGCGTTCGGGCGAGTCGACCCTCGCCCTCGCGGGCGGCGTCACCGTCATGTCCGAACCGGACATGTTCCTCTACTTCAACCACCAGCGCGGCCTGGCCTCCGACGGCCGCTGCAAACCCTTCGCCGCCTCCGCCGACGGCACCGGCTGCTCCGAGGGCGTCGGCGTCGTCGTCCTGGAACGCCTCAGCGACGCGCGCCGCAACCACCACCCCGTCCTCGCGGTCATCGCCGGCTCGGCCGTCAACCAGGACGGCGCCTCCTCCAGCATGACCGCCCCCAACGGCCCCTCCCAGCAGCGCGTCATCCGCGCCGCGCTGGACAATGCCGGCCTCACCCCGGCCGACGTCGACGCCGTCGAGGCCCACGGCACCGGCACCAGGCTCGGCGACCCCATCGAGGCCCAGGCCCTGCTCGCCACCTACGGCCAGGACCGCCACGACGGCCGGCCGCTGTGGCTGGGCTCCCTGAAGTCCAACCTCGCCCACACCCAGGCCGCGGCCGGCGTCGGCGGCATCATCAAGATGATCGAGGCCCTGCGCAACGGCCTGCTGCCCAAGACCCTCCACGCCGACGAGCCCACCCCGCACGTCGACTGGGAGGCCGGCAACGTCCGCCTCCTGAACGAGGCGGTCCACTGGCCGGCCGGCGAACGCCCGCGCCGCGCCGCGGTCTCCTCCTTCGGCCTCAGCGGCACCAACGCCCACATCATCGTCGAAGAGGCCCCCGCCGAAGAAGCGGCCGAGACCACCGCCGCGACCACCCAACCACCCGCCGTTCCCGTCGTGTTGAGCGCCCGCACCCCCGGCGCCCTCACCGGCCAGGCCGCCCGTCTGCACACCCACCTCCAGACCCACGACATCCCCCTGACCGACCTCGCCCACTCCACGGCCGTCACCCGCACCCCGCACGAACACCGCGCGGCCGTCGTCGCCGCCACCCGCGAGGAACTCCTCGCCGGCCTAGCCGCCCTCGCGGACGGCACCGCCTCGGCGGACGTGGTGACCGGCACCGTCCAGGAGGGCAGGACGGCGTTCCTG
>NZ_JBEXET010000079.1:0-20221 GCF_040606415.1 Streptomyces sp. NPDC005423 | reverse complement strand
TACATTTCGAACCCGGAAGCTAAGCCTTACAGCGCCGATGGTACTGCAGGGGGGACCCTGTGGGAGAGTAGGACACCGCCGAACAATCATTGCGAGAACCCCCGTGCCATTCGGCACGGGGGTTTTTTGCGTTTACGGGATTCTTTATTCTGCGTGTCCTTGTATCGCTGATTTTCCCTTACAGGCGGCCCGCCGCCTTCAGCGTCAAATAGGCGTCTGCCAGTGCGGGAGCCAGCTCGTCCGGAATCGCGTCCACGATCGTGACACCGTGTCGACGGAGTTTCTCCGCAGTGCGGTCGCGTTCGGTCTGGGCCTGGGCTGCGGCGGCGGCCTCGTAGACCGCCTCGGTGTTTCCCCGTCCTGATGCCATGAGAGCGATGTGCGGGTCTGCCACCGATGCCACCAGCACCGTGTGACGCTGGGTGAGCTGCGGGAGGACGGGCAGCAGGCCCTCCTCCACCGGGGCTGCGTCCAGGCTGGTCAGGAGGACGATGAGGGAGCGGCGGGGCGCCGTACGGAGGGCGGTGGCGGCGAGGCTCCTGGAGTCGGTTTCGACGAGTTGGGGTTCCAGTGGCGCCATGGCGTTGACCAGGGACGGGAGGACGTCGGCTGCCGCGCGGCCCTGTACCAGGGCGCGGACCCGGCGGTCGTAGGCCAGGAGGTCCACGCGGTCGCCGGCGCGGGAGGCCAGAGCGGCCAGGAGCAGGCAGGCGTCCAGGGAGGCGTCGAGGCGGGGGATGTCGCCTACTCGGGCCGCCGAGGTGCGGCCGGTGTCGAGGACGAGAAGGAGGTGGCGGTCGCGTTCGGGGCGCCAGGTGCGTACGGCGACCGTCGAGTGCCGGGCTGTGGCGCGCCAGTCGATGGAGCGGGTGTCGTCGCCGGGGACGTACTCGCGGAGGCTGTCGAACTCCGTGCCCTCGCCGCGGGTCAGGACGCTGGTACGGCCGTCGAGTTCGCGCAGTCGGGCGAGTTTCGACGGGAGGTGCTTTCGGCTGGTGAACGGGGGCAGGACGCGCACGGTCCAGGGCACCGCGTGAGCGCCTTGGCGGGTGAAAAGGCCGAGGGGGCCGTAGGAGCGGATGGTGACGCGGTCCGCTCGGCGGTCGCCGCGGCGGGTGGGGCGGAGTCGGGTGGTGAGGCGGCGGCGTTCGCCGGGCGGCACTGTCAGCTGGTGGCGGGAGGCCGGGATCTCGGTGCCGGGCTGCCAGCTGCTGGGGGGCCAGGCGTCGCGGATGCGGGCGCGGAGGGGGCGACGGGAGGGGTTGGTGACGGTGAGGGTGACGTCGGCGGTTTCGCCCAGGCGTACGGAGGTGTCGCCGGAGCGGGAGAGGCTCAGCCGGCGCACGGGGGCGGCCAGCGCGAAGTCGCAGGCGCAGGCCACGGCGAGGGGGGCGTTGACGGCCAGGATGCCTGTCCAGCTGGGTTCCCAGATGCCGACGGGGAGGGAGCCGAGGGCAGCCAGGAGGGCGGCGCGCCCGGTGAGTGCCATCAGCGGGGGACCGGGACGTGGGCCAGGATCGCGTTGATGACGGCGTCGGCGGTCACGCCCTCCATCTCCGCCTCCGGGCGGAGTTGTACGCGGTGGCGGAGGGTGGGGAGGGCGAGGGCCTTCACGTCGTCCGGTGTCACGTAGTCGCGGCCGGTGAGCCAGGCCCAGGCGCGGGAGGTGGCCAGGAGGGCGGTGGCGCCGCGCGGGGACACGCCGAGGGTCAGGGACGGCGACTCGCGGGTGGCGCGGCAGACGTCGACCACGTAGGCGGTGATTTCGGGGGAGACCGATGTCTTGGCGACCGCCGCGCGGGCGGCTTCAAGGTCGGCGGCGCCGGCGACGGGGCGCAGGCCGGCGGCGCGCAGGTCGCGCGGGTTGAAGCCTTCGGCGTGACGGGTGAGGACGTCGATCTCGTCCTGTCGGGAGGGGAGGGGGACCGTCAGTTTGAGGAGGAACCGGTCCAGTTGGGCCTCGGGGAGGGGGTAGGTGCCCTCGTACTCGACCGGGTTCTGCGTCGCGGCGACCAGGAAGGGGTCGGGGAGCGGGCGGGGGGTGCCGTCGACCGTGACCTGGCGCTCCTCCATCGCTTCCAGCAGGGACGACTGGGTCTTCGGAGGGGTGCGGTTGATCTCGTCCGCGAGGAGGACGTTGGTGAAGACGGGGCCGGGCTGGAAGGAGAACTCGGCGCTGCGCGTGTCGTAGACGAGGGAGCCGGTCACGTCGCTCGGCATGAGGTCCGGGGTGAACTGGATGCGCTTGGTGTCGAGTTCGAGTGCGGAGGCGAGCGCGCGGACGAGCAGCGTTTTGGCCACCCCGGGGACTCCTTCCAGGAGGACGTGTCCGCGGCAGAGGAGGGCGACGACGAGACCGGTCACGGCGGGGTCCTGGCCGACCACGGCTTTGGCGATCTCGGCGCGCAGGGCTTCCAGGGAGGCGCGGGCGGTGCCCGGACCTCCTGTGTACCCGGCGTTGTCAGTGGTCGGGTCCATCATGAGTGGCGTACCTCTCTTGCGAGGGCGTCGAGTTGGTCGGCGAGTGAGATGAGGGCCGTGTCGTCGCGGGGCGGCGGGCCGAAGAGGAGGGAGTGCAGGGACTGTCCCTCGCCGCCGAGGTGGGCGGAGAGCGCGGGGAGCAGGGCTTCGGGCGCGTGCGCCTGAGGGACGGGGACGCCTACGAGAGGGGCGAGGCGGGTGCGAGTGGTGGACCGGAGAGCGGCGGCCGCGCGGTCGCGGGCGTTCGCCTTGCGGTAGAGGCGGGCCCGGCCTTCGGCGGTTTCGGAGGCGCGGATCGACACGGGGAGTTTTTCGGGCACGAGGGGGCCGAGCCGGCGTGCCCGCCAGAGGGCGGCCAGCGCGGCGGCGATGAAGAGTTGCAGCGTGCCCCAGAGCCAGCCCGAGGGGAGCAGGTCGAAGAAGGTGCGGTTGCCGGAGTCGGTGGCCGAGTCGTCTGCCGGCGAGGGGAGGTACCAGACCAGATGAGTGCGGGAGCCGAGGAGTTGAAGGGCCAGCGAGGCGTTGCCGTGCTCGTCCAGACGCTTGTTGTAGAGGATGTCGGGCGCGCCGACGACGACGGTGTCGCCGCCCCCGGAAGCCTCCGGGAGGCGCAGCAGGGTCGGCAGGCCGTCGCTGGGGTAGCACGTGTCGGCGTCGCCGGCGCTGGTCGTGTACCGGATGCCGCCGGTCTCCGCGTCGCCCGCGCGCCGGGCCGCGGGCAACGGGCAGTCGGGGGAGAGCGTCGCGTCGAAGCTGACCCCGGCGTCGGCGGCGACCTGGGGGACGAGTCCCGCCAGGGAGGGCGCGCCGGGGGCGATGAGGACTGTACGGCCCCCGGAGTCGGCGAACGCCGTGTGCAGGGCGGTCTGTTGACGTGGGGTCAGCAGATCGGGGACGGCGACCAGAAGGGTGGTGTCCGGGCCGGTCGCGGCACGTGCCTGGCCGAGGGTGGTGACCACGCGCGTGGAGACGCCCCGGTCGGCGAGGAGTTCGGCGAGGGCGCGGCTGCCGTAGGGGTCGGCGGAGCGTGGGTCGAGGCTGCCGTGGCGGGTGGTGGAGCGGACCGCGGCGATGGCCACGGCCGCCACCAGGAGGAGCACGAGCGCGAGGACGACTCCGCGCGCGCGGGTCCACACCTGGCGGGCGGTGGGGGAGGCCGAGGTCGAGGGAAGCGTGGCCTCGGCGGTCATTCGGCGGCCCCCTGGCCGGTGTGGTGGGCCGTGCTGTGGGCGCTGTTCGTGAGGACCGGCCTGGTGTGTTCCAGGTCGCGGTCGAGTGCGGCTATGCGCTCGTACGACTGCTCGCTCGCCCCGCGTCCGCCGTATGTCACCTCGTCGAAGTGGGTCGCCGCGGCGCGCAGCCGGTCCGTGTGTGCCGGCAGGGCGTGGCCGGCGTCGGCGGCGGCCTCGTCGGCGGTGCGGCCGGGGCGGATGTCGAGCAGGGCGCGCTCCTCCAGGGAGCGGACGATGGCCCGCATGCGGTCCCGCACGGCCGGGTTCCAGTGTCCCTGGGCGGCGTGCGCCTCGGCGGCGGACCGGTGTTCGGCGGCGCTGCGGGGCCCGTCGTCGAAGAGGGCGGCGGTGAAGCCGGGTGTGCGGCGCGGGGTGCCGAGGCGCCACCAGAGGGCGGCTCCCACGACGAGGACGGCGAGGATGACGACGACGAGGCCGAGCGTCCCGCCGGGGGTGGCGGCGGACGCGTTGCCGAACAGTCTGTCGACCCAGTCCCAGAGGGCGTTCAGCGCGCGCTGGACGAGGCCGGGGTCGTTCTCGTGGTACATCCGCTTCGACAGCTCGCGGCGTGCCGCCTCCCGCGCGGCGTCGCGCGGTGTGGTCACCGGCGGCTGGGCGCTCGGACCCGCTGCGGACAGCGCGGACGTGCCGCCCGCGCGCAGCAGGGCTCGTAGGGCCGGGCCGGCGGCGTGCGGCAGCGCCGGTACCGCGGTGAGGACTCCCCCCACTGGGTTCACCGCATCAGCTCCCCGCGGTGGCGGAGGTGCCGTAGTCCTGGACGCCGGCGGCGCGGGCCAGGTCGAGGTCGAGGGCCTCGCGGCGGATGCGCTGATCGATGTAGAGCAGTACGGCTACGCCTGCGGTGACCGGGAAGGTGAGCGTGCGCGCGAGTACCGAGCCGATGCCCGTGACGATGAGGAACGTCCAGCCGAGGGTGCCGGTGCCGTTGACGAGGCCGCTGAGGCCGTCGCCGCTGAGTGCTCCGGCGATGAAGGCGAACGGGATCACGAGCACGGACGCCATGATGTTCGCGATGATCTGCGAGAGCAGCTGGATGCCGAAGATCCGCCACCAGGCGCCGCGCACCAGCTTCACGGAACGGCTCATCGCCTTCACGACGCCCTGTTTCTCCAGCATCAGGATGGGCGTGGAGAGGGAGAAGCGGACCATCAGCCACACCGCGACGACGGTGGCGCCGAGTCCGCCCAGTACGGCGAGGCCGATACCCGCGTCGGTGGATCCCGCGGCGGCCACGAGGATGCCGGGGAGGGTGCCGACGAGGACGATGCCGAGGGCGATGAGCAGCAGCAGGAAGATCAGGCCGAACAGTTTCAGCACCTGGGGACGCGCGTCGCGCCAGGCCTCGCCGGTGGTCACCGGCTTGCCGAGGACTGCGCGGCTGGTGACGGTGGTGAGCAGCGAGGTGGCGATGACCGTGCCGACCAGGGTGATCAGGAAGACGACGCCCGAGACGGCCAGGCTCTCGCCCATGGCACGGCCGATCTCGCTGAGGCTGGCGGTGGGGTCGTTGAGGGCGCTGGTGTCGGCGTTGTCGTTGAGGACCAGGCCTTGGAGCAGGACGGCGATGAGCTGGGTGACGACCGCGATGCCGAGGGAGATGCCCAGGACCGTGCGCCAGTAGGTGCGCATGGTGGAGACGGCGCCGTCGAGGATCTCGCCCACGCCGAGCGGGCGGAGCGGGATCACACCGGGTTTGGCGGCGGGCGGGGGGCCGCCCCAGTTGCCGCCCCAGCCGGTACCGCCGCCGTATCCGCCGTAGCCGCCGGGGGTTCCGTAGCCTCCGTGGCCGCCGGGGCCCGCCGGGCCGCCGGGCGGCGGGGTGCCCCAGCCCGGGCCGGGGGGCGGGGGCGGGGGTGTCCGGCCCTGGCCCGGGGCGCCGGTCGGCGCGGACCACTGGCCGGGCGGCGGCTGTTGCCTGGACCACTTCGAGTCGGGGCCCGACGGGTCCGCGCCCGGCTGGTCCCCGCCCGGCTGGTCCGCGGGTGGCGCGGCCGGCCGGTCGGCGGGCTCGGCGGCACCGGAGGCGCCGGGCTCACGCCCGTCGGACGGGGCGGATCCGGGCGAGGCCCAGCCCGGAGTGTCGTTCATCGTCGCTCCTTCACGGTGCGCGTCCGCGGGTGCGGCGGCAGGTTGGCAGCCATCGTGCCATGGGGTGGTCGCCCGGTGACCGGCCCCCGTATGGGCGGCAGACCTTCAATTGTCCGCCGTATCCGGGGCAGACTGATCGCATGGCTGATCAGCACGCTCAATCCGGCCAGGACGGCCGGCCGACCGAGATTCCCGCGATCCGCTGGGACGAGCCCCCCGAGGGCCCTGTACTGGTGCTTCTCGACCAGACGCGGCTGCCGGCCGAAGAGGTCGAGCTGGTGTGCACGGATGCGTCCGCGCTGGTGGACGCGATCCGTTCGCTGGCGGTGCGGGGGGCACCGCTGCTCGGCATCGCCGGAGCGTACGGCGTCGCGCTCGCCGCCGCGCGCGGCTTCGACGTGGACGACGCGGCGGACGCGCTGGCCGGTGCCCGGCCCACCGCGGTGAACCTCTCCGTAGGCGTGCGCAGGGCCCGGTCCGCGTACCGGGCCGCGCTCGCCGCGGGAGGTGATCCGGCGCGGGGTGCCGCGGCGGCGCTGGCGGCGGCACGGCAGCTGCACCGGGAGGACGCCGAGGCGAGCGCCCGGATGGCGCGGCACGGGCTGGCGCTCCTGGACGAGCTGCTGCCCGGCGGCGGACACCGGATCCTGACGCACTGCAACACCGGAGCACTGGTGTCGGGCGGGGAGGGAACGGCGTTCGCGGTGGCGCTCGCGGCGCACCGGGACGGGCGGCTGCGCAGGCTCTGGGTGGACGAAACGCGTCCTTTGCTGCAAGGTGCTCGCCTGACGGCGTACGAGGCGGCGCGCAGCGGAATGGCGTACACCTTGCTCACGGACAACGCGGCGGGCTCTTTGTTCGCGGCCGGGGAGGTGGACGCGGTGCTCGTCGGAGCGGACCGCATCGCGGCCGACGGATCGGTGGCGAACAAGGTGGGGAGCTATCCGCTCGCCGTGCTCGCCCGCTACCACCACGTGCCGTTCATCGTGGTGGCGCCGGTGACGACGGTGGATCCGGCCACGCCGGACGGGGCGTCCATCGAGGTGGAGCAGCGCCCCGGCTTCGAAGTGACCGAGATCAC
Organism: Streptomyces sp. NPDC005423; assembly: GCF_040606415.1. Lineage (NCBI taxonomy): Bacteria > Bacillati > Actinomycetota > Actinomycetes > Kitasatosporales > Streptomycetaceae > Streptomyces > Streptomyces sp. NPDC005423. The sequence goes on along the minus strand of NZ_JBEXET010000079.1, from coordinate 13,318 downwards.
AGCGCCGCAGGCGCCGATGACAGGAGCGGGAGGCGGGATTCCGGTGGCCCCCTTGGGGACGCAGGCCTACAACCCGGCTTTCGACGTGACGCCGCCCGAGCTGGTGACGGCGATCGTGACCGAGGAGGGCGCCGTGTCGCCCGTGACAGCGGAGGCTCTCGCCGAGCTGTGTGCCAGGTCACGCCAGGTAACGATTAGCTAATGGGATGATGTCGTTTATGAAGGGACGAGTCCTTGTCGTCGACGACGACACCGCACTGGCCGAGATGCTCGGCATTGTGCTGCGTGGTGAAGGTTTTGAGCCGTCTTTCGTAGCCGACGGCGACAAGGCGCTGGCCGCTTTCCGTGAGAGCAAGCCCGACCTGGTGCTCCTGGACCTGATGCTGCCCGGACGGGACGGTATCGAGGTGTGCCGCCTGATCAGGGCGGAGTCCGGGGTGCCGATCGTGATGCTGACGGCGAAGAGCGACACCGTCGATGTCGTCGTGGGCCTGGAGTCGGGCGCTGACGACTACATCGTGAAGCCTTTCAAGCCGAAGGAGCTGGTCGCCCGGATCCGGGCGCGGCTGCGGAGGTCCGAGGAGCCGGCGCCCGAGCAGCTGACCATCGGCGATCTGGTCATCGACGTGGCCGGTCACTCAGTGAAGCGGGAGGGGCAGTCGATAGCCCTGACGCCGCTGGAGTTCGACCTGCTGGTCGCGCTGGCCCGTAAGCCGTGGCAGGTGTTCACGCGGGAGGTGCTCCTGGAGCAGGTGTGGGGTTACCGGCACGCGGCGGACACCCGGCTGGTCAACGTCCACGTCCAGCGTCTGCGGTCCAAGGTCGAGAAGGACCCGGAGCGGCCGGAGATCGTGGTGACCGTCCGCGGTGTCGGTTACAAGGCAGGGCCGAGCTGACATGTCCGGAGACGACAGTGCCGCTCCGATGCCCGGCGATTCAGGGGCCGGCGCGGGGCGGCCTGTCGGCCGGAAGCCGGCAGGCTCCCTCTGGGGGCGCCTGCTGGAGGGCGGCCTGCTGCGGGGCGGGGTCCAGGGCAGTCCGGTCCTGCGCCTGTTCATGCGCTGGGTGCGCCGGCCGCTGCTGCCCGTCATGCGGCTGTGGCGGCGCAACATCCAGCTCAAAGTCGTGGCCACGACCCTGCTGATGTCGCTCGGCGTCGTCCTGCTGCTCGGCTTCGTCGTCATCGGACAGGTGCGCAACGGCCTGCTCGACGCCAAGGTGAAGGCGTCGCAGAGTCAGGCGACAGGCGGTTTCTCGGTCGCCAAGCAGAAGGCCGACGAGGCGGCCAGCGGTACCTCCGACGACGGGTCCGCCCCGGACGGCGGTTCCTCGCAGAACGTCATCCAGTGGATGAGCGACCTCGTGTCGTCGCTCTCCAGCGGCGGCCAGGGCGCCTTCGACGTGGTGACACTCCCCGCGGGCGACGACAGCGGCGGCGGGCGCGGACCGCGCGCCTCCGGCGGCGTGGACCCCACCTCCAGCGTGCCCGAGGACCTGCGCACCCGGATCAACGGCAGCACCGCGGCGGCCCAGAACTACACCCGCATCATCTACGGCGCCGGGAAGGACTCCCAGCCCGCCCTGGTCATCGGCAAGCAGGTCAACGACCCGAACGGCGACCCGTACCAGCTGTACTACCTCTTCCCGCTCTCCCAGGAGGAGAAGTCGCTCAGCCTCGTCAAGGGGACGCTGGCGACGGCCGGGCTCTTCGTCGTCGTACTCCTGGGGGCCATCGCCTGGCTCGTGGTGCGCCAGGTCGTCACGCCGGTCCGGATGGCCGCCGGGATCGCCGAGCGGCTCTCCGCGGGGCGTCTGCAGGAGCGGATGAAGGTCACCGGCGAGGACGACATCGCACGGCTCGGCGAGGCCTTCAACAAGATGGCGCAGAACCTCCAGCTGAAGATCCAGCAGCTGGAGGACCTGTCGCGGATGCAGCGGCGGTTCGTCTCCGACGTGTCGCACGAGCTGCGGACGCCGCTGACGACCGTACGGATGGCCGCCGACGTCATCCATGAGGCGCGGGAGGACTTCGACCCGGTGACCGCCCGGTCGGCGGAGCTGCTCGCCGACCAGCTCGACCGGTTCGAGTCGCTGCTCGCGGACCTGCTGGAAATCAGCCGCTTCGACGCGGGCGCGGCGGCTCTGGAGGCGGAACCGATAGACATCAGGGTGGTCGTACGGCGGGTCGTCAGCGGCGCCGAACCGCTCGCCGACCGCAAGGGCACCCGCATACGGGTCGTCGGCGACCAGCAGCCCGTCGTCGCCGAGGCCGACGCGCGCCGGGTGGAGCGGGTGCTGCGCAACCTCGTCGTCAACGCCGTGGAGCACGGCGACGGCAAGGACGTCATCGTCAAGCTCGCCACCGCGGGCGGTGCGGTCGCCATCGCGGTGCGCGACTACGGGGTGGGGCTCAAGCCCGGGGAGGCGACCCGGGTGTTCAGCCGCTTCTGGCGGGCGGACCCGGCACGCGCGCGTACCACCGGCGGTACCGGACTGGGGCTGTCCATCGCCCTGGAGGACGCGCGACTGCACGGCGGCTGGCTCCAGGCGTGGGGCGAGCCGGGCGGCGGTTCGCAGTTCCGGCTGACGCTGCCGCGCACCGCGGACGAGCCGCTGCGGGGCTCGCCGATACCCCTCGAACCCAAGGACTCGCGCCGCAACCGCGGACTCCACGACGCCGGTCTGCCGAGCGAGGGCGGTGACAAGCGCGCGACGGTACCGGTGCAGCCGACGGGCGACAAGGCACCCCCCATGCCGGCGCGGGCCCCGATCACACCCCGGCCGGCGAACACGACACCCACCGCCGACCCGACCGCGCTCCCCGGCAACGGCGCGCGCGTGGTGCCCCGGCCCACCGGAGGCCCACGGCGCCCGGAGGGGCCGCGTACCCCGGAGACGGCACGGAGTGACACCGCCGCCCGCCCGGAGCCGGTCGCCGAGCCGGACGATCTGACCAAGCAAGGGGAGGCAACGCGTGGCCGCTGAGCGCGGGGGGCGTGCGCGGCGCGAGCCGGTGCGCTCGATGGCCTACGTGGCGTTCGGCGTCGTACTGCTGGCGGGGTGCGCCTCGATGCCCGACAGCGGGGATCTGAGAGGGGTCGAGTCGACACCGCGACAGGACACCCAGGTCAGGGTCTTCGCGATGCCGCCCCCGGAGGACGCCTCGCAGGCGGAGATCGTGCAGGGCTTCCTGGAGGCGCTGACCAGCGACGATCCGCGCTACAAGACGGCGCGCATGTACCTGACCGCGAAGGCGGCGCAGGCGTGGCGGCCGGAGGCGTCCACCACGGTGCTCGCCAACGGGCCCAGTACCGAGCCGGTGCGCTCCGCGGGCGGCCGGGAGGACACCGACAGCTACACGTACACCCTGACGGGCGACCGGGTCGCCCTTGTGGACGACCAGCAGGCGTACGCGCCCGCCGAGGGGACGTACGGCAAGCGGGTGCACCTCACCCGGGACGCGAAGAGCGGGCAGTGGCGCATCGACGAGCTGCCCCAGGGCGTCGTCATGGGCAAGTCGGACTTCCAGCGGAACTACACGTCGGTCAATAAGTACTACTTCGCGTCGAACACCAGGGCGACGACGGGCGCCCAGCCGATCGCGGTCGCGGACCCCGTGTACGTACGCCGGCGAGTGGACGCGATGACGCAGCTGGTGCGGTCGTTGCTGAACGGTCCCACCAGCTGGCTCGGACCCGTGGTCAGGTCGAGCTTCCCCACGGGGACCGCGCTGCGCAAGGGCGTCACCTCGCTGACGCCCGACGATCAGAACAAGCTGACGGTGCCGCTGAACGAGAAGGCCTCGCAGGTCGGGCTGACCAGGTGCAACGAGATGGCGACGCAGATCCTGTTCACGCTCCAGGACGTCACCCCGACGGTGGACGAGGTCGAACTCCAGGCCGCGAACGGCGCGCAGTTGTGCGTGCTCTCGGAGGACCGCGCCGACGCCGTCGCCTCGCACGGTTCCGTCAAGCGCCCCGAGTACCTGTACTTCCTCGACGGCAAGCACCGGCTGGTGCGGATGCCCGGAGGCAGCGGCGGTACGAGCGCGGATCCGGTGCCGGGCGCGCTCGGCACCGGCGACAAGCAACTGCGGTCGGTGGCGGTCTCCCGCGACGAGCAGACCGCGGCCGGGGTCTCGCTCGACGGGAAGTCGCTGTACGTCGGGTCGATGGTGTCGGGCGCCTCCCTCGGTGAGCCCGTGCTGACCAGCCAGGGCAAGACGGAGGGGGACCGGCTGACGGCTCCCAGCTGGGACGCGCAGGGCGACCTCTGGGTGGCAGACCGCGACCCCGCCGCGCCCCGGCTCCTGCTGCTGGCCAAGGGCGCGGGGCAGCCGCTGGAGGTCGAGGCACCGGGCCTGGACGGCCGTATCGACGCGGTGCGGGTGGCCGCCGACGGGGTGCGGATCGCGCTCGTCGTGGAGAAGAACGGCAAGCGGTCCCTGCTCGTCGGGCGGATCCAGCGGAGCGGGGAGAGCGCGGAGCAGGTGGTCTCGGTTCTCGAACTGCGGTCCATTACACCGGAGTTGGAGGAGATCACCGCCATGTCGTGGGCCGGTGACAGCCGGCTCGTCGTAGTGGGACGCGAACAGGGCGGTGTACTGCAGATGCGGTACGTCGAGGTCGACGGCTCCACGCCGGAGGGGCCCGCCCCCGCCGCCCTGACCGGGGTGAAGGAGATCGCCGCGTCCGAGGACGACCGGCTGCCGCTGGTGGCGTACTCGGAGGACGGGATCGTACGGCTGCCCTCCGGTGCGCAGTGGCAGAAGGTGGTCAAGACGGGAACGGCGCCGGTCTACCCAGGCTGACCGGCTGACCTCTCGCCGCGGTGACAGGGCGAAGAGGCGACAAGGCGGAGGGTGAGAGCACTGCCGGCGGCCGTCCGCACCGGGCGAGGTCCCGGTGCCGACGGCCGTTTCACGTGTGTCCCCGGGCCGGTGAGGCGGTCGGCACTCGTATGGGTGAGGGGTCGTGGAGGCTTCCTGGAGTTGTCCACAGGGCGCTGTCCACAGGGGTGGCCGGTCGGCGCGGGCGTTGGCACAGTGGTGGGCATGCGGGCGTGGTGGCAGGACCTCACCGACCTGGTGCTGCCGGCCGAGTGCGGAGGCTGCGGAAGGCCTCGCACGGTGCTCTGCCCGGAGTGCCGTGCCGTCCTCCACGGAGCCGTACCGCGCCGGGTGCGACCAGTGCCGGAGCCGCCGGGGCTGCCGGTGGTGCACGCGGCGGCACCGTACGCCGACGAGGTGCGGGCGACGCTCCTCGCTCACAAGGAGAGGGGGGCGCTGACCCTCGCGGGGCCGCTCGGCGTGGCCCTGGCGGGAGCTGTGCGGGCAGGACTTCAGGAAGGGCCGCAGGGGGCGCCTGGGCAGGTCTGTGGGGGCGTACAGGAGGAGCGCGGGGGTGTACGACGGGGATGCCCTGACGCGTGGCCAGAGAGGGGCGGGACGCGGACGGGGGGTGCGGGTGTACGGCCGGGAAGGGACAGCGCGCGGCCCGGAGGGCAGGGCACGAGGTCAGGAGGGAGTGGTACGGGAGCCGGAAGGAACGGCACGGGGCTCGGAAGGAGCGGCACCGGGTCCGGGGAGAACGGCACAGGGTCCGGGATCGCTCACGAGGGGCCCGGGGGCGGCGGCAGACGTCTCGGGACCACAGGCGCACCGCTGCTGCTCGTCCCCGTACCCTCCGCGCCGGGGGTCGTGCGGGCGCGGGGGCATGACCCGGCGCGGCGGATCGCGTTCGCGGCGGCGGGGGAGTTGCGGCGGACGGGGACTCCGGCCCGGGTGGTGGCCGTGCTGCGACAGGGGCGGGCCGTGGCCGATCAGTCGCGCCTCGGTTCGCGGGAGCGGCTGGACAATCTCGCCGGTGCCCTGCAAGTGCTCCCGGGCGGCGCTCAGTTGCTCGCCGCCGGTGTGGTGGTGCTCGTCGACGACCTGATGACGACGGGGGCCTCACTGACGGAGGCGGCCCGGGCCGTGCGGGAGGCGGTGGCGGGGGAAGGGCGCGGCTCCGGCGGAACGAAAACGGCAGGTTATGCCGGCACTACTCGGGAAGGCGGTAGGCAACAGACCGGTGAATCGACGAGGAGGCGGACGGGGATGGCACGGAGTGCCCCGGAAATGGCCCGCGCGGAGACCGCGGTGGAGTTGATCCGCGCAGCGGTGGTCGCGGCCTCGCCGGACTCGTTCGAGATGAACCGGAACTGACTGCGAACTCAAGTCGTTGCAGGTGATCAGAGGGCTATTTCGACTGATCGGAGGTACGCGGCAGTAGAGGGTGACGACATCCGCCCGGGCGAGATATGTTCGGTTGTGAGGGAAAGGCGCAGGCCGTACCTCTCCTATCCGAATGCCGTGCCGCGAGTTTTTCGCCATCACTCGCGGCGGTGGGTGGAGATCTTCCCCGTTGGGGAGGAGGAGGTGGACGTCACCGAGTCCGAGGTTCCGGGACTGCCCGGGACCGGGTGCAAAAGGGAAATGCTCCGCCGCTGACGCGGAGCGATCCGGGAACGGAGTTCTGCGTGGACATCGTCGTCAAGGGCCGCAAGACCGAGGTGCCGGAGCGGTTCCGGAAGCACGTGGCCGAGAAGCTGAAGCTGGAGAAGATCCAGAAGCTCGATGGCAAGGTGATCAGCCTAGACGTCGAGGTGTCCAAGGAGCCCAACCCCCGGCAGGCCGACCGCTGTGACCGAGTGGAGATCACGCTCCGCTCCCGCGGTCCGGTGATCCGGGCGGAGGCGGCGGCCAGCGACCCGTACGCGGCGCTCGACCTCGCGGCGGAGAAGCTGGACGCCCGGCTGCGTAAGGAGCACGACAAGCGTCACACGCGCCGTGGCGCGCGCCGGCTGACGGCCGCCGAGGTCGCCGACGTCGTCCCCGACGCGGCCACGCTGAACGCCGACGGCCAGGCCGTCCCGGCGGAGGAGCCGGACGGTGTGCCCGTCAAGAAGATCGGTCCGCTGGAAGTGAAGGGCGAAGGCCCGCTCGTGGTCCGCGAGAAGACCCACGTGGCCTCCCCGATGAGCCTCGACCAGGCTCTCTACGAGATGGAGCTGGTCGGGCACGACTTCTATCTGTTCGTCGACTCCGAGACCAAGGAACCCAGCGTCGTCTACCGGCGGCACGCGTACGACTACGGCGTGATCCACCTCAACACCGACCCGATGGTCACCGGGGTGCAGTCCCCCTCGGCCGGCGACACACTGGGCGGCTGATCCGCCCGGCCGACACCCGGCCGGTGCCCTCGGGAGCGTGCGCGCGTCCCCCGGGCACCGGCCTCCGGTCACTTCGCACCCCGCTCCGACCTCGCTCTCGCCCGCTCTGTCACCGCGTTGCCGTCCGGGCATGGAATCATGGCCGCACAGGCCCAACCGGTGGGCCGCTGCCTTGGGTTGGCGCTGGCACAGGACCACGGGCCACAGCCTTCAGGGGGAGGAACGATGGCGGACAGCTTCGGACCGCTGCGTGACGAGCATGCCGACGACGGCACTGTCGGCACGGGGCCGGACGCGGGCTCTGCTCGCAAGGAACCGATCAGAGTCCTCGTGGTGGACGACCACGCCCTCTTCCGCCGTGGTCTGGAGATCGTGCTCGCGGCCGAGGAGGACATCCAGGTCGTCGGCGAGGCGGGGGACGGCGCGGAGGCCGTCGACAAGGCCGCCGACCTGCTGCCGGACATCATCCTGATGGATGTGCGGATGCCGAAGCGCGGCGGGATCGAGGCGTGCACCTCCATCAAGGAGGTGGCGCCCAGCGCGAAGATCATCATGCTGACGATCAGCGACGAGGAGGCGGACCTCTACGACGCGATCAAGGCGGGGGCGACCGGATACCTCCTCAAGGAGATCTCCACGGACGAGGTCGCCACCGCCATTCGCGCGGTCGCCGACGGACAGTCGCAGATCAGCCCGTCCATGGCGTCGAAGCTGCTCACCGAGTTCAAGTCGATGATCCAGCGCACGGACGAGCGTCGGCTGGTGCCCGCGCCGCGGCTCACCGACCGTGAACTGGAAGTGCTCAAGCTCGTTGCCACCGGGATGAACAACCGCGATATCGCGAAGGAGTTGTTCATCTCGGAGAACACCGTGAAGAACCACGTGCGCAACATCCTGGAGAAGTTGCAGCTGCACTCCAGGATGGAGGCGGTCGTCTACGCGATGCGGGAGAAGATCCTGGAGATCCGCTGAAGCCGCGGGGCTGCCGGGGGAACTGACGGCACGTCGGGCGGGTTCAGGCGAGAAGGCGGGCGAGTTCCCCGGTGAGGGGGGCGCGCAGTGCGGGAGCGTCGACCCGCTCCACGCGTATGTCCGTGCACTCCACCCAGCGCGCCGCCTCCACCAGGGCCTCGGCCACCGCCGGGACCGCCCTGGCGCCGTCCAGGGTGACCTGTTTGGCCACCAGGGTGCGGCCCTCGCGGGCCGGGTCCACGCGGCCGACCAGCCTGCCCCCGGCCAGGACCGGCATCGCGAAATAGCCGTACACCCGCTTCGGCTTGGGGACGTAGGCCTCCAGGCGGTGGGTGAAGCCGAAGATGCGCTCCGTGCGGGCCCGGTCCCAGACCAGCGAGTCGAACGGGGAGAGCAGCGTCGTACGGTGCCGGCCCCGCGCCGGGGTCTCCAGGGCCGCCGGGTCGGCCCAGGCGGGCTTGGACCAGCCCTCGACCGTCACCGGAACCAGGCCCGAGTCGGCGATCACCGCGTCGACCTGCTCGCCCTTGAGGCGGTGGTAGTCGGCGATGTCCGCGCGCGTGCCGACGCCCAGGGACCCGCCCGCCAGACGGACGAGACGGCGCAGGCACTCGGTGTCGTCCAGCTCGTCGTGGAGCAGCGGTCCGGGGATGGCGCGCTCGGCGAGGTCGTAGACCCGCTTCCAGCCGCGCCGGGTCACGCACACCACCTCGCCGTACATCAGGGCCCGTTCGACGGCGACCTTGGCGCCGGACCAGTCCCACCACTCGCTGGTGCGTTTGGCGCCGCCCAGCTCCGTGGCCGTCAGGGGGCCCTCCGCGCGGAGCTGCTTGAGGACCTGGTCGTAGGTGCCGTCCGGGAGTTCGTGGTTCCAGTGCGGGCGGCCGCGGTAGGCGCGGCGGCGGAACGCGAAGTGCGGCCACTCCTCGACGGGCAGGATGCAGGCGGCGTGCGACCAGTACTCGAAGGCGTGCGGCCGGGCCGGGGAGGCGTCGGCGGACGGCGTCCAGTAGGCGTCCTCGACCGGTCTGCGGCCGACGGCGCCGAGACGGGCGTAGGGGACGAGTTCGTGGGAGCGGGCGAGGACCGAGATCGTGTCGAGCTGGACCGCGCCGAGATGGCGCAGGACACCGCGGACGCCGCCGCGGCGGTCGGGGGCGCCGAGGAAGCCCTGGGCCCGCAGGGCGATTCGGCGGGCCTCGTCCGACGAGAGGTCGGTGGTGGGACGCGGGGTCGTCATGGCTCCGCACGATAGAGGGTGCCACTGACAACGCGGAGCGGGCCCCGGTCCCCCCGCGTCACGGCCGGCCCGGCAGATACGGCGCCGCCGACGGAAGCCCCAGGTCGGACGGGAGGAGCGAGCCGACCCAGCAGTCCCGCCGTACGCCCTTGTTGTTGATCGCGGAGCGCAGGGTGCCCTCGATGGTGAAGCCGGCGCGTTCGGCGACCGCGCGGGAGCCCGTGTTCCCGACCTCCGCGCGCCACTCCACGCGGTCGATCGAGAGCTGCGTGAAGGCCCATCTGGAGGCGGCGACGGTGGCTTCGGTGACGTAGCCGTTGCCGCGGTGCTCCTTCGTGACCCAGAAGCCGATCTCGCCGACGCCCAGCGAACGCATCGTGATGCCGAGCATCCCCGCCAGCGCCGCCCCTTCGGTAAGGAAGAGACCGAACGTGAACATGGAGGCGTTCGCCCAGCCCTCCGGGGCCAGCTGTTCGGTGAAGCTGCGGGCGTGCTCGGGGAGGTAGGGCGAGGGGATCGTGGTCCAACGCTGGATCTCGGCGTCCTGGGCGGCGGCGTGGACCGCGTCGGTGTCCTGGGGGCCGACCGTGCGCAGCAGCAGGCGGGCGGTGGTGAGCGTCACGGGTTCCATCGGCCGATTCTGCTCGGGGCCTGGCGGGGACGCCATCACTTCGCGGTGAGTGAGCGCGTGATCACGTTTCGCGCATTTCCTCGGAGTGGCGCGGCACCATCGGAGACTCCGGGCCGTTGTCCTCTTTGCAGCAGATTGAAGGAGCGGGCGATCGGCGTCGCCGCCGGGCCTCCCGGCGTGCCGGGGTCCTCGCATACGATGTCCGTTGCTCAGTTACGACAGTGGAAACCGACCGTCCCAGGCCCGACCGGCAAGGAGACCAACCCCCGTGTCCGTCCTCTCGAAGATCATGCGTGCAGGCGAAGGCAAGATCCTGCGCAAGCTGCACCGCATCGCGGACCAGGTCAACTCCATCGAAGAGGACTTCGTCGACCTCTCCGACGCCGAGCTGCGGGCCCTCACCGATGAGTACAAGCAGCGCTACGCCGACGGTGAAAGCCTGGACGACCTGTTGCCCGAAGCGTTCGCCACCGTGCGCGAGGCCGCCAAGCGCGTCCTCGGCCAGCGCCATTACGACGTACAGATGATGGGCGGCGCCGCACTGCACCTCGGCTATGTCGCCGAGATGAAGACCGGTGAGGGCAAGACCCTGGTCGGCACCCTGCCCGCGTATCTGAACGCCCTCTCCGGAGACGGCGTCCACCTGATCACGGTCAACGACTACCTGGCCGAGCGCGACTCCGAGATGATGGGCCGCGTCCACAAGTTCCTGGGTCTCGAAGTCGGCTGCATCCTCGCCAACATGACACCGGCCCAGCGCCGCGAGCAGTACGCGTGCGACATCACGTACGGCACGAACAACGAGTTCGGCTTCGACTACCTGCGCGACAACATGGCGTGGTCGCAGGACGAACTGGTGCAGCGCGGCCACAACTTCGCGATCGTCGACGAGGTCGACTCCATCCTCATCGACGAGGCCCGTACGCCGCTGATCATCTCCGGCCCGGCCGACCAGGCGACCAAGTGGTACGGCGACTTCGCCAAGCTGGTCACCCGCCTGAAGAAGGGCGAGGCGGGCAACCCCCTCAAGGGCCTGGAGGAGACCGGCGACTATGACGTCGACGAGAAGAAGCGCACGGTCGCCATCCACGAGGGCGGCGTCTCCAAGGTCGAGGACTGGCTGGGCATCGACAACCTCTACGAGTCGGTGAACACCCCCTTGGTGGGCTACCTGAACAACGCCATCAAGGCGAAGGAGCTCTTCAAGAAGGACAAGGACTACGTCGTCATCGACGGCGAGGTCATGATCGTCGACGAGCACACCGGCCGTATCCTCGCCGGCCGCCGCTACAACGAGGGCATGCACCAGGCGATCGAGGCGAAGGAAGGGGTGGACATCAAGGACGAGAACCAGACGCTCGCCACGATCACCCTGCAGAACTTCTTCCGCCTCTACGGCAAGCTCTCCGGCATGACCGGTACGGCGATGACCGAGGCCGCCGAGTTCCACCAGATCTACAAGCTCGGCGTCGTCCCGATCCCGACCAACAGGCCGATGGTCCGCAAGGACCAGTCCGACCTGATCTACCGCACCGAGGTCGCCAAGTTCGACGCCGTGGTCGACGACATCGCCGAGAAGCACGAGAAGGGCCAGCCGATCCTCGTCGGCACCACCTCGGTCGAGAAGTCGGAGTACCTCTCGCAGCAGCTCGCCAAGCGCGGCATCCAGCACGAGGTGCTGAACGCGAAGCAGCACGACCGTGAGGCGCCGATCATCGCCCAGGCCGGCCGCAAGGGCGCCGTGACGGTCGCCACCAACATGGCCGGCCGCGGTACGGACATCAAGCTCGGCGGCAACCCCGACGACCTCGCCGAGGCGGAGCTGCGCCAGCTCGGGCTCGACCCCGAGGAGCACATCGAGGAGTGGGCGCAGGCCCTGCCCGCCGCGCTGGAGAAGGCCGAGCTGGCCGTCAAGACGGAGTTCGAGGAGGTCAAGGACCTCGGCGGTCTCTACGTCCTCGGTACCGAGCGGCACGAGTCACGGCGTATCGACAACCAGCTGCGCGGCCGTTCCGGCCGTCAGGGCGACCCGGGTGAGTCCCGCTTCTACCTGTCGCTCGGCGACGACCTGATGAGGCTCTTCAAGGCCCAGATGGTCGAGCGCGTGATGTCGATGGCGAACGTCCCGGACGACGTCCCGATCGAGAACAAGATGGTCACGCGCGCGATCGCGTCCGCCCAGTCGCAGGTCGAGCAGCAGAACTTCGAGACCCGCAAGAACGTCCTCAAGTACGACGAGGTCCTCAACCGCCAGCGCGAGGTCATCTACGGCGAGCGCCGCCGCGTCCTGGAGGGCGAGGACCTCCAGGAGCAGGTCGTGCACTTCATGGACGACACGATCGACGCGTACATCGGTGCGGAGACCGCCGAGGGCTTCCCGGAGGACTGGGACCTCGACCGGCTGTGGGGTGCCTTCAAGCAGCTCTACCCGGTGAAGGTCACCGTCGAGGAGCTGGAGGAGGCGGCCGGCGACCGGGCCGGTCTGACGGCCGAGTTCATCTCCGAGTCCATCAAGGACGACATCCACGAGCAGTACGAGGGGCGCGAGACGCAGCTCGGCTCCGAGATCATGCGCGAGCTGGAGCGCCGGGTCGTGCTGTCGGTCCTGGACCGCAAGTGGCGTGAGCACCTCTACGAGATGGACTACCTCCAGGAGGGCATCGGCCTGCGGGCGATGGCGCAGAAGGACCCGCTGGTCGAGTACCAGCGCGAGGGCTTCGACATGTTCACCGCCATGATGGACGGCATCAAGGAGGAGTCCGTCGGCTACCTGTTCAACCTGGAGGTCCAGGTCGAGCAGCAGGTCGAGGAGGTCGAGGTCGAGGACGACAGGCCCTCGCTCGACAAGGAGGACACGACGGTGCCCGCGCAGGCGGGTGCCCGTCCCGAGATCCGCGCCAAGGGGCTCGACGCGCCGCAGCGGCCGGACCGGCTGCACTTCTCCGCGCCGACCGTGGACGGCGAGGGCGGCATCGTCGAGGGCGACTTCACCAGCGACGACGAGCCGGTGCGCTCCGAGGCCGACGGCCTCACGCGCGCGGAGCGCCGCAAGCAGGGGCGTGGCGGGCGCCGCCGCAAGAAGTGACGGGCGCCGCGCGGGCGGGGCGGCTCGGGTGAGACGCCGCCGCCTCCGTTGAACTGTCGCCGCCTCCGTTGAACTGTCGCCGCCTCCGATGAGCTGCGGGCGGCTCCGCTGGCGGGCCGGCTCGGCCGGGCCGAGACCTGGCGCATCAGGTCCTCCCGGCTGGTGGCCCGGCCCGGGT
>NZ_JBEXET010000078.1:0-21150 GCF_040606415.1 Streptomyces sp. NPDC005423 | reverse complement strand
CGGACCCACCCTCCCCGCACACTCGAAGCCCTGAAGCGCCTAACCGAGCACCACGACAGCGAGATCAACTCCGGCAGTAGTTAAATTACGGGTCCTCACCAGCGCGCCTCCCCGGCAAAACACCGGTCCGCCTTGCGCACGATGTCGCGTTCCTCCTCCAGCTCGCGGATCCACTTCCGCACGGCCGCGAGCTCGGCCTCCGCCGAACCCACCGCCGGCACCGACGAAGCCGCAAGTGGCGCCGCGTGTGAACCCGTCCGTCGGCCGTCATCTGCCCGGATCCATTTCCGCAGCATCTCGGTGTTCACCCCGAGGTCAGCGACAACTCGCACCGCCAGCCCGTGCCGACGGCGCAGACGGCTACGTGACCTGCTGCGACGGCCCGTCTAACGGCGCCTCGCCGATCAGCAGGGTGGTCCGACGAACTCCCACTCTGCGTTCTCCAGGCGCAGTCGATCGCGCGGGAGGACCAACCGAACTGGATCCCCACGGCAAAAGCCGCTTGCAGTGTGCTAGTCGTCGAGGATCCGCTCCCAGAGCAGCCCGTCCCGCCATTGCCCGTCGAGAAAGATCGAGGAGTGCGCGACGCCGTACGGGCTGAACCCATTGCGACGCAGCACTCGCTGCGACGGCAGATTCTCCATGTTGGTAGATGCCTCTGCGCGGTGCAGGCCGAGCTCATCGGTCATCACGCGGAGCGCATGCGCGACGGCGCGCCCGGCGTGGCCTTGGTTCTGGGCGACAGTGGCGATCCAGTATCCCAGGGAGCCGCGGCGCAAGTGCGGCTGCGGCAGGATGCTTGCGATGGTGACTTGCCCGATCACCTGGTTGTCGGCGAGTACCACACCGGGCCAGACCGTGCCGGCCTGGTGCGCGACCAGCAGTTTGTCGATCCGCTCCGCCTGGCCCTCGGGGGTGAAGAACTCGGGTGGCGGAGTTGGTTCCCACGGTCGAAAGGCTTCAGCGTCCCGCGTCCGATGCGCCGCGATCGGGGCGGCGTCGGTGGGCTCGATCAGGCGGATCCTTGTGCTGCCGTGCATGCGCTGTTCCTCGTCGCGGTTGTCCGATACGGCGGCCAGACTACGCAACGGTGTTGGGGCGGGGGCTATGCGCGGCGCAGGATAGAGTCGATTGCTGAGCTGCTGTTCTCGCCGAACAAGTCCAGGTACCGGGTGTCGAGTTGGTAGCGGTGTGGGCTCCTTGGGAGGAACTCCCGCAGGGTGGCTCGCTTGGCCAGACTGTCCTCGACCACGAGGTAGTCGCCGGTGTGCAGTCGGGTGTCGAAGAAGTCGAGGACTGTTCCCACATGTGCGTGCGCGTCCTCGATCACCAGCCAGGGCCTGGGGAGTTGGGTGCAGTCGGCGAGCACGTCGTCGAGGTTGCTGACGTCGCCGGTGCGGAAGCTCATGCGGTCGTCGGTGAGTCCTACCCGTGTGCGGTCGACCGAGACGATCACAGGGTGTATGCCGTGCGCCTGGGCTACGTCGGCGAGCCAGAGTGCGCTTCAGTAGAGATCGCGGTGCCTGCGGTCGCCGTCTTCACGCCTTTCCCGCACGAGGGCGGACTGATGTCGTCCAACACCATAGGCCTGGCCGCTGGCAACGACCCCGTCGACGCCACGGTGCAGGCCCTGTACGAGGTCATCGAGCACGACAGCACGGCCTTCGGCGAGAAACTCGGCCTCGGCCACCGCGTGCCCATCGACACCCTCCCCGACGCGCACCGGGAGGTCGTCGAGCGTTTCGAGCGAGCATCGATCAGGGTCACCATCCATGCCTATACCGGCGGGCTGCCCGTCCCCACCTTTTTCGTCACCACCGACGACACCCACTCTCGCGACGGCATGCTCTTCAACGGAGGAGCAGGCTGCCACCTCAACCCAGAAATCGCCCTGATGCGGGCGCTCACCGAGGCCGCACAGTCCCGTCTCGTCGTGCTCGCCGGCGCCCGCGAAGATCTGGAGGGGCAGGCGTATCGGCGCCACGCCTCCTACGACGAACTACGCGACTACCTCCACACCTGGAGCGAGGGCCGGCCCTGGTTGCCGTTCCACGCGATCCCCGACCGCAGTTCCGGCGACAACGAGATCGACCTGGCGTTCCTGCTCGACATGCTCGGGGAGCATGGCCTGCATCTCGTTCTGCGCACCAGCCTGGCCCCAGTGGGGCTTCCGTTCTCCATCGTCAAAGTTGTGGTGCCGGGCAGTGAGTTCACCCACGTCGACCACCTGCGGGTCGGGGTGCGCCTTTTGAACGCCCGCACGGCGGATCGACCGGATTGGACGGCGGCGTGGCAGTGAAACTGACGGTCTATGCGGGCAGTTCGCTGGCCCCTGGGGACATCAAGGCACTGAGCGAGCTCGCCGACACTCTCGCGGTCGACCTGGTCATGCGGCCACCGATCATCCGCGGCGACCTCCTGCAGACGCCGACCGAGGGGAAGTGGAACAACCGCACCCTCATCCTGGACGGCCAGTTCGGCCAGAACCTCTCGGTCTCCGTCACCGAGATCCGCGAATACCTCGGGCGCGGCCTGTATCTCGCCGGCGCCTCGTCCATGGGCGCGCTGCGCGCCGTGGAGTGCCGCACGCTCGGCATGATCCAGCACGGCTGGGTCTGCGCGCAGTACCTCGGCGGACACGTTGACTCCGACGCCGAGGTAGCCCTGCTGATGGACCCGATCACCAGCGAGGCAGTCACCGTGCCGCTCATCAACGTGCGGTGGCTGCTGCGCACCCTGAGCGAATCAGGCGTCCTAGATGCCACTACCGCCGCGACCGCTCTGGAGGTCGCCCAACGCGTGAGCTACCGCTCCCGCATCCCCGAGGCGCTCACGAACGCCTTCCGCCGCGCCCTGCCCACCGACGCTTCGGATCTGCTGGCACGGCACTTGGAACCCGATGTAATCCCCGACTGGGACCGCAAGCGCCTCGATGGCATCGAAGCCGTGGAAGCCGAATTGCGCGCCCTCGCCCGCTTCCCCTCGCGCGCCTGACTCCTGCAACCACGCCATTCGGGACGGTCCTGATCTCCCTTGGAACGGATGATCTTGGCCGTAGCGGCCATCATCCGCGCCTTGGAGGCAAGTCCGATTGCAAACCCTGCTGGGGTTGCTGATCGTCCGCCGTGCAGCGTGGCACCGCTCCCGCACTTGGTGCGCGCTCCCTCGCGAACTGTCGTCGGGGCCGACTGCGGCTTTCACCTTTGCTGCAAGTTCTTCTCGCTCAGGATTGCCGGTGCGCCTGGTGGAGCCGGAAGAGCATGTCCCGGCTGATCGGCCCTCGTTGGCCCCGGCCGTGGTGAACATGAGGAACATCATCAGCCACGCCGGTGACGCAGGACGTGGACGCAAGGTCGGCCAGCGACAACTTCCCGCGATGCGCGAGCCGGTGCAGCGCGATCAACCGATCGTGCAAGCGCGAACACGAGCGCAGAGCCGGGCTGTCACCAACTGCGGCACCCGGCCCTGGGCTCACGGTGGATCGTGCCAGGGTAGTTCGGCAGCGTCTGCGATGCGCAGGATTCGCTGTGCTTCTCAGAGGAAGTCGCGCCCGCAGGGCGTGGGTGCGAGGGGGCGGGTGTCCCGGTCGATGATGCGGAAGCCGGCCCTATGCTCAATCGCGCGGATGCGCTGGGCGAGGGTGGTGTACCTGCCGCCGTAGAAGCTGTCGGCGGCCGCGGGAATGCTGTCATGGCCGACGACCTCGACGATGGTGTGCAGCCGGTCCACCGCTTCGCGGCCGTCGGTGACAGCTTGCATCGCCGGTGAGAGCAACGGGGGGAGGTCGAGGTGGCCGAGGCCGTTGTAGCCGCCCGGAGGGTGATGGTGATGCCGCACCGGCGGGCTTTCTACGACAGGCCCCAGGTGCTCATGCCGCATTCGTGTGCCAGTTCCCTTAAAGGGCGCCGCTTTTCGACGTGCTCTCGGTGCAGCCAGGTGCATAGAAGTCGGGCGGTTCGGTTTCCGGGCGCAGGGTACGGAGCGGGATACCGTCGAGGGCCAGGAGAGCGCGGACCGTGGTGGCCGCGCACTTGGCCATGCCGGCGATCTCCACTGTGGTTTTCCGTTCGGTGACGTACAGCTCGCGCAGCCGGCGCGGCGCGAGTAACGCGGCGCGGGTGGCGGGGTCCGGTGCGCGGATCTTGCCCAGGAGTTGGTCCGGCGGGCCGGTGACGGTGTCGTCGATCTCGAAGTAAAGGCGGAGGTGCTCTGCGGTCATCCCAGTGGCCTCGGTGACCGGGGCGATCGTGTCGCTCCTGCTCAGGGCGGCACGGAGCCCGGCGGCATCGACCCGCTCGGGTGCGATGCCTGGCCAGTCGACGTCACGGACCCAGTGGGCGGGGGCTCCCAGGTCACCGGTTCGTCGATGCCGTGGGCCGCCAGGTTCTGTTCCGCCTGCTCGTAGAGGAAGGCGCGCAGCGGCAGGGGGGCGCGGTATCGGAATTCGGTGCAGCTCCAGGCGAAGCGGGTAGCGGCTCCCCGTGGCGCGGGCGGGCTGTGCCCGGTCAACAGCAGGAGCAGGTACCAGCGCATGACCTGCTGGCGGTGCTCGCCGCCGGCCAGCCAGCCGTGCTGGAGGATCAGACGCCGGTAGGCGTCGGGGTTCAGCTCGACGGTGGTCTCGGTGAACGTGGCGCGGCGGCGGGCGTAGTCGATGGGTGAGCCGTGTTCATCGAGTGCGCGGGCGAGTTGGGCGAGTGTGGAGGCCAGTGGGGTGAGGTCCCTGCCTCCGTATACGCGTTGCTCGACGCTTTCGCGGTCGCGGTTGGCGCGGACGTTTCCCAGCAGCGGTGCGGCGCGTACGTACGGCAGTTCGGCTGGCTCGCCCGGGACGAGGAGAAGGCCGGAGCAGCCGTGACGGAACGCGTCGACACGGACGGCGCGGCCTTGCGATCGGAGACGGTCCGCAGGCAGCAGGCGCAGGGCCCATCCGGGCCAGAGCATCGCGGGGATCATGGTGGCCCGCCGGTGGATGTCCGCTTTGCTGCGGTCGGGCCGTCGGGGGGTGGGCGTGGCGCTGGCGTAGCGGAGCCGATTGTGCAGGAGGGTGTGCGGATCCTGGTGGGATATGACGCGGGCGAACAGGTCCGGGCCGCTGTCGCGCCAACGCAGGGCCACTTGCCCGAGGTTGAGGTCGCGGGCGGCCGACGGGTGGTCCGACCGCACGATCCATTCGAAGAGCCGCTGGTGCTCGGGGTGTCCGCCGCGGAGCGCCACGTGGGCCAGAGCCGTACCCGCGGCGACGTGAGGGGTCTGCAGGCTGGCAGCATCCTCATGGCGGCGGCTGCCGCTGTTGCCGGACAGGCGGTGGGCCGCCTGACCGCTGCCGTCCGGGAAGGGGAAGGGGAACATTCCGCCGCATTCCTCAAGAACGGTGTGGACGAGGTCGGGCGCCTGGTCCCGGTTGGTCTGCAGTCCGCGCAGCACCCGCCAGGCCAGGGCGTAGAGCTGTCTGAGTTCGACCAGGGCCTGCGGCCGCTCGTCCGGCGCGACCGCCAGCAGTCCGGCCACGCGTTGCTGTGCGCGCAGCACCAAACCGTCGGGGGGAAGGGGGATCGCCGGAGCATGGAGCAGGTCGGTGGCACAGGGGCGTTGACGCCCCTTGGCTGCGGGGTCGGGTCGGTCGCGTGTGCAGGCGCCGACGTCGCGCGGCCCCTTGAAGTCGATCTTCCACGGGTGGGGCGGGCGGCCGCAGGTGGGGCAGAAGTCGGCCAGGAGCAGCTGGTGTTCGGTGCAGGCGAAGGCCCACGGCAGTCGCCACAGCAGCACCCCGCGGCCGTCATTCACGCGCAGGCAGGCGGGACAGTAGCGGGTGCGGCTGCTGCGGAAGGCCCAGGCCGGTGGCCGCTCGAGCTGGCGGCGGCCCGGCGCGATGTTGACGGCGAACGCGTCGTAGGAGTCGAGCGTCATGGCCTGCAGCACCTCGGCGGGAACGCCGGTGCTCTTGTGCAACGCCTGGGCCTCTGGCTCGGTGAGCCGCAGCAGCATGTGGTCGACGCGGGCGGCGGGCAGCCCGATGTGGTGCAGGAAGCCCCGGTTGGTCGTGCGTAGCCTGCGCGCGTAGCTGCTGATCCAGCTGTCCAGGGCCTCACCGGGTAGCGGCGGGTGGGCGATCGGGATCCTGTCCGGGGTCCAGGTGCTCATGCCGACTTCCGGGGCTGCTCGCCGTTGTCCGGGCGGGTGGTCAGCAGTCCGGCCTCGATCGCTGACTGGAGTTCTTGCCGGGCGTCTTCGGCGGCGGCGTCGTTCCTGACCTGGTCCATCAGGTTCTTGTCCAGGCGCTCGTGCCCGGAGCGGATGGCGCGCAGGCAGCCCCGGTTGATCAACGTCATCAGTGAGGCGAAGTGGCCCGTGGAACGGGAGTAGAGATAGTCGGCCAGGTCCCTCGCGAGCATGCCGGGGTATTTGTCCGCCAGCACCAGCTGCTTCTCGATCGTCTTCAGCAGCGTGCGCCACTGGCGGCGGCCGGTGTTGTCCTCGACCTGGAACGGCAGCAGCGTCAGAGGCGTGGTGCGGCGTCCGAACTGCGCCAGCAGCGCCTGCTGCGGGGACAGGCCCTCGCGCAGCAGGCCGCGCTGCTGTACCCCGACGCCAATGTAGATGAGGGTGACGGGGAAGACGTTGGCCAGGTATTTCAGCTGGTTGGCCATCCGGACCGCGTTGCTGTTCGAGCCGGACATGAAGTGCACGTCGTCGATGATGATCGCGATGGTGTTCATGCTGAGTACCGCGTCCACGGCCCGTTCGGCGAGCATGTCCGCGTTGCCGGACGTCGGCAGCCCGTAGAAGCGGCAGATGGAGGCGTTCAGTCCGCGGACGGAGGTGTTCCCTGTGAGAGCGATGTAGATGACCGGAACGCGGCGGTCCCCGGCCGCTGTGGTCTCGCCGCGCAGCGCGACCTGCTTGCGGTACAGAGCGCGGCCGTAGGCGCGCACCGCCGTGCTCTTGCCGAGCCCGGGATAGGCGTCCACGAGGGCAGCGGGCTTGGTCTTGTCGCCGTCCTGGCGGTTGGCTTCCACGATCTCGGCAAGGTCCGCGTGCAGTGCCAGCAGCTGCGGCGTGTCGATCGGGCCGATGTTGGCGTGCCACACCTCGCGCCGGTCGTTGTGCTCCAGCAGGGCCCGCGACGACAGCTCGCCGAGCTGGGCCCGGGTCAGCTGATCGGGCTGGATACGGTCCGGGGCGAAGACCTCCACCAGCCAGCCGGACAGCCGGGTCGGGCTGTACTGCCGGTCATCGCCCTCGAACGGCTCGCCGTCGGTATCCTCCCCCGGCGCGGTCAACGGGTCTCCCACACGTCGACGTAATAGTCGTCCTCGTCCGGCACGACCTCGATCTCCTCCCCGGGAAAGGCAGCGTCGATCTCGTCACTCTCATCGTCATCCCCGCCGGGCGGCACGGCACCGTCGTCGACGACGTGCAAGGACGGACCCGCTTCCGCGGGAGGGGCTCCCGGCCCGCCGGCTTCCGCCAGCCGCCGCAGGGACGGAAGCGCGGCGGCCACCTCCCCGTCATCGGCGGGCGCGTCGTCTTCGCCGACCAGACGCAGCCGCTGCTGGGACAGCCGCAGCGCCATACGGCGTTCAGTGTTGTCGCGCGCCAGCCCCGCGCCCCAGCGTTTCAGTAGCTCGATCAGCGCCCGCTGGGTGTCGGGGAACCGATGGGTGCGCTTGGCGAGCTTGCGTGCGTATTCCAACGCCTCGCGGCTGACCGGCCCGTTCACCGCCGGGGCGTGCTCCCAGTCGAGCGCATGCCACTTTCGGTTCTGCGGATCCTGGAAGTACACCGTGGTGATGTCGCCGGGATCGACGGCGATCGGCCACTTCCCGGCATCCACCCCGCGATACGGACTGGGCTGGTTGCGGTAGTCGTTGAGGGCGTCGCCGTTGTAGCGCAGGCCCCCGACCTCCGCCCCGTAGTGCTGGATGGTGGTGCGGACCTCTTCGAGGAACTCTAAGGCCAGGTGGGGACGGGCGGGAATCCTGAGCGGCCCGGCGCGGGTGACGCCGTGCTCGAACATCTGAAGCGGGCTCAGCTTCAGACCGGGCACCTCCGCCACACACAGCCCACGGTGGTGGCGCCGGTGATACACCAGCGTGATCCACTCGCGGATGATCGTCTCAAGCTCGTCGATGAAGAAGTACGCCTCGTCCTCGACGTTCTCGCCACGGCTGTGGACGTCCCGCAGTACGGCAGCGGACCGGCCTCGGACCCCTCGCGCGGCCGCACCGCCTCGAACAGCACCCCGGCGACATCCACCGACTTCGTGGACACCGGGGTCAGCCGCAGGCCGACGATGCAGCGGCTGTACAGATCCATGGCGACGGTGAGTTCACAGCGCACCCAGCGGCACGTGACCGGCTCCATCGCGAACACATCCAGCGGGGTGGTATCCAGCACCACGTACTCGCCCGGCCGGGTCGCCCGCAGCCGGCCATACGTGCCCTGGGGTGCGTTGGCGATCGACCGCTTGCCCTTCGTGCTGCCCTCGAACGCGTTCGTCCCCTTGGACAGTTGCTTCAGCAGTTCGTAGCCGGTCGTGCGGCCCGGCAGCGGGACCGTGCCCTTCCCGTACTCCTTCACCAGGCGTTCCGCGATCTCGGCCAGGATCAGGTTCCGTACCGGCCGACTCGCCTTGACGCGCTTGTCCAGCACCGTCCGGGCCATCTCCACCCAGCGCGCATCGGCCCGCTCCACGACACTGCGCGCCGGACGGTCGCGTACCAGCCCGGCCGGACCGGCCGTACGAAACGCGGCAATCCAGCGGCGAACGGTGCTCTCCCCGACCCCGAGCTCCGCGGCCTTGGCGGCATAGCGATGCAGCATCGCAGTCCCCGGCGCGTAATCCTCCCGCGGCTCCCCCTCCAAAGCGAGGACGGCATCACCAAGACGGTATCCGGTCAGCACCTCTTGAACATGCCGGACTTTCTGCGTCAGGTCGTCGTCCTCGTCGTCGGTCAAGCCACCCAAACCGCCGCAGGCGGTGCTGCTTCCTCGGCCGGCGCCGGCACGAGGATCTCCGTGGTGGGGTGGGCAAGCAGCGCCGAGATATCCACCTGCCGCAGCTTCGGCGCCCCGACCACCCCGGTCTGCCGCAACAGGATCCGGCGCCCCTCGATCTCCGCCACCGTGAACTGCTCGCCGTCGTAGGCGATCGGCAGCCCCGGCCGCAGCGACGTCGTCCACTCGTTCATCCACACCTCCGCAACACGGACTCGCCCGACAGCGGCCTGGTCAGGTCGGTAGTCAGCCGCCCAGCCCACAACAGGGCCATCAGCGGCGGCCGCGCCACCTCCCTCGGCCCGTCGCCCGCCAGGCGGCGCTCCGCGACGGCCAACTCCTCGCCGTCCACGACCTCACGCCAGGCCCGCTCGATCTCCTCGGCGGGCACGATGCCGGGATGCCGGTAGCCCGCTAGGAACCGCACGTTCTCCAGCAGCACCAGATCCCCGCCAGTCCAGACCTCGTACTCCCAGCCGTGCCGTTCGACCAGCCGCCTCGGCCAGGCCAGCGCCTCGGCGATCGTCGGATCCCGCACGCGCTCCGCAGGCTTCACATTGACCACGCGCACCGTCCCCGACCGCATGACCAGTAAGAGGTCCGGCACATGGCTGCGCACACGACCGTCGACGCGTGCCACCACGCGGCACGGCTGCGCGAAGATGCCCACCACAGCCGGGTCGAAGTCCGCCAGGAGCAGCCGGGCCAGCTCCAACCGGCTCTCGTACACGACCTGCCCGCCGGTCGTCGCCGACGCGTAATCCCCGGAGTGGTGCAGCATGCCGTGGACAGAACGCACCCGACGCCACGGCTGCGACTCACCGAAGTCCGCCGCCCGAAGCCGCACGAACGGGATATCGCACGTCGATCCGTCCACGTACCGGACCGACACCATCGGAACCCGGCCCCGACTTCGCCCCTTGCCCGAACTCCGTACTGCCATGCCCCGGACCGTACGAAGGGAGCCGCCCAGTCCGAGTCGAAAGATCGCAGAAGGCCGACAACTGACCGCTACTGAACGTAATCAGTGCTCATGATCACACGAAACTGCTCGGACCCTGCTCATGGTCATGCGGAAATGCTCACGCGCTCGCGGATCCTAGAGGTGACTGTAGGGAGCGCGACTTCATGAGCATTCAGTCCTGCGGAAACACTGGAATCCGCGTCTCATGAGCAGCGCTCGTTCGCGGTGGTCATGAGTAAAATCGCCCGCCAGATTCCGGGCGGCGGTCACTGCCGGTAGTGGGCTCTGGTGCGGGGGCACCGCAGGGGGTTATGCGGTGGCCGTGTCTGGGCTGCGGGTGTGTGCGACGAGGGCGTGGGCGGCGGTGGGGTGGGCGGGTAGCAGGGTGTTCAGGCCGGTGAGGTGCAGCATCCGCTGAAGGCGGTCGGGGACGGCGGCGAGGACCAGGGTGCCGTCGGCGGTCTTGGCGCAGCGGAGGATGCCGATCAGGGCGTTGAAGCCTGAAGAGTCGCAGAAGGTGACAGCCGAGAGGTCCAGGATCAGGTGGCGGTGGCCTTGTTCGATCAGGGCCAGTGCCTGGGCGCGCAGGAGGGGGGCGGTGGTCAGGTCGAGTTCGCCGGCGATGTGGGCCAGGGCGAGGTCGCCTTCGGTGTGCTGTGGGGTGAGGCGGAAGTCGGTCACGGTCGGCTCTCCGGCGTCTCGCCGGCGGGGGCGATGGTGTGGGCGGTGGCGATCGCGGGGAGGCCGTCTGTGGCGTCGGCGAGGGGGACGGACATGGCCAGCAGGGCGACGTCGTCACCGGCCCCGTGGGGCGTGGTGTCGATGAGGTCGACGGTGTCCCCTATGACCGCGGCCGCGGTGACGGGCCCGGTGCGTGCGGAGAAGAAGCGGGTCAGACCGTCTTCTCCGATCATTTCTCCGCCCAGGGTGCGGGCCTCGGTCAGCCCGTCGGTGTAGAGGAGCAATCCTTCACCCGGGGCGAGGTGGAAGGTGTGGGAGGCGAAGCGCGCCTCGGCGAAAGCGCCGATGAGCATGCCGCCCTGGGGGCGCACCGTTTCCACCGCCCCCTGTCCGCGCAGGTGGTAGGCCGGAGGGTGGCCGCCGGTGGCCACCGTGAGGGTGAACCCGCCCTTTTCGTGGGGTTCCAGGGTGCCGAAGACGGCGGTGCAGAATCGGGTTCCGACGGCCGGATCGAGGAGCAGCGCCGTGTTCAGGGAGGTGAGGACCACGTCGGGATCGGGGTCGATCAGGGCTGCGGCACGCAGGGTGTAGCGGGTCAGAGAGGTGACGGCGGCGGCTTCGGGGCCCTTGCCGCACACGTCGCCAAGAAAGAACGCCCACCTCTTGCCGTCGAGCGGGAAGACGTCGTAGAAGTCACCGCCCACGTCCTGCGGGGAGGCGGTGGCGTAGTGGCAGGCCAGTTCCAGCCCAGGGATCACCGGCAGTGCCGGCGGCAGCAGGGTGCGCTGGAGGGTGGAGGCGAACGCCTGGATGGCGACCATGTCACGCTCCGCGCGCTCGCGGGCCTCCTCCTGCTCGATACGCCGCTCCTGCTCGGCGCGCAGGGCGTTCAAGGCCGCCAGGCGCATCTCCAGCTCGTCGAGCACGATCGAGGCCAGATCCGCGAGGGTAGTCGTGTCGTCCTCGGTGATCAGGCGCGGCTTGGTGTCGAGGATGTTGACGGTCCCCAACCGGTGCCCGTCGCCGGTGATGATCGGCGCGGCGGCGTAGAAACGGACAGCCATCGGCCCGGTGACCAGACCGTTGTTGACGGCGACGGGGTCGGTGAGAGTGTCGGGGATCACCAGGGTCTCGTCGGCGAGGATCGCCGAGCCGCACAGGCCCGGCTCCCGGCTGATCTCGCTGACGCCATCCAGACCGTGCGCGGCCTTGAACCAGATCCGGTCCTCGTCCACGATCGTCACGCTCGCCACCGGCACCTTGAACAGCCGGGCCGCCATCGCCGCGACGCGGTCGAACGCGCCGTCAGGCGGCGTGTCGAGGATGTCGTAGCGGCGCACGGCGTCCATCCGGGCCGTTTCTTCCACCGCACTGAGCGTCTGCCGCCCCGGCTTGCCCGCCGGGCTGGTCGCGTATTCCGCTTGCGGCATCGTCTACCTCTCCTTGACGCGCCGGCCTCGGTGGCCAACGACTGCGGCAGCCTAGACCAGCCCTCTGCCATCAAGAAACCAACCTTTTCTGAGGACCGGCCGATCATCGCCGAAAGAGGCACCAGAGCCTTCAACCGGCACCTACTGAGCCTTTTCAGTGTGGCCACCGGTCGGGTGACGGGGCTGCTGGCGGGCGCGGGGCCGAAACGCACGGGGCCCCCGTGCCGTTGAGGGAGATGTTCGAAGTCTCAACCCATCGGCATAGGAGCCTCGTTGGTTCCCTATCCTGCCGCACTCGATCTGCCTCACGCCCTGGTCGAGTGGGTCACGATGCTCATCGTCACCCGCGAAGGTGGCCGCCGTTGCTAGCTCCCGCCACACCAGCGTGCGCTCGTCGCACTCGTGTACCTGAGGTTCCCCCTGCCGACCGGACAGCTTGATACTGGGACGGATGGTCCCGGAGGAAGCAGTCACAGGTAGTGAGCAGCAAGAGCAACATGAGTAAGCGGTACACGGCCGAGTTCAAGCGGGACGCGGTCGCCTTGGCGTTGTCCTCGGAGAAGACGGTCACGGAGGTCGCGAGGGATCTGGGCGTGAGCCCGGAAGGCTGCGCGGGTGGGTGAAGCAGGCGAAGGCCGACCGCGGTGAGGGGCCCGCCGGGGCTTTGACCACTGGCGAGCGTGAGGAGTTGGTCTGGCTGCGGCGGAAGGTTCGCGAGCAGGAGGCCACGATCGAGGTTCTGGGGAAAGCGACCGCCTTCTTCGCTCAGGACAAGGTGAGGTAGACACCGTGGCACGGTGTCGTTTCATCGATGCGGAGAAGGCATCGGAGGGTAATCCCGCAGGTCGCAGCGTTGCGTTCCTGTGCCGTGTGCTGGGAGTGCCCCGTTCCACCTACTACGCGCACAGGGCGTCACGGCCGGCCCGGACGGTGCGGGAGCGGGCCGAGGAGGTGCTGGTGGGCGAGATCCGGGTGCTTCACGCCGGATCTCGCGGTGCCTATGGGGCCCCGCGGATCCACGCCGCCCTGCGGCGGGCCGGGCGGGTGGTGAACTCCAAGAAGATCGAGCGGCTGATGCGCAAGCACCGGATCGTCGGGATCACCCGCCGCCGGCGGCGGGGCCTGACCCGGCAGGCGAAGCGGGCGGTGTTCGCGCTCGACCTGATCGGCCGGGACTTCACCGCGCCCCGGCCCGGGATGCGGCTCGTCGGCGACATGACTGAACTCAGCACGCTGGAAGGGAAGTTGTATCCGGCGACCTGTATCGATCTCGCGACGCGGGAGGTGGTCGGCTGGGCGATGGCTGACCATCACCGCGCCGAGTTGCCGGTCGGTGCCTTGCGGATGGCGGCCGGGCGTGGCGGCCTGGAGCAGGGGTGCGTCATGCATACGGATCGCGGCAGCGAGCTTCCGTTCTAGTGGTCGTCGCAACACCCAAGTTCAGGGGATGCGATCCGGGTGGTTCGGGCTGCTCTCGGGATCACAGGGCCGTGGCCGACGGGGAAGTAGCATCCTCTGGGAGGAGGAGGGCCGGTTCGGCGTAGCGTTCTGGGCTGACGCGCGGCTCATCCAGCGGCGTGATGCCGGGCGCCGGGCGGGGCGGCAGCGTAGAGAGCATGAAGATTCTCCTGATCGGCGTCGCCGCCTTCCTGACGGCTGCCGCTGCCACTGCCACTGCCCCTAGCACGCCCACCATGCGATTCGAGCCGCCATCCCCCACCGGCCCGCACCGGATCGGCACGGTCGCGCTGCACCTGGTCGACTCCTCCAGGACCGACCCGTGGGTGGCCGGACACAAACGCGAACTGATGATCAGCATCTGGTATCCCGCGCGGCAGACCGCTGGATACCCGCTCGCGCCGTGGATGCAGAAGGCTGC
Source organism: Streptomyces sp. NPDC005423 (assembly GCF_040606415.1). Lineage (NCBI taxonomy): Bacteria > Bacillati > Actinomycetota > Actinomycetes > Kitasatosporales > Streptomycetaceae > Streptomyces > Streptomyces sp. NPDC005423. The sequence continues at coordinate 7,196 of NZ_JBEXET010000078.1, read as the reverse complement.
GGCCGACCGCTATCTGAGCGACCTCGGCATACCGGGCAAGGTGGTACTGGGGCTGACGGACGGGCATCAGGGCGCCCCGGCCGACCAGCGGCTCGGGCGGCTGCCTGTCGTGCTGTACTCCCCTGGTGCCAACGCCTCGCGCTCCTACGGCACCGGGGTGGTGGAGGAGCTGGCCAGCCACGGCTATGCGGTGGTGACGATGGACCACACCTACGACGCGGCTGTGGTCGAATTCCCCGGCGGCCGCGTCGTCACCAACCCAAAGGGCGAGATCACCGACTTCGTCAAGGCGGCCGAGGTGCGCGCCGACGACACCCGGTTCGTGCTCGACCAGCTGAGCGGACGCAAGCTTCCTGCAGGACTGACGGGCATGCTGGACATGAACCGGGTCGGCATGTTCGGCCACTCCCTCGGCGGGGCCTCCACCTCCTGGGCCATGTACACCGACAAGCGCATCAAGGCCGGGCTCGGCCTCGACGGCGCGGTGCTCGGACCGGTGGCAAAGGCAGGGCTGGAGCGGCCTTACCTGGTCGTCGACACCCCGGGCAAGGGCGGGATGGCCACCAACCCGACGTTGCAGATGTTCTGGAAGAACCTGCGCGGGTGGCGACTCAATCTGACCGTCAACGGGGCAGCGCACAACTCCTTCGGCGACGACGTGCGGCTCCTGCGTAAGGTCGGATTGTCCGAGGAGGAACTGACCGAATCCGTCGGGACGATCCCGGAGAAACGGGCGCTGGCCTTCCAGCGGGTCTATCCGCTGGCCTTCTTCGATCGGTTCCTTCGTGGCGAGAAGTCCCCGCTGCTGGACGAGGCGACGCCGCGCTTCCCCGAGGTGACCTACACCAAGTAGGTCAGTCAGGGGGTTGAGGAAACGTGCGGACAGCCCGTACCGAAGCAGAACACCCTGGACCTGCGGCCTGCCCGCCCGACGGGCGGCACGATTTCGACCTCCTTACGGCCATCGCGGCGGCCCGTTTGCCTATTTGCTCCTCTCGGCGGCGGTGACCATGCCTGACTCGTAGGCGACGATGACGAGCTGGACGCGATCGTGCACGTCCAGCTTCGCCAGCAGCCGCCGCACATGGGTCTTGACGGTGGAGATGCTGAGCTCCAGGCGGGCGGCGATCTCGGGGTTGGTCAGGCCCCGCGCGATGAGCGTCAGCACCTCGCGCTCCCGCCCCGTCACCGCCGCCAGCTCACGCACGATCCGGGACTCGACCGCCGCCGCACGGGCGAACTCGGCGATGAGCCTGCGGGTGACCGTGGGGGCCAGGAGCGCCTCGCCCGAGGCGACGACACGGATCGCGGCCAGCAGGTCGGCCGGTGGGATGTCCTTGAGCAGGAAACCGCTCGCGCCGGCGCGCAGCGCCTCGTACACGTACTCGTCCAGGTCGAAAGTGGTCAGGATGACGACGCGGACCTGCGACAGCGCCGGGTCGGCGCGGATGATGCGGGTAGCCGCCAGCCCGTCCATGCCCGGCATGCGTACGTCCATGAGCACGACGTCGGGCTGGGTGCGCGCGGCCAGCTCAACGACCTGGGTACCGGAGCCCGCCTCACCGACGGCCACCATGTCGGCCGCCGTTCCTACCAGCATGGTGAGGGTGACCCGCATCAGTGGCTGGTCGTCGGCGACCCCCACCCTGATCATGGCGTGTCCTTGCGCGCGTAGGGCAGGCGCGCCACCACGCGGAAGCCGCCCTCGGGGCGGGGGCCCGCGGTCAGCTGCCCGCCGTAGGCCAGGCAGCGTTCGCGCATGCCGAGCAGCCCGTACCCGCCGCCGTCGCGAGGCGCCGCGCGGCCGCAGTCGGCCACCTCGACCTCCACCACCCCTGTCTCGGGTACAGCGACCCGCACCCGGCATCCGGTTCCCGCGTGTTTGGCCACGTTAGTCAGCGCCTCCTGAACGATCCGGTACACCGCGAGGCCCACCCCATCGGGCAGGTCACCGGTGTCGACACGCAGGTCCACGTCAATGCCCGCGTTCGCAGCCAACGCCTGCAAGTCGCGCAGCCGCGGCGCCGGAGTCAGGTCACCGGTCTCCGAGCGCAGCATGCCGAGCATCGCGCGCATTTCCAGCATCGACTCCCTGCCGGTCGTCTCGATGAGCCGCAGCGCCTCGCGCGCCTCATGCGGCCGGGCCTCGGCGACGATCCCAGCGACCCCCGCCGTCATAGTAATCAGGCTCATGCTGTGGGCGACGACGTCGTGCAGGTCCCTAGCGATGCGCAGCCGCTCCTCGACCACGGCCCGCTCCGCCGTACGGGCCGCGTGCAGATGCTGCTCGCGGACAGCCAACCCCGCGGTCCAAGACAGGCCCATCAGGGTCAGACCGAACCCGGCGCTGCCCAGCGCCTGCGTCCAGAACGGCCAGACGGCGGCCAGCAGCGCGGCGACCACGCAGGCCAGGGCGGCGGCGAGACCGGTGACAGCCCGCCTGCGCGGATGCTGCGCACCAACCGAGTAGAGCACGACGGCGACGGGAAGATAGGCGGACTCCACGCCCAGGAGCAGCGAGGTGACCGCCGCGGCCAGCGAGACCGCCAAAGATGACAGAGGCCAGCCGCGCCGGGTCGCGACGGGCAGCGCGGCCAGCGCGGCGACGGCTTGTGGCAGGTCGTCACTCAGCTGGGCCGCGGACGCGAAGGCGACGGCAAGCAGGAGCCCGACCATCACGTCCACAACCACCCAGTGGCCGTGGCGGAGCCTGCGCACCAGCAGCAGGTTCTCGTTACTCATGAACCCCAACGCTACCGGCCGCGACCAGGCAGACACTCTCGAAACAGACCAACAAAACGGCGGCATCCAACAGTTGACTACATCACCTGCGAGTACCCGGACACGATCACCAGCACCGGCGGGTGCCCGGTCTCCCCGAAGCCCAGCGGATGGCCGCCAGCAGGAACCACAGATCGCACCGGGTCTGCTCGCAGGGCTGATACGCCGTCCGAGAGACCGAATCCACCGGAAGTTGCACCGGGTACAGTTCCCGCACCCGCGGTTGAACGAGGACCAGCAAGGCCCTGACCAGGGCTGTCACCCGGGCAGGGTTGGTGCAGGGGCCGGTTGCGGGCGGCCTTGTAGCCGGTGATCACGGCCGGGTCGGCGTCGGGCCGACGCCGCATCTGCCCGTACGAGGGCTCCGTGGAGAGGGTGGGCTGTTCACCGCAGAGCGACCGACGCAGTTCTCTTCCGGGTGCAGACGGGGATCCTGCAAGCCGGTCCGGGCCGGCACCGCTGGGCGGATCGACTGGAGCAAGGTGGGTGCCGACTCGGCACTCGCCCTGCGGACGATCTCGAACACCGACACCCCACCAGTGCTCCCACCGGGCGTTCACGCGGACCGCGACGGGGGTCATCGCCTCCGACGGGCACGGGGCCTCTGCCTCGTGCCCGTCACGCGTGGGTCCTCGTTGCGCGGGCCGCGAAGGCGGCCGGGGCGAGGCCGGTGCGGCCGCGGAAGAAGCGGCCGAAGTTCGCCGGGGCGGTGAAGCCGAGGTGGACGGCCACCGTCGGGGCGTCCCACCGGGCGGCTCCCAGCAGGCGCAGGGCCTCCAACAGGCGCCGCTATCTCCGGTCGGGAGGCCAGAGCACGGGCGCAGGCCACCCGCTGCTGCTGCCCGCCCGAGAGCTGGGAGGGTCGGTGGCCGAGGCGGTCGGCCAGTCCGACGGTCGCCACCACCCGGTCCAGCCACGCCTGGTCGGGCTTCCGTCCGGCGATGGCCAGGGGAAGAGTGATGTTCTCCAGCGCGGTGAGTGTCGCCAGCAGGTTGAACGACTGGAAGACGAAACCGATCCGGTCCCGGCGCATCGTGGTGAGCCGCTTGTCGTCCAGGCCACCCTTTTCTGGGTCGCCGATCCGGGCAGAGCCCGAGGTGACCCGTTCCAGGCCGGCCATGCAGTGCATCAGTGTGGATTTCCCGGAGCCGGACGGTCCCATGATGGCGGTGAACTGCCCCCGCAGGAAGGCGACAGCGAGGTTGTCCAGGGCAGTGACATGCATCCCGCCCTCGCCGTATATCTTGCTGAGGCCGACAGCGGACGCTGCTGCTGTGAGGGAATCATCGGTCACCGGGCTTCTCCAGTCGTCAGGGGCTCTCAAGGTGACGGGCGGGCGATGCCCGGCACATCTGCCTGGAGGCATACGCCGCAGGGCCGATGCCCCGCCCTCCCCGCGCGCCTACGCTCAAGCCACGTGTCCTGATCCGAGTCCCCCGCTGCAGGCACGGCTACGGCCGGGACACCGGTTCGCGCTGGAACTCGCGGGTGCCACCGCGTACGGCCTGGCGGCCTGGGTTCTGCCGGCCCACGGCACCGGACTCCGGCTCGGGGCGGCAGCCGCCGCAGCCGTACTGCTCACTTCGGCATGGGCAGTGGGCCGGCACTGTCCACTCGCCGCCTTCAGTGGACGAGGGCTGGCTCTACCCGGCCACCGTCATCGACATCGCCTCCCGCCGCGTGGTCGGCTGGGCAACGGCTGATCACCTGCGGACCGATCTCGTCGCCGATGCTCTGACGAACGCCTGCCGGCAACATCGACCCATCAATCCGGTGATCTCCCACTCGGACCGAGGCTGTCAATACACCAGTCAGCAACTGGCTTCACTGGCAGACCAGTTGGGGGTACGGCTGTCGGTCGGCCGCACCGGACAATGCTGGGACAATGCACTCGCCGAGTCGTTCTTCCCCAGCATCAAACGCGAGGTGCTCCACACCACCGCCTGGCCCAGCCGGGCCACAGCCCACACCGCGATCTTCGATTTCATCGAGGGCTGGTACAACGTGCACCGTCTGCACAGCAGCCTCGGCCACCGCAGTCCCGCCGAATACGAGACTGCACTCGCAGCCTGACCACCACACCAATGGTGTCCGTCAAAGCGGAACAAGCTCACCGGTCGCGAGTCGTGTGCTGGACCGGGACGACGTGACCGAGGAGCGTGAGATCCGGCCAAGGGTCGTCGAGGTGCTGGGTGAGCCCGCTCGACGCGGAGCACTATGCGGGCTGAGCTGCCGGTCCCGTCGAACTGCTGCGGTGACCACGCGCGAGCGGTATCACGCGCATTTACCTCCGAGAGAATTGGTTCGACGTCGTGGCTGTCGCAGACTCCGAGTCATGACCAGTTATCAGATCCATACCGCCGACACCGCGTCCGAAGCCGCGAAGGAGCCGCTGACGGTCTTGCAGGGGGCATTCGGGTTCGTTCCGGCCGGGGCCGGGCTCATGGCGAACTCGCCGGCGTTGTTGAACACCTTCTTCTCCGCGTTCGGGCACTTCCGGGGTGGCGGAACGTTCGGCCCGGACGAACGGCAGGTCCTGCTGCTGTCCAACGCGGTCGCCAACGGCAGCGAATGGGCGGTCGCGTTCCACACGCTGGAGGCGCTCGCGGACGGGGTCGAACCGGCCGTGGTCGAGGCCCTGCGCCGCGGCGATCTTCCCTCCGACTCGCGGATGGCGGCGCTGTCGGCGCTCACCCGCGCGTTCATCGAAAAGCGGGGCGGGCTCGATGAGGCGGACGTGGCCGCGTTCACGGCGGCCGGCTTCACAAAGGAGCAACTGTTCGAAGTGATCACCGGGGTGGCGATCTCCGCGATGACGAACTACACCGCGAACGTCGCCCGGCCACCGCTGGAGGCGGCGGTGCAGCCGCACGCGTGGACTGCGGGATACTCGAATGGTGTCTGAGGTCGGTCCACTGTTGAAACACTGGAGGAGCGTCCGGCGGTTGAGCCAGCTGGCTCTGGCCGCCGAGGCTGCGGTGTCGATCCGCCATCTGTGTTTCCTCGAGACCGGCCGCGCGAACCCCAGCCGGGCCATGGTCCTGAAGCTCGCCGACGTGCTCGACGTACCCCTGCGCGAACGCAACACCCTGCTGCTCAAGGCTGGGTTCGCGCCCGAATACCCGGAGTCCGAATTGGACGCGCCGTCGCTCGCCGCCGTCCGCGACGCGCTCGACACCATCCTGACGCAGCAGGAGCCCTTCCCAGCCCTGGTGATGGACCGGAGCTGGGACATCCGGCACACGAACGCCGCCGCTCGCCGCTTCTTCGCTTTCCTCCAGGACGGGCAGGCGAAGACAGCTCCTGGACCGGCGAACGTGCTGCGCCGGATGTTCCACCCCGACGGCGTCCGCCGGCACGTGACGAACTGGCCGGACGTTGCGGAGGCGCTGGTCCAGCGCGCGCACCGGGAGGCGATCGGGGGTGTCACCGACGAGCGCGCCCAGCGGATCCTCGACGAGGTGCTGGACTACCCAGGGGTGCCGGCCTCGCTGCGGTCGCTCGACGTGGCCACGCCGGTGCTGCCGATCGTGCCGATCCAGTACGTGCACGGTGGCCGGCGGTTCGACTTCTTCTCCACCGTGACGACGCTCGGGACACCGCAGGACGTGACGCTGCAGGAGTTGCGCATTGAGTGCTTCTTCCCGATGAACGATGAAACTCGATCGCACGCGCGTCAACTCACCGAAGCAACGCAGCTCTGACTCAGAGGCGCGGTCGATGCGCTCGACCACCTGTGCACCGACACTGGCGAGGGCTTGGAGCGCAGGGCCACCGGGGAGGCGGCCTCGTCGGGCGCGAAGACGACCTCGGCCGCCACCGCTGCGGGCAGCTGTTCCGAGCCGGCCAACAGGGCTTTGAGCTTGTTCCGCTTTGACGGACACCATTGGTGTGGTGGTCAGGCTGCGAGTGCAGTCTCGTATTCGGCGGGACTGCGGTAGCCGAGGCTGCTGTGCAGACGGTGCACGTTGTACCAGCCCTCGATGAAATCGAAGATCGCGGTGTGGGCGGTGGCCCGGCTGGGCCAGGCGGTGGTGTCGAGCACCTCGCGTTTGATGGTGGCGAAGAACGACTCGGCGAGTGCATTGTCCCAGCATTGTCCGGTGCGGCCGGCCGATAGCTGGACTCCCAACTGGTCTGCCAGGCGTTCGTCAGGGCATCGGCGACCAGATCGGTCCGCAAATGATCAGCCGTTGCCCAGCCGACCACGCGGCGGGAGGCGATGTCGATGACGGTGGCCAGGTAGAGCCAGCCCTCGTCCGTGGCGATGTCAGTGATGTCGCCGCACCAGCGGGTATTGAGCCCGCCCGGGTCGGGCTGGAAGTCGCGGACGATGAGATCGGGCCGCAGAACAGCCCGCGGATCGGGGACCGTCGTCAGGTGCCGCCGTCTGCGATGCCTGCCCTGCAGGCCGG